>NZ_CP015027.1:2291323-2606029 GCF_002077155.1 Sporosarcina sp. P33 | reverse complement strand
GAAGGAAACATTGCCGAAATGCCGACTGGTGAAGGGAAAACTCTGGTAGCGTCTCTCCCCTCTTATGTCCGCGCACTGGAAGGAAAAGGCGTACACGTCATCACAGTCAATGACTATCTGGCGAAACGTGACTTTGAACAAATCGGTCAAATTCACCGCTTCTTAGGATTGACTGTCGGATTAAACGTGCCGATGATGCAAGGTCCGGCGAAGCAGGCGGCATACGAAGCAGATATTACGTACGGTGTCGGAACGGAATTCGGATTTGACTACTTGCGCGATAATATGGTGCAGCACCCTTCACAGAAAGTGCAGCGTCCCTACCATTTCGCCATTATTGATGAAGTTGACAGCGTGCTGATCGATGAAGCAAAAACACCGTTGATTGTAGCGGGTAAAATGCAGGCGGATGCAGATCTTCACCATATCGCAGCCCGTCTTGCCAAACGTTTTAAAGTGAACGAAGACTTCGACTTTGATGATGCAACTAAAGCGACTTCCCTCACCGAACAAGGAATCGAAAAAGTCGAGAAAGCATTCGGCATCGGCAACTTGTATGATCTGGATCACCAGACGCTGTATCATTACGTCATCCAGGCAGTCCGTGCATTCGTCATCTTCAAGCGTGATGTGGATTATATCGTGCGGGACGGAAAAATAGAACTGGTCGATATGTTCACCGGCCGGATTATGGAAGGCCGGACTTTATCAGATGGTCTTCATCAGGCCATCGAGGCAAAAGAAGGCGTCGAGATTACGGATGAAAATAAAGCCCAGGCACAAATTACGATCCAAAACTATTTCCGCATGTATCCAAAACTTTGCGGAATGACAGGCACGGCGATGACACAGGATAAGGAATTCCGTGAAGTTTATAATATGGAAGTACTTCAAATTCCTACGAACCGCCCGCGTGCACGAATCGATGCACCGGACTTCGTATATAAAACGACGGATGAGAAATACAGAGCAGTTGCCAAAGAAGTGGCGGCTCGTCACGCCAAAGGACAGCCTGTACTTGTCGGAACTACTTCCATTCTCCAATCCGAAGCCGTCGCCAAATACTTGCGTGATGAAGGATTGAGCTTCCACCTGTTGAATGCGAAAAGTGTCGAGCAGGAAGTTTCATTGATTGCCGATGCGGGACAGGCAGGCAATATTACTGTCGCCACCAACATGGCGGGACGCGGAACCGACATCGTACTCGGTGAAGGCGTCGAGGAAAACGGCGGTTTATTCGTACTGGGAACGGAAAAGCATGAGAGCCGGCGTGTCGATAATCAGCTGCGCGGCCGCTCTGGTCGTCAGGGTGATCACGGAGAAAGTCAATTCTATCTTTCTTTGGAAGATGAAATGTATATCCGTTTCTCCCCTGAAGAGCTGGAGAAGTTCCTGACGAAAGTCAAAACGGATGAAACCGGCAGAGTCTTGAATACCGATGTGCATGAGCTGACGGAACGCACCCAGCGCATTGTGGAAGGCGCACATTTCTCTATGCGTGAATACAATCTGAAGCTTGATGATGTCATCAATGACCAGCGTGAAGTAATCTATTCATTGCGCGACCGCGTGCTGGAAGGCAAGGATATTTTCGGCAAACTGAAGACCATGCTGTCAGAAACCGTCGAATTCGTTGTACTGGACAGCTGTCCGGATAATGAAATCGCAGACAACTGGGATTTTGAACGAATTGAGCGCACGATGAACGCCTTGCTGCTGACGCCGGTAGAATTGCCGCGTTCATTAGATAGAACAGCAGATATCATGAAAGAGTATGATGAAAGCATCGCAGAGTTGTTTGCATTTATCGACACATTCACTGATAATGAACAAGTAAGTCAGCTGCTGCCGCAGGTCATGTTGAGCTATATCGACACGATGTGGGTCAAGCATTTGGAAGTTATGACCCGCTTAAAAGAAGGAATTGGATTGCGTTCATACGGACAGGAAGATCCAATGCGTATTTACCAGCGCGAAGGCTTGCAGTTATTTGCTAAGCACTATCAGCGTCTGCGCAGGGATATTGCGTCCGAAATTATCGCATTCATGAAGCAACTCAATACACAACAGGAGGTTTCCCAATGAAACTCTTCAACTTATTCAAAAAGACTGAAAAAACCGGATTGGAAAGTACAGTAGAATCCGAAGAAATCTTAGAGAACGGCCAGGCAGGTTCAGGCGATGAAGATATCGAGACTGAATTATCACTTCATGAGCAATGGAACCTGACGCAGGAACAGGAATATGTTTTCCGTTTTCTTGCAAATGAACTGGAGCCATTAAAGCCAAATCAAATCTCTTTATCTGGTATCGACATCGATTTCGAACCTGCAAATGACAGCTGGCTAGTAAAATCATTTTTCCGTTCTTCACTTGACCAAGCCATCACTGTAGGAACAATTGAACTTCTATTATTGGACGCAGAAGGCAACACAGCGGCTTCCGCGGAATTCGACCTGAATGAATTGGGTGAAATTCCTGCGCGCAGTGCACGTCCGTGGGTATTCGTTTTTGAAAAGAAAGACCAGCTGGCTGAAGAAATTCCCGCTGAAAACTGGAAGCTGGCATTCAACGTACACTCCATGATGCCGCACCAATTGGAACTTGCCCCTTCCTGGGAAGAGCAGCTTCCTGCTGAACAAAAAGAAGCGCTGGCTGACATCGTTGAAGGTCTTCCAAAATTGAAGCCCCGCGAAGTAAATATCGCCGGTTTCCAAATACAGAAGCAAGATGACGGCAATATTGCCGCATCGGTCTTCGTCCGCAACGGCCACTCCAAGCAGATCAATATTGAAAAGCTGCCGCTTGAACTGATCGATGCGACCGGAGAACTGGTGGCACGGGGAACATTTGACCTGAAACCGCCACTTTCGGTAAAAGCAAACAGCACCACTCCTTGGACATTCATTTATCCGAAGGAACTGATTGTCAAAGCAGAACCGGATTTCTCCCGCTGGACCATCCGCGTTCCTCAAGACGCAACTAATTAACATGCACCGGATACGAGATAAGTTCTCTCGCATCCGGTTTTTTTACATAAAAAAACGGTCTCCCGTAATGGAAGACCGTCCACTATTTAAATACCTGCCACACGCTTAGCACCGATATAACGCTTGCCCCAATATACATCATTTACTCTGTCTACACGCACACCTTTAGATGTGGACGCATGCGCGAATTTGCCGTTGCCTACATAGATCCCTACATGGGACACCCCGCGGCCGGTTGTATTAAAGAATACCAGATCGCCGTTGCGAAGATTTGACTTCTTTACAGCACGTCCTGATGCATACATAGCTTTGGACGTTCTTGCTACCTTTAATCCGTTTTGTTTAAATACATAGCCGACATAACCTGAGCAATCAAAACCTGCTCTAGTTGTTCCGCCGTAACGGTATTTGATTCCTGTAAGACTTGTTGCCGTTTTGGTAATATTAGTAGTTTTTCCTGCCGCTTCAGCTTGTCCCGTAAAAGGCGCGACAATTAATACAGCAGATAACGCAATAACTGATAGTACTTTTTGCAATAGATTCATAAGTTCCTCCAATAATAGTATGTATTTTTGCCTGTTTACTAGTCTGGCTGTTTATGTTGTATTAACATTAGCATTTTCAAATCCTCATTTTTATTACAGTAATGTAACAAGGTTGTTTCAATGTGCGTATACTTTGTTACTTTTGAAATAATTATGGCTGTTTTTAACAAATACATTCTGGTTATGTTATTTTATGACGTCAACATATGAAACAACGCAAAAAGGGCTGCTGCAGAAGTCGTTACCGCTTCTGCAACAGCCCTTTTATTAGTTACTGCAATATTTCAGTCAATCTGTAAATCAGTGATGACTACGACGTCATCGTGACGCAATAGTTTAGTGATTGGCCAGTCTGCTGTCACTTCACCAGACTTTAACTTTTCCATTGCTGCGCGCTTTTTCTCTCCGAACGCAACCATAATCAGTTTCTTTGCATTGGTAATGGATGAGATTCCCATCGTTAACGCGATGTTCGGAATTTTATCATCATTTTCGAAGTACTGACTGTTAACATCCAGCGTGGATTCTGTGAGTTTTGCAACATGTGTGACAGAATCAAATGACGTTCCGGGTTCGTTGAATGCAATATGGCCATTCTCTCCTACTCCAAGCAGCTGAATATCCAGCGGGTTGGAGTTCAGCTTCCGCTCGTACTCTTTGCACTCTTCATCTAAGTCTTCCGCCATGCCATTTGGAATATATGTCGCTTTGAACGGTTTTTTGCTGAATAAATGCTGTTTCATAAAGTATGCATAGCTATTAGGATTGTCTGCACCTAATCCGACATATTCGTCTAAATTGAATGCTGTAACATTAGAAAAGTCCAGCTGCGAGTTTGTCCATTCGTCATAAACCGGGATCATCGTGCTTCCTGTTGCCAGTCCCAGCACGTGCAATCTATCATGTTGAAGTTCTTCGGAAATCAG
The DNA here is from genome assembly GCF_002077155.1 of Sporosarcina sp. P33. Classification (GTDB taxonomy): domain Bacteria; phylum Bacillota; class Bacilli; order Bacillales_A; family Planococcaceae; genus Sporosarcina. Next base: position 2,601,568 of record NZ_CP015027.1, on the reverse strand, counting down.
GTTGAAAACTTCTTTTGCTCCCTCTTCAGGGTTTTTCACTGTAATCCATTTAATGTTTTCCATTTCATACACCGTCTTCCTAGGTTTTACCTTATTATATTGTAATTTCAAACTGACGTACGGTCAAGAATCAGCCCGCACTTTTCTATTAAATTCTACCCTCTATTAATTACTGCTACACATTTATTTTCACTGCATAATTGATGGATTTTCCAGATAGTACGTTCTGCCTGTTATGAATCACAAATGCGCATAAATGTGTATGTCAAAAGCATGTTAAGTGGTTGAACATATTGTGAACATTCCTCATAAATGTCCATTCATAGGGATTTCCCTAATTCTTTATTCCTCCTCCAGGATTATGATGAGAGTACGAATTACATTCAGAGAAGGAGGTGGCCGTGTTGAGCAAGAAACAGGTGTCTTCTAAAAACCAGCCAAAAGAAGAAGCGAATCTAAAAGGTACATTAATCATGGTAATGATTGTTGGTATCGTTATTCTTATCATGTGGTTCGGCGCTTACGGATTATTCATATCTAGATAATGAACAGCATTAAAGGAGGAAATACTATGCATTTGCATAAATACGAAAAAGTTTGGCTAGTGTTCGGATTAGGTTCATTGGTTTTATTCTTACTGATTATCGGCTTTGCAGCGTTCTGGAAAGGAACACATCCGCAAAGTCACATTGAAACAATCGATCCGCAGAACGTCGAAGCAAACGAATCATTCCAGCCTGAGAATCTCGGTCTGACAGAAGTTGCTGACGGAAAGTATGTTGTCAATATGGTTGCGTCGGCATTTAACTACGATTTTGGTAAAGAAGATGACGGAACCGCTACTAAGACGATTCGTGTGCCTAAAGGTTCCACAGTTCTTTTCCAAATTACAAGTAAAGATGTCGTCCACGGATTCCAAGTGGCAGGCACAAATGTCAATATGATGGTGGAACCCGGACATATTAGCCGCTTTGAAGCCGTCATGAAAAACAGCGGCGAATTTACAGTAGTCTGTAATGAATATTGCGGCATCGGTCACCATTTGATGTTCGGCACAGTGGAGGTGTATTAAGCTATGGAACTATTCAACTTCTCGAAAAAAGAATCCAGACTCTATATGGCCTTTATGCATGTCACGTTCATCTCGCTCTTAGTCGGCGGTTTAATGGGACTGCTCCAGACTTTGGTCCGTTCAGGAAAATATACATTGCCATTTAATATTGACTATTACACGATTTTAACAACACACGGCGTAGTACTGGGTCTTGTATTGACTACATTCTTCATCGTAGGCTTCCAGTTCTCTCTTATGGGAAAAACAGTCGGTATTTCCGGCAAACAACTAAAATGGGGCTGGATTTCATTTTGGGTAATGCTAGTCGGAACTGTATTATCTGCGTGGATGATCTTAACAGGTGAAGCATCCGTATTGTATACATTCTACACACCGCTTCGCGCACATCCGGTATTCTATATTGGATTGGCAATGGTTATTATCGGCAGCTGGATTGCTGCATTCGTAAACTTCCGTCAATTATATGTATGGAAGAAAGCACATAAAGGTGAAAAATCTCCATTACTTGCGTTCATGGTCGTCATTAACATGATCATGTGGGTTGTTGCATCACTTGGTGTAGCGTACTCAGTTGTTGTATTAATCTTACCTTGGTCACTCGGTTATGTCGCGACAGTCAACGTGTTACTGACACGCACACTATTCTGGTACTTCGGTCACCCGCTCGTATATTTCTGGTTATTGCCTGCTTATATGGCTTGGTACGCAATTATCCCAAAAATTATCGGCGGAAAGCTATTCAGTGACTCATTGGCAAGACTTGCATTCATTCTATTGCTGATGTTCTCGATTCCGGTCGGATTCCACCACCAATTGACCGAACCGGGTATTGACCCGACTTGGAAATTCATCCAAGTAGTTTTGACATTCATGGTCGTCATCCCTTCATTGATGACTGCATTCTCTCTGTTTGCTACTTTTGAAATTACAGGAAGAAAAAAAGGATATACATCTCTCTTCGGCTGGTTTAAGAAACTGCCTTGGAAAGATGTTCGTTTCTTAGCACCGTTCGTAGGTATGGCAGCGTTTATTCCAGGCGGAGCAGGCGGTATTATTAACGCTTCCCACCAGGTAAACTCTCTTGTCCATAACACAATCTGGATTACCGGGCATTTCCATTTAACGGTCGCAACCACTGTCATTTTGACGTTTTTCGGTATTGCGTATTGGCTGATTCCTCACTTGACAGGACGCCGTTTGACTCCGAGATTAAATAAATTAGGAATCATTCAGACATTCATCTGGGCGATCGGTATGACGATCATGTCTACTTCCATGCACATTCAAGGTTTGATCGGCGGACCGCGTCGTTCAGCTTTCTCTGAATATGCAGGCGGAGATCAAGTTTCCACATGGATCAGTTATCAGTTGTCGCAGGCAGTCGGCGGAACCATTCTATTCATCGGTATTCTGCTGATGTTCTACATCTTTATTCAATTGGCATTCTTCGCACCACGCGGTTATGAAGAATACCCGATCGCTGAAGAAGAGCCCGACGCAGAGAAAACACCAAAGATTTTGGAGAACTGGTACTTATGGATCGGTATCACTATCGCTTTGATATTATTTGCGTATACTATTCCGATGATCGATATTATCAAGCACTCACCTCCTGGATCTATACCATTCGACTGGCCTATCGGACGTTCTTAACCAATAAAAAAGCCCTGAAAATCCGAAATCGGAATTTTTCACGGGCTTTTTTTTACAGCGTTCCACATAGTAATCGCTTTCAATTAATGACTTCTAGAATTTATTGATAAATCTGAATATAGATTCAATTTTACTAAAAAAACCGAAATTCACGCTCAACAAACCCTCAACTCAAAAACAATGGATCTAATAGTCTATTAAACATTTTTTGAAAGATAAGTCTAAAGGTACGTTTACTATCCATTCTAGTATTGTATGATAGGTTTATAGAATTAAATCCAGACTATGTACTAAAGCACAAGAAGTAAATCTAGTATACTAAAAGGAGATAATTTAAACATGAAGAAAATTGCTCTAACCGCGATTGCCTCTCTTATGCTGGCAACAAGCATATCTGTAGGCAGTGTTGCCGCTGCGTCAAAAACGCATATCGTGCAGCCGGGAGAAACTCTTTATAAGATTTCTACTCAATACAAGATTACCGTAACTGAATTAAAGCGTCTGAACTCTCTTACTTCAAATAACATTAAGGTGAAACAGAAGCTGATTGTAGAAAATAAAGTGAACTCGTCGAAAGCTGTATCTTCTACTAATTCATTTACCGGCACATTGTCATCAAGTAAACCTGTCACACAGCCGAAAACGCTGGTTACAAGTGCACCATCCAATGCGTTGAGCACTAGATTGGTGGATATCGCAATGCCCCTTCAAGGAATCCCTTATGTATGGGCCGGCGTAACTCCTTCGGGATTTGATTGCAGCGGATTTATTTACTATACGTTCAACCAGGCAGGTGTGAAAGTCCCTAGACTGGATACGATCGGATTCTTTAACCGTTCAGTTTTCGTCAAAGATCCTTCAGTGGGAGATTTGTTGTTTTTCCAAAATACATATCGTCCCGGCATTTCACATATCGGGATTTACCTTGGAGACAATAAGTTCATTCACGCAGGTGTGAAAGAAATTGAGATTGCATCATTGGATTCTTCATACTGGAATACGCGTTTCATGGGCTTTAAGCGCTTCACGGACATAAAATAACACCGTAAAAAACGGGTTGTTCCGCAAGTCATGGTGACTTGTGGGACAACCCGTTTATTTCTTTTACTATTATTATCTTGCAGAGTATCCGCCGTCGATGACAATTTCTGCACCTGTGATATAAGATGATTCATCAGATGCCAAGAACAATACCGCATTCCCTACATCTTCAGGTTGTCCCAGGCGCTGCAGCGGAGTCATTTTGATCAGCATGCCGAGGATATCTTTTGATTCTTCCAGGTTTTTCGTCATTGGGGTTTCAATAACACCCGGGAATACCGTATTTACACGAATGCCGTCTTTACCGTATTCAGCTGCCGCCGCTTTGGAGATTGCACGCACCGCTCCTTTAGACGCGGAGTACGGGTTCAAGCCCATACCGATAAGTGCCGTATAGGAGGATATATTAACAATTGCGCCTTTTTTCGCTTTCTTCATATATTTAGATGCATGTTTCATGCCTAGGAATGTACCGAAACTGTTGATGTCGGATAATTTGCGCCAATCTTCAATTGTAATCTGATCCACTGTTTTTTCAGTCGAAATACCGGCGTTGTTGACGAGAATGTCTAATTTTCCGAAGTGGTCGACTGCTTTTTTCATAGCCGCTTCCCATTCTTCATCTGCGGTTACGTTCAATGTAACCGTGAATATATTGTCTTGCCCGCCCCATTTTTCTTCAAGGGCTGCTTCATTAATATCTGCTGCGATGACTTTTGCGCCTTCTGCAACAAATTGTTTCACCATCATTTCACCCATACCTGATGCTCCGCCTGTAATGAATGCTACTTTATCTTGTAATCTGCCCATCATAAATCTCTCCTTTGTATTGGCTTTTCTGCCTTTGTTATTTTAATATAGTTTAACACTAAAATACTTCCGAATCAATTTTGCTGTTTGCATGAAATCCCCTATGATTTCTTATTCCTTCTACGCTACTGCTTTTATGCACACCTTGTATAAATAAACAGCATAAGATATAATTAGAACTGTAAACTACACACTATAAGCGGAAGAAGTGAACAAATATGTTCAAAGATCAACGCTATCTTAACTATAATGCAGCGGGATTCCGGCAGGATTTGATTGCAGGGATTACTGTTGGAATTGTAGCCATTCCGCTTGGGATGGCTTTTGCAATTGCATCGGGCGTCAAACCCGAATATGGTCTGTACACGACGATTATCGCAGGTCTGTTAGTTGCACTGCTTGGCGGTTCACGCTTTCAAATAGCGGGTCCGACAGGGGCGTTCATTCCTATTTTGCTGGCAATCGTCCTGCAGTACGGCTATGAAGATTTACTGATTGCCGGCTTCCTGGCCGGGATTATCCTTGTCGTCATGAGTTTCCTCGGCGTCAGCAGCCTGATTCATTTCGTCCCCCGCTCGGTGACGATTGGTTTTACCGCAGGGATTGCCGTCATTATTTTCACCGGACAGTTTCAAAACTTCTTTGGACTGACCGGCGTGGAGAAGAAGGAATTTTTCCATGAAAGCATGACGGAAATTGCACGCCAGTTCCACACGGTCAATACGTTCAGTATATTGACTGCCGTAATCGGTCTGGCCGTTATTTTTATTTTACCGAAGATTTCCAAGAAGATACCGGTACTGCTCGTAGCACTGTTGATACCGACGATTTGTTCTATTCTGTTTTTCCCCGGGAAAATCGAGACGATCGGCACTGCATACGGCGGGATTCCACAGCATCTTCCTGCTTTTCATTTCCCGCAGATTACACTTTCTAAACTGGTTAATCTGTGGCAGCCTGCTTTGATCATTGCAGCGCTTGGAGCAATTGAGTCCTTGCTGTCTGCTGTCGTAGCAGATGGAATGAAGAGCAACTTGCCGAAACATGATTCCAAAAAAGAATTATTCGGTCAAGGTATCGCCAATATAGTTACACCGCTTTTCGGCGGAATACCAGCTACCGGGGCGATTGCACGTACCGCTACAAACATTGGCTCAGGTGCAGTCAGTCCGATTTCGGGCGTCATTCAAAGTCTGTTTGTTCTTGCATTCTTATTACTATTCGCACCCTATGCCTCTTACATTCCATTAGCAGCAATGGCGCCAATTCTTATGTATGTCGCATGGAATATGAGTTCACGAAAAGCATTTGTTCAAATTGCTTCATTGCGCTCAGGTGACTCCATTGTCCTGCTGACCACATTCCTTCTGACAATTTTCGTGAATTTGACGATCGCGGTAGAAGTCGGAATTCTGCTTGCTGCACTTTCCTTCTTACGGAAGATGAGCGGCTCACTCGATATTAAGCAGAGTAAGCTGAGTGATGTGGAGAAATACAAACTGTCTGAAGACGATGAAGAAGATCTGATTAAGTTCAAGTTATCCGGACCGCTGTTTTTCGGTACGGCGAAGTATTTCGAGGACCGTTATCCCGAACTTTTGAAGCTTGACCAGAAGACGATTATTTTAGACATGAAAAATGTAACAGCTATTGACGCTACCGGTGAAGCTGCCCTGTCCGCACTTCTTGACGAAGCGCGGCAGCGAAATAAGCGGCTGATTTTCAAGAAAGTGCCGCCAGAAAAAGTAAATCTGTTTAAACGAAGCGGGCTGTACGAAAAAATCGGCAAAGATAACTTCTTTATGCTGTAAGTTCTTCATCCATTGCAGAAAAGCACTGCCCCGTCCGTCATTTGCTTCTGGCTTACACCAGCACACGCAAAAGCTTCCTCCCCATGCGGGAGGAAGCTTTTTCATGTACTTTATAATTTCCATTTAAGCCGTGCATATCCTGCAAGCAGCAGAAAGTTCACCGCGGCACTGATGACAGTACCGTAAGCAATGGCCTGTGCACCGATTTGATCGACCAATGCATAAATGATGCCAATATTAATACCGAATACGCTAATAAGACTGAAGATAATCGGCGTGATCGAATTCCCTTTTGCATAATAGAAGCGTGTAATGTATGTATTCGCCGCCAAAAAGAACATCGACAGGGCAAATATTTTGAACACCGGCACCGTCAGCATAATCGACTTTTCACCGAAGTTCCCATAACCGAATACAATGCGGATCAATGGCTCTGCTAAAAAATAACAGAATGCAGTCGCAGGCAAAAGTAGCGCCACCATGTACAGCATCCCTTTTTTATAAAGCGCTTTGATCGTCTTTGTATCCCCTTCCCCCTCTTTCTTTGCAAGCATGGGATAGATGACCGTTGTTACGGCAGTCATCAGAATTGCCTGCGGAAAGCCCGTCAGTTTCGACGCATAATTAATAGAAGAAATTGCACCTTCTCCTAAACCGCCTGCCGCAAACCGGTGGATAATATAGTAGAACTGCAGCGATGCACCGCCGAATAAAATCGGAAGTGCCAGCCACCACATTCTTTTAATATCGGGCGGCATACCGAATGAAGGCTTCAGTGACGACAGATTCGCGCGCTTGATGCCCCAATAGAGGAACAAAGCCATCATGAGCGCACTGGCCATGGCGCCGACACCGTATGATTCGGGACCGAGCCACTTCGTCAGCAGCACACCGACTAGAACAAACGCGGCATTATACAGCAAAATCGCCAGACTTGAGAGCTGAAAGCGGTCATTGATGTTCAGCAATCCGCTCATCCAGGTTGACATCACCAGCACAATGGAGGAAGGCATCATCCAAAGGAAGAGGTTCCGGACAAGTGTATAATCTTCTTCTGTTAATTCCTTGAAAAACAAGTGAAGGATCGGATTCATAAATATGATAATCAGCATAGTTATGATGGTTGCTGAAATGACAACAGTCGTGAACGCCTTTCGGACAAATAGCGGCTTGTCCATGCTCGACGAATGATAGACTGATATGAATGCGGTCGTCAGCGCCCCGCCCAGCACTAAATAAATGAAGTTTGGAATTGTATAGGCCGTCGCAATCGCATCTGCTACTGTGGATGTCCCATATTGAATCCCGATAACGACTTCACGGCCGAAGCCGAACAGTCTTGCCACGATATTGATGACGGCAACCGCCCCGATAATTTTGAATAATTTACTCATGAAGTGAATCCCTTTCCATTCTTTTCATAGATATCGTTCAATCTCTTGACGATTACTTCTGAAGAATGTTGCTGAATGATCTGCTGTGCAGTTTCATGCTGCTCTCTTGTTACTTCATTCGCAAGGGCCTGTTCCAGTCCGGCTGCAAGAGAATGGGCGTCACGCGGCTCAACAAGCGTTCCTGCACCATCTTTCAGTAAGTACGGCAGTCCGCCGACATTCGATGCTACGACTTTCGCACCGGACACCAGTGCCTCGAGCGCAACGAGGCCAAATCCTTCATGATAGGAAGGCAGAACGAGAATATCAGCTGCAGACATCCATTTGGATAATTCCGTCTGGCTGACAGGCTCTTTAAAACGGATATCTTTATTACCGGCAGCCTTTTCTTTTACTGCCGCTGTAAAACGTTCATCCTTTTGCGAGCCTATTATATAGAGAAGCAGATCATCATGTGTTTTGCGCAGCTGTTCAAATGCATCCAGCAATTCCATGACGCCTTTTGCTTCAATCACATTGCCCACAAAGATCAGCACCCGTTCATTCAAAGGCACATCCAGCAATAAACGCACTTCCTCCTGCGCCATCGTTTTAAATATATTCGTGTCCACGCCCATACTCATTATTTCTACTTTTTGCGGCGCAATGCCGTAGTCATGGATTACATGATCATGAAGCTTCTCCCCTACTGTGATGACAGATGCCGCTTCCTGCAAAATTTGTTTGGTGTAATTAGCAATGCGAGCACTTTTCTTCGCCATTTTATCAAGATCTCCGCCATGTACCGTGACAACGTACGGAATATTAAATAACTTCTTCGCCATCAGCGACAATAAACCTGTAGGAAATGCATAATGCGCATGCGTTATGCCGATTTTCTTTTTATTCCGCAGTACATACAGCAGAGAGCTGATGCCCCATGACAGATATTTTGTTATTTTATCTATTGGACTTTTCCCCGGTTCATGAATCGCAATGACTTTTACGTCTGTTCCGGCACTTTTTAATTGTTCCACTTGATTTTTCACAAAGATTCCGTAGGTAGGATGCTCTGCGGAAGGATACATATTACTGAAGACTACTACTTTACTCACTTATAACTCATCCTTTGTCGCTTTCCTGATTTACAGGATGGCTCTTTTATACGTTGAATGATTATACCACATACATCACGGATATAAAGTCGCAATAACTGTTGTCTGACTTTACCGTATGTTCTGTATATTGAAAAACCTATCTAGGAGTTTCTACTAAAATTTCAATGTGACTTCTCTGTGTAATTCTCTTGTAATGTAACTGTAACAAATCTCATGTTTATCCGTGCTAGTATATTCCTAGATTATAAAGCACAACAGATGATTGTGCGAAAGGGGAATTTGAGAACAGCATGAAACGTCTACTGTCTCTGGTTATGGCAAGTCTATTATTCTTTTCACTTGCACCAGAATTTGCATCTGCAAACTCACCAACTTCATTAATGAGCACAGCACGTGATTACTTGGGCACCCCCTATCGACTTGGCGGGACAACCCCTACTGCATTTGACTGCTCGGGATATACACAATACGTATTCAAAAAAGAAGGTTTATCGATACCGCGAACTACAGGCCAGCAAATGGCTACAGGAACCCCTGTTTCCAAAAGCAATCTAGAGGTTGGAGATTTAGTATTCTTCAATACTTCAGGCCGCGGTGTATCACATGTAGGGATCTATTCCGGATCTAATAATTTCATTCACGCTTCTGTAAGTAAAGGCGTTATGGTTTCCTCACTGGATGATCCATACTATTGGAAAAGCCGTTATATCGGCGCTCGCCGCGTAGCAGACTTCTCTGAAACTGCTCCGAAAGAAGAGAAACAGGTTGCAGCTTCAGCTCCTGTTAAAGAAATTGTCTATGCAACCCGCGGAGAAGTTGCACAAGTATTGGCAGAAAAGCTGGAGCTTGATATGACGACTGTGAATATTGCGTTTAAAGACGTTGACGAATCAAATCCGCATTATCACGCGATTTCCGCAGTAGCTGAAGCCAATATCTTTACTGGGGACGGCGGCAACTTTAACCCGGATAAAGAATTAACTCGCGCTCAATTAGCAAAAGTGTTAGTTGGAGCATTTGAATTAAGAGGATCAGCCATTGCGAATTTCTCTGATGTTCCCAAGGGTCACTGGGCAACTGAGTACATCAACATCCTATTCCACCACAAAATTACTACCGGTTACCTAGATGGTACATTCGGTATAGCAGATAAAGTATCAGTTGGACAATTGAATAAGTTTATTGATCGTATCAATAATTGATCATACAGCCGAATGTTCTACAAGGACATTCGGCTTTTTCTATATCCGCCATTCTATACGCTTTCTTGCCCAGCTAACAGAAGTAGGAATGAAGAATCATCCATTACCGATTACTATTTTACACAGTATGACAAAAACATCTAGTAATCATTTTTTATTACTGGTAAAATGAACCTATGAGTCTAGTAATAAATAATATTTTCCAAGGAGGAACTCATGAAACAATTCAAATGGGCAACAGTCGGTCTGTTGCTGCTAACGATTCTTGCTTTCTCACCTCTTCAGTCCCTGGCAAGCTTTAAGTTTTCCGACGTCCCAGCCGATCGTGAATATTTCAAGGAAGTCCATTACATAGCCGAAAAAGGCATTGTGAACCAGTCCGTCAAGTTCAACCCGGGTGATAACCTTCGCCGATCACACGTAGCGAAGATGCTGGTTATCGCTACAGGAAATGAAAATGTTCCTTTGAAAAATATGAACATCAACGGCTTAAATCCAAATGGCGAACAATACAAGTTTGCTAATATTGCACTGCAAAAAGGTTTCTTCCCGGTAACTGACGGTAGTAAGTTTAAACCAAACGAAGAAATTAAGCGTGACGAGATGGCTTATGCCATGTCCGTCGCATTTAACCTGTCTGAAAAAGTCACAAGTCAAAAACCATTAGGACTGACGGATGTCGCCAATCATAAATATGCGGATCGCATCAACGGCCTTTATTATGCTGGCATTACACAAGGCGACAATAAAAAATTCCTGCCGAATAATAAACTGACGCGCTCCCAATTCGCTTTATTCGTTGCACGTGCCATGGATAAGCAGTTTGCATTGACAGTAAAAACACCTGATCAGCAGTCCAGCGTAAAATACGTGCGTGTAAAAACAGGTGATGACAAAGATCCATTGAATGTGCGCAGTGCGCCGTCGGATACTTCCGCGATTATTGATGTGCTGCAAAATGGCAGATTGGTAGAAGTCACCGGAAGCGAAGGTGTCTGGCTAAAAGTGCGCATCAACGGTGTCGATGGATATATCCATGAGTACTTCACAACTCCTAACTTAAATGACGTGGCAACAAGTAACCCGACACCTGCACCGCCTGCCGTAACAGTACCGCCAAAACCGGCTCCTGCTGCAAAAACAATGGGGAAAGTAACTGTAAATGGCTTAAACGTCCGGTCAGCAGGCAATTCAAGTGCAGCTACTATCGGCAAACTGAACGCAGGCCAGAAAGTAGAAGTACTTTCCATTTCAGGCTACTGGGCAAAAATTCGCACCGGCAGCACAACGGGCTATGTTCATAAAACGTATTTGAAGTTATTGAATCAAACAGGCAATCCATTGAAAGACCGCGTAATCGTTGTCGACGCAGGCCACGGCGGACATGACCCGGGCACCGGAAAGAACGGCCAATCTGAAAAATCCATCACGTTGAATGTGTCTAAGAAATTAGAAGCAAAGTTAAAGAATGCAGGCGCGAAAGTGCTGATGACGCGTTCTACAGATAAGTATTATTCGTTAGAAGCACGAACAGACTTTGCAAAGAAGAACTACGCAGAAGCATTCGTTTCAATTCACGTGAATGCGGCGGGCTTTGCTGCTAAAGGAGCAGAGACGTTCTATGATTCGTCTTCTAACGTAAATGCCAACGAAAGCCGCGATTTGGCTTCTTTCATTCAGCGTAATATCGTCCAGAAGGCGAATATGTCTGACCGCGGAGTGAAGAACAATCGTTTTTATGTTATCCGTAATAATAACGTGGCCGCTGTACTTGTAGAGCTGGGCTTCCTGACGAATTCACAGGATTATGCGAAGCTTACGAGTGAGACGTACATGAATATTTATGCGGATGCAATTTATACAGGTTTGTATCAGTACTACAGCAAGCAATAAGCAGCTCCCCCCTTCCGGATGTTTTCTGGAAGGGGGTTTTTGTGTGGGGGGTTGGGTCGTTGCTCGATCGGTTGTCGGGGATTGGAGTTGGCGAGTGTCTACTCTTTGGACCCGCGCCGGCACGTGGGGGATTGCCTTTCGCCATGAGCCAGCTGGCAACGCCTCAGTGAGTTCAATTCCGTTCTGGCTCTGGTTTTGGGGGATCGTTGCTCGATCGGTTGTCGGGGATTGGAGTTGGCGAGTGTCTGCTCTTTGGACCCGCACAGGCACGTGGGGGATTGCCTTTCGCCATGAGCCAGCTGGCGATAGTGCGCGCCAGTTGTCTCATGACTTCGGCCGACCCCGCAGTTGTGCCTGCGCTGCTGAGTGGGGGCAATCCAGGTTGCTGTTTAATAGAGAAGAAGTGCAGTGACTGGTTGACGACTTGCGTGTGCTTTGGCAAAAGACGTGTCAGATTCTGCTTCCCCCCTAACTGAACGGAGGCGCCTTACAAGCGGTAGGCGTAGCGGTGAGACTGACAGGCGATCTTCCTGTCTGGCTCATTGCGTAGCCATCCGCAAGCGCCGCAGTGGCTTCTATGCCGTTCCCCTTGTCCCCTTATAATGACGGCAACTGGTGTAATCCAGTTATGATACACAAGAACAAAGCCCGTCCGCACAGCACTTGCCCGACACTTTTCCAAAACCAGAAGCCTAAGTGACTTCCACTCACTGAACGGAGGCGCCTTACAAGCGGTAGGCGAAGTGATGAGACTGACAGGCGATCTTCTGTCTGGCTCATCGCGGAAGCCATCCGCCAGCGCCACAGTGGGTTCAATGGATTCTCCATTTCCTTCCACCCTTCATTGCCCCCTAACCGGCTTAATGGTAAACTATGTATAGTAATCTTATATTTCAGTATTATCAAAATTGAAAGGTGGAAACGTCTATGACTACGAAGCTGATCAAATGGACCGCCGCGTCTGCGCTGCTGCTGTCTGCCGCATCTATCACGCCGACAATTGCCGCTGCAGATCAGACGGACAAGTTCTCTCTGACCGTCCTGCACTCGAACGATACACACGGACACGTAGGCAATGCACCCGAACGCGCCGCAGTCGTTAAGAAACTGAAAAAAGAACACCCTGCGAATCTCTTGCTCGATGCAGGGGACGTATTCTCCGGCACCTTGTACTTCAATGAATTTGAAGGCGAAGTGGACATGAAAATTATGAACTATCTCGGCTATGACGCTATGACGTTCGGCAATCACGAGTTCGATCTCGGGCGCTCAGAAAATGGCCATGGGTCCCTTGCCAAAATGGTCAAAGCGGCCCAGTTCCCTATCGTATCTTCCAATGTAGATTTCTCGAAAGATCCATTATTTGACGGACTGCAGAATGATATCATTACTGACTCACCTGAAAATGGGCAGATTTATAATGGCATTATCAAAGAAGTAAACGGCGAGAAGATCGGAATCTTCGGTTTGACGACGGAAGAAGTTGTGTCGATCTCCAGCCCTGAAAAAGTGACGTTTACGAATTATATTGCAGAAGCGAAAGAAGCGGTCTCTGCATTTGAAGCTCAAGGAATTAATAAGATTATCGCGATTACGCATATTGGATTTGACGATAATAAAGCAATCGACAATGATCAGGAATTAGCGAAAGCCGTGCCGGAAATTGATATTATTGTCGGCGGTCATACACATTCTAAACTCACTGAGCCTGCAGTGATCCATGCGGATACGGATCCTGTTGTCATTGTACAAGCGAATGAATACAATAAATTCCTTGGCCAACTGGACGTGGAGTTTGATTCAAACGGAGTAATTACGAGTTACAGCGGAAAGCTTCACGAGATTGGCGGCGAAGGAGCTGAGCGTGATGCCGGCGCGGCTGAAATTCTGGCTCCTTACACGAAGCAAGTGGAGGAACGAATGGCGAGCCCGGTCGGAGCAACTTCTGAAGTATTCCTGAATGGACTGCGGAATCTGGGCGGTGTGCGTGCTAGCGAAACGAATCTGGGGAACTTGATTACGGACGGTATGCTGCAGAAAGCGAAAGAAATTGATTCTGATGTGTCCATCGCATTCCAAAACGGCGGCGGAATCCGTTCTTCCATCGATAAAGGAGAAATTACGTACGGAGAAGTTCTGACGGTGCTGCCTTTTGGCAACCCGCTGGCCATCGTAGAAATCAGCGGCGCAGAGTTGAAATCTACTTTTGAGCACGCAGTAAAAGAGTATCCGAAAGAATCAGGCGGTTTCTTACATGCCGCGGGTATGAAATTGCTTTTTGATCCTTCTAAACCGGTTGGCAGCCGTATTGTTTCATTAGAAGTGGACGGCATAGAAGTAACGGACAGCAAAATGTACAAAGCAGCTACAAATGTCTTTACTGCACGCGGCGGCGACGGCTTTGAAGCGTTGGGCAAGGCTTATGAAGCGGGACGCGTCAGTGAACCGGGGTTCTCAGACTGGGAAAACTTTGCGGATCATCTGAAGTCATTGAAGACCGTGTCAAAAGGCATTGAAGGACGCATACTGGCAAAAGTTCCGTTTGCTGATGTGACAACGGATAACTGGTCTTACCCGTACATTTCCGATTTATATTACCGCGATCTGCTCAGCACAGAGACGGACGCATTCAAACCGGGGAACAAACTGACTAGAGCACAGGCCACTTCATTTATCGTCAGAGCGCTGGAATTGCCGACTGACCATGTGACTGCTTCCCCTTTCAAAGACTTGAAAGACTATGCGGCTGCTACACAAAATGAAATTGCGGCAGCGTATGCACAGGGAATTGTTAAAGGGCACGGTGATCAGTTCCAGCCGAACCAGCCGGTGACCCGTGCGCAATTTGCACAAATGATAAAACGTGCGTATGAAAATTACACAGACAAGCCATACACAGCTGCTTCTTCTACCCCATTCGGTGATCTGGGCAACTACAATAAAGAAGCAAAAGATGCCATTGCGATGATGGCGGAATTGAATATTGCAAACGGGGACCAAGGCCATTATATGCCTTCTGCTTCCACTACCCGTCAGCAAACAGCAAAACTAATTTCCAACTTTATCCTCAATATAAAACAAGTGGAGAAAGCAAAATAAGTTGCTAAAATAGGCCGGTAAGAGAAAATTCATTCTCTCGCCGGCCTTTTTATTATACAGTCAATTGATTTATTTCATTTGTGAATACTTGCTGCGCTTTGGAAATATCCGCTTGGTGACCCATTTCAATCAGTGTTTCTCCAATTTGCATGACCGCTTTCTCCAGCATGTCGGCAGTGGTGTTGCCCATATGCCCGATACGGAATGCTTTTCCGGCCAGGTGAGCGAGTGAGCCCGACAATACCGTTCCTTTAGCTGCCATCGCTGCGCGGAACTCCGCGTCATCTACCCCTTCAGGATACAGGATGCAGCTCAATGTCGGTGCCGCGACTTCTTCTGAAGCGATCGCATTCATGCCGTAGACTGCCAGGCTTTGACGGACTGCGCGGCCGAATGCTTTATGTCTTGCGATACGGGCATCCATCCCTTCTTCCAATACAATTCGCAGCCCTTCTTCCAGCGCATACACTAAGTTCACTGCCGGTGTGGCAAAGTATTTGGAAGGATCGTGCATGACAGGCAGCCAATTATAAATATCGCAATAATATGCTTGCACACGCTCCATCGCCGCGCGTGCATCCAATGCCTTTTGATTGAATGCAATCAACGCCAGACCCGGAGGCACACCAATCGCTTTTTGTGATCCTGTCAGGACGATGTCGAGCGTATTTCCTTCACCGCCGTATTCTCTGCTCATATCTTCGTCCATTGCAGTAGAAGCACAGACGCCGTCTACGATCACGAGCGCGCCATGTTTCTTGATAACAGGGACGACAGCTTCCAGATCAACCGCCACACCTGTAGATGTATCTGCATGTGTGACAGTGACCGCCTTGTAATTGCCGCCCGCCAGCTTACGGTCAATTTCATCAGGCGTTACTTGCTGTCCCCATTCCGACTGCAATACATCCACTTGAATGCCGAATGCCTGCCCGAGCTTGATGAAACGGTCGCCAAAGTACCCTTGGCTCACAACGAGCAGCTTCTCGCCTTCTGCAATCGTATTCACAATCGCCATCTCCATTGCAATTGTTCCAGAACCTGCGACTACGAACACTTCGCCGTCTGTATTGAAAATTTCTCTTGTCTGATCAATCGTCCGTTTATAGATTGTAACGAAGCGCGGATCGGTATGTGACCATGTCTCGCTTGCCATTGCATCGTAAATGGAATCTGCTACCGGAGTAGGCCCGGGAATTAACAGCATTTCTTTATTTCTCATTATCTAACTCCTCCTTTTAATGAAGTCCATGCCTTCTATCATATCGAAACTATCAAAATTTTTCAAATATAAGAAAAGGAGGAAATTGGACTCGCGCCCAATTCCCTCCCACTTTTCACTCCATCTGCTGGCAGATGTTGTGACCCCGTTATCATATGAATACCCTTTTGTTGAAGCGTACAGGAATTTCTCCCAAAAACCCTGTTTAGTACAGCGTACGTATTATTAGAACTGTGCTGTTTCAGTTGAACCAGACATAGCAGTTGTTGAAGATTGACCTTCAGAGATCACTTGTGCAACTTCGTCAAAGTATCCTGTTCCAACTTCACGCTGGTGACGAGTAGCTGTGTAACCTTTTGATTCGTTATCGAATTCAGCTTGCTGAAGCTCGGAATATGCACCCATACCGCGAGTCTTGTAGCCGTGAGCCAACTCGAACATGCTGTGGTTTAATGTGTGGAAACCAGCAAGTGTTACGAACTGGAACTTGTAGCCCATCTTGCCAAGTTCAACTTGGTACTTCTCGATTGTTGCTTCATCCAAGTTTGCTTTCCAGTTGAATGAAGGTGAACAGTTATATGCAAGCATTTTTTCAGGGTATTTCGCGTGAATTGCATCAGCGAATTCTTGAGCTTCTTCAAGTGATGGGTGAGAAGTTTCACACCATACTAGGTCAGCATACTCTGCATAAGCAAGTCCGCGTGCGATTGCTTGTTTGATGCCTGGCTTAGATTTGTAGAATCCTTCCGGCGTACGCTCTCCAGTTAAGAATTCTGCGTCAGCTGGATCGATGTCGCTAGTTACCATATCAGCAGCATCTGCATCTGTACGAGCGATGATTACTGTGTCTACGCCCAGAACGTCAGCAGCTAAACGTGCAGCAGACAGGTTGCGAACTGCGTTTTGTGTTGGAAGCAATACTTTACCGCCCAAGTGTCCGCATTTCTTTTCAGAAGCTAATTGGTCTTCCAAGTGAACACCTGCAGCTCCTGCTTCGATCATGCCTTTCATCAGTTCAAACACGTTCAATGGACCACCGAAACCAGCTTCCATATCTGCAACGATTGGAGCGAACCAATCGAATCCGTCTTCACGGCCTTCTGCATGGTCGATCTGGTCTGCACGTTGAAGTGCTTGGTTGATGCGCTTGACAACTGCAGGTACAGAGTTTGCCGGATATAAACTTTGGTCAGGATACATTTGTCCTGCAAGGTTTGCATCAGCAGCAACTTGCCATCCGCTTAGGTAGATTGCTTGTAGACCAGCTTTAACTTGCTGTACCGCTTGGTTACCTGTTAACGCACCAAGTGCATTGATGAAATCTTCTTCGTGAAGTGATTTCCAAAGGCGAGCAGCACCCTTTTCAGCCAGTGTATTTTGAATTAGAAGTGAACCGCGCAGCTTTACTACATCTTCAGCAGTATAGTTACGTTTGATTCCTTTCCAACGACTATCCTCGGCCCAGCTTTTCTCCAGTTGTGCAATTTGTTCTTGTCTTGTTGACATTTTCTTCACACCTTCCCAATTTTTCAACGGCTAGCTGTTACAGTCTGTTTCATAACAGCTATCTTCGTTATGTATTACTATATAACAGGGTGTTAGAATTGTCAGTCCATTTCGACAAAAGGGCTTTTTTAGAGGATGAAAGAATGGTAGAATGGATGAAAGGCCTTACATTAGAGTGTAATTATATAAAAAGGGGATTATATGAATAAAATGGAAAATAACGACGTCCCAAAAAAAGTATTACATCAATATGCCACCATTTTAGAAGACTGGGTTCCAAAAGATGCTTCTATCGCCATTGCTGTGGCAGAACGCTATATCTACTACGAGCCGGGGATGCATGATATTCATTTGAAGGAAGGCCAGAATATCCAAACAGGCAGCATTGCGGAAGCTACCATCAGAGAACAGCGCAAAGTGGAAGTCGTCATGGATAATTCCCTATACGGCATGCCTTACTTTGGAATTGGCTATCCTATTGAAGTTCAGGAAGAACCGGGAGCATTGATCATTATCTTGCCGCCAAATTTCCACGTATTGAAACGCGATCAGCTACAGTTTCTTACAGGCAAGAAAGAAGATGAATGGTTTCCCATTCCTCTTGATCAGGTCAGTTATATAGAAAGTCTTCACAAGAAAACTTGGTTTTACACGGCGGGTGAGAGCTACAACACGAGCTTTACGTTAAAGGATCTGCAGCTTCGTCTGCCAAGATGTTTCCTGCGTATCCATCGTTCGTACATCATCAACATGAACAGCATCGAGAAAATCTCCCGGGACTTTTCATCGAACCTTGTCATTAAGCTGGTCAATGGCACGGAATTGCCTGTCAGCCAGACGTATGTCACTGAAGTACGGTCTATGCTTGGATTTTAACTATTTCTGTATTTACTGTTATAGCACTTGAACACAGCTTCTGCCTCCCATAATTAAAAAAAGACTGAAGATGACTTCCATAGTTTTGGAAATCCTCTTCAGTCAGGGCATATAATGTATTTTATATGCTTTTTTTTATGGCTTCTGTGAATTGACGCGTCCCCTTCATGGCTGCTTCGTATAATGTATCGGAAAGTTTTGCGGTTTTTTCGCATGTATCATTCCAGTCAGATGCCAACGAATCGTAGGCGTCTGCCAGGTAGCTGTCTGATGTATGCATCTCATCAATCGGGATGGCTACATGGGATAAGTCCGCAAGCTTCATAAAGTCCGTCACTTTATGATGATAACAAACTGCGATCACGGGTGTTGACGTGCATGTTGCGAGTATGAGTGAATGCAGTCTTGTGCCGATCAGAATATCCTGTGAAGCGGTAACTTCCAGCAAATCTTCCGGCAATAGATTGCGGTCAATAACAGTGGTTTGTTTTGATTCCTTCATTAAAGCCTGAATATCTTTCGTCACATCGGCATCCTGCGGGAACTTAGTAGCAAAAAATGTGATCTCCACAGGCTGTGCTGCTGCCAGTACATCTAAATTTTTTGCCATTCCTTCTATATACTGCTGATAAATCTCTTCCTTACTCTCCGGCCAGTATCCCCCATGATAATAAGGTACGGCCGTCACACCGATTTTCAGCGGACGGTCCGCTGAAGATTGACGTTCGCGTTTCAATGAAAACGCCGGATCCGCCATTACTTCAACTGATTTTTTCACACCTATAGATTTCAGAAGCGCTGCAGATTCCGGATCTCTGACGGAAATACTCTCTGCATGCTTGCTCATATAGCGGATAAACCATTTGCCTAATTCGCTGCTGAGCGGTCCTGCGCCGCAGCCGTATACCACATAAGGAACCCCTGAATTTTTGGCCATCATCGCATACGATCCGTATAACGGAGCTTCGCGCTTATAAAGATCCATCAGAATTCCGCCGCCGCCAATAATAAGCAGATCAAACGTTTTAACAATTTTTTTATTTTGAAGATAGGTTGCACCAAAGGTTTTCACCGCATTGCCCTTTTTATAATATAACGGGGCGCTCATTACCTGATACCGTTTTGCGGTTTGCTTCGGGTTATTGCTGAATACCGTAATTGCATCACTTGGCACGTTGAAGGTAGATGTAACTTGTGAAATGATACTCAGCAGAATCGCTTCATCACCATTATTATCGTTTCCGTAGTTCCCTACAATTCCTATTTTCAATTTCATACATCCTTTATAGATCATTTGCTACAAGTATAGCAGAATGATCTTTTTTATTGTATTCAAACGTAATAGAAGCCTCCCAATCAACGGACGTGCCATTGATCGGAAGGCTCCTTTGCTTATCGTGCCATACTTCTGTATAAAAATGCGCTGAATTGTGCCCGGTTCACCGGAATGCCCGGCATAAATTCACCTTTTTCATTTCCTGTCGTGATGCCGTGATTCGCTAATATATGAATCTGCTTGTATGCTCCGTGCTGCGGAGAGACGTCTTTAAATTTCTCCTCAGATTCTCCTTCCAAATTATACGCTTTGACTAAGATCATTGCCATCTGTGAGCGCGTTAACTGCCCCGTCGGATTAAATGTCCCGTCAGAATAACCGCCTACGATATTGGCATTAGCAATTGCGCTGATTTCATTATAATAGCGGTGCGTTTTTGGCACGTCACTGAACTCTCTGCGCGCTTCTTCCACAGGCGGCAAGTTGAATGCACGGCTTAAAATTACCGCGGCATGCTGTCTCGATAACGTATTGCCCGGATTGAATGTCCCGTCGGTATCTCCAGTAATGATGCCCCGGTCACGCAAGAAATAAATTTCCGTTGCGTAAGCGTAGGATAGCGGCACATCTGTAAAAAGTTCTTTGCTTGGATTGTCAACGACAGGCGGTACCGGATTCGTCACTGGCGGCGCCTCTGCAGACTTCACTTCAACCGGTAGGGCAATCGTCTTTTTCCCGAGCGTTGCCAGCACTTGTCCTTTTCCTTCTTTCGTTGCTGTAAAAGTTCCAGAAGAAGTAATAGTGCCGATTTCGTCACCTGTGACACTCCATGTCAATTGCTGCGGCTGATAAATGATCGGCTTGCCTGAAGCATCTGACGGCGTCGCAGTAAATGTGATTTTCTCTCCCGGCTTTACACTCGCTGCGGAAGCTTTCACATCCAGTCTTGCCGGCTGATCAACTACCGTCACCGGGAATGATTGTTCCGCCTTGCCATAGTTCACAGATATACGGTCTTCCCCTGCCTGCACCGCTTTATATGTCAGTCCGGTTCCCTCGACTGTTCCTTTTGCGGAAGTCGTTTTCAGCTGTGACGGATTCGGAGTGATTGGATTATAAAATGCGTCCAGAACGTGATTGATCTTCAAGTCAGCCGTCGCGCCAACAAGCATTTCACCTATTTGAGACCTTGACACGCTGATGATTCCCGGTTCTCCTGTCGGTGCCGTACTCACGGCTTCGACAATTGCCGAAACATTCCGCTGTGTGGAATTGGATGTGCGATTCGCCAGCACCACCTGATTGCTGCCGTATTTCCGGATTCCCATTGTAGTTGAACCGCCGCCGTCAAAGTTCAATGCACGGTCATACCCTTGCGATACAAGATAATCTGCAAATTGAGTGAGCGACATTCCGTTACTGTATCCCGCGCTTGAATCCACCGTTACTAATTGCACTTGCTTTTTGTCTTTACTGATGGCAATAGCCGTTCTTGCTGTTTTCGCTGTCGCCCGCCAGTTATTCGTATCCATCGTAATATGGCGCTTTCCGTCTTTGACAAGCATCGGGCCGCTCGCCATCATGAATTCAGAGTCCTTCCATTTATCATCGATCGACAGTTTCAACGAAAGCGGATCTCCCACAGTCACGGACTTAAAGCGTTCCAATCCTTTTTTGCCATGGATAGATACAACAAAACCGTTCGGCGGAATCGTCACGGCTTTCTTATCGCCGTAGCCGCGTACGTTGACGACTTTCCCCTGGAGCTGCTGTCCATAATGCGTCGATGTGATCGAAGCATTCGTTTCCACTACCAATTCGATGCCATATTCATTGGACCCTGTAGTGTTTTTATTGTACTGCGGAGTGAAGATTATCGTTTCATCCGCCTGTCGTTCGCGGTTAATGCCTGTCATTTGAAAGACATTGCCGTTCACACCGACTACAATTCCTAAATTAAAATAATCAATTTCTGCAAGTCCGTTGCTCGTCAGGCCGAATGCAATCGGATGACTGACATAATAGGAGGACGCACTGGAGATGACACCGCCATTTACAATTTCATTGCCTTGTGACAGCAAATACATCGGCATGCCGGATTTCATATCGAAGAATGACGCATTTACGGCACCGACTACCCGGTGACCTTCCCTCGAATCACGGTTCGCAAGCGTTAATGTAGGCGCTGTTTTTGCAATGGGCGAAGGAAGCCCCATTTTCAGCTTCGTGTATGGATCACCAAGATTGATGCCTATGTGATTGATGTGACTGCTTGCTGAATATGTATTATGTGTGTACGTGACGCCTGAAGAAACCGGGTAACTCGTAACAACTTTTGTACTTGCAGCTGCTGAAAACGGCAGCGTGATTAGCATAGCTGCCGACATTGCGGTGATCACAACTTTCCGCTTCGTCCGGGACAGCATAGTATTCTTTTCGATAAGACAACCCCACCTTTTCTACTCTGTATCAATCTCCAGTCTACCAAATATTCCTTTAGTTTACATGTACCGTTTGTATGAAAAAACATAGATTGGCAGATTACATGTCGAATTGGGGGCGGGTGTGGCGGATGGGTATGAGCGTTTGGGGCCCGTGATTGAGCGGTAGCGGGGCAGCTATGATCGCTTGGCCTTCGTGATTGAGCGGACGCGGGGCGGCTATGATCGCTTGGCCCTCGTGATTGAGCGGACGCGGGGCGGCTATGATCGCTTGGCCCTCGTGATTGAGCGGACGCGGGGCAGCTATGAGCGCTTGGCCTTCGTGATTGAGCGGACGCGGGGCAAGTATGATCACTTGAACTCTATGATTGAGCAATGAAACTTTTACAACTGGAACAGCGCATGATCAAGCAGCACGCAACGGCGATCAACACGTTCCGCTTTCTGAAAAGAAAAAACTGCGGACGGAAGGTTATCCGTTCGCAGTTTTTGAGGAAGGTGGCTGGTGTTTGCCAAGAGCGACAAATGCTCCAAGCAATATAAAGTAAAACAGTGTATACATCTTCAATTCCCAGATGTTGTAGTACATACCCGAGACACCCGTTGAAAACCAGAGGGCAATCATGAAGACTCCGAAATTTGTATGCCGTGATTTCCAGAATAGCCACAACATGCTGAGCAAGAATACGGCAAAGATCAGTACCCCAACCACGCCAGTTTCAGCAATGACTTGAATATATTGGTTGTCGGAATAGAAATACTTTCCGCCATAAATGTCTGAACTGATTCCGTAGTGAGCATAGATGGGTGATCCATAGGATAATGTGGCGGATCCGCCAAATGAGCCGAACCCTGTGCCTGTTATAGGGTGATCACCGAAAATTTCAAAGCCTTTTCGGATATAATAGAATCGGCCGCTTTCCGTCATTAGAGCTAAGTTCTTTTCATCGAATGTTTCCCCGAAGCGTCCCCCGATACTTCCCGCGCCATCAGGCTTCTGCTCGATTTCTACGCCAAGTTCCTGTATAAATTGCACAGCAAGGTTAATTGGGTAATAGATCAGGATAATTGAGGCGATGCCTGCAACGGCCAGCCGTTTCAGTAAATACCATTTTCTCGTCATCAAAATAAATACAGCGCCAAATGTCACTGCTGAAATCCACGTTCCCCTTGAATACGTCAAAATTAAAATGCCGAAGAATAAGACCAGCAATACGCGGAACGTCCATTTGTATTTATTGTGCTGATAGACATGCTGTAAATAAATAACTCCAATAATACCAAAGAACAATGATAAGGCGAGAGAGTTCGGATTGCCCGCCAGCCCATAAATCCGGACAGCATTCGTGGCGGACAGTACTTTATACTTCCACTCTTCCGGCAAAAGCAATTGGCGCAGCGACAGCTTCTCCACTAACCCATGAAACGACATGACAATATTGACCCAGACCGTTACCCATGCGAGCTGCTGCAGCCACTTGTCTGTCAGCGCCATCCTTGAAATTACATAATAAAGAAGATACATAATTACAAAAGTCCGGATTTGGAAGATGACGGCCGTAATCGTTACATCTTGCATCAATCCTATAACCGAACCGAATAAAATAAAGGCGAAATATGCCCATTCAAACCATTTAAATGTAAATAAAGCACGTATATTATACCGATAGTGAAACAGTGTCCACGCGAATACGACAAAAGTAATCAAATCTCCTATTAATTTTACTCCGCTGTTTACTTCGAGCAAAAATGGACGGATGTTGATATAGATGACCAAAAACAGAATGCTCTGCTGAGGCTGAAGAATAGAAAAAATAAGGAAGAATAAGGCCGTTCCAAGCAAAGCTATTTTTGAAGGCAGCAGCAATGCGATGAGCATGACAGCTACTGCAACCAGTAAGGTAATTGTAGATTGTTTTTCCAATCGCTGTTTCCATATATTCATTAGTCTATAAAACCCTTTCTGCGCTTGCTAGTTCCTTGTTGCATTATATCACTATCCATGACGGAATAGGGAGAGCTTTCGTTGCATCTTTTCGAATAATTATAATTTGTCAATTACAGGGAGATATCTTATCGGATTCCCCTTCTGAAAATCCCATACATTTACCCGTTTTAGCATCTTTCCAAACTTTTTTTACAAGAATAGTCTATTAATATACCAAATGTAACTTATCAAAGATAGTACATTCTGCTACAATAGCAGGAGATTACTATAGGAGGTTTTGACTTGAAACGTTTGATTACATTACTGACGCTTTTACTACTGGCCGCTTCCCCTGTCTTCACTCCGACAGCAAACGCCAATGATTTCACGGGGCATCAAATGCAAGAAGAGCTGAAATTTTGGGTGAACAAAGGCGTAATTCAAACTGATGCAAAAGGCAATGTCTACCCGAATCGTGCAGTTACCCGCGGAGAATTCGCTTCGTATTTGGCACGTTCGCTTGATTTGCCCGCTTCGTCACGGTATACCTTTAAGGATTTGAAAGCAAACCATTCCCGCACGATTGAAATTCAAAATGCAGCGGGCGCCGGGATTTTGGCAGGTTACCCTGATGGCACATTTAAAGAGAACCAGCAAATTACCCGTCAGCAGATGGCAGGAATGATCTTTAAAGCATTCCGCTTCTTGGATATCCCGGTCAATACAGCTACTGTACAGTTTAAAGACAGCAAGAAAATTTCGCCGAATTTCGTACCCGCTGTATCGTCTGCTTCCTCGTTACATATCATACGCGGCGACCAAGGGTATTTCAAACCGACAAGTAACGCAACGATTGCACATGCTTCAGCATTTTTATTCAGAATGTTTGCAGTAGCTGACGGTAAAGGCAGTACCCGTCCGCCGGCAAATACAGGCAGTGTCGACAACCCTAAAGTGCATAAAGTAAGCGCAGTTTCAAACAGTCAGTTGAACGTTACAGATGAATCGTACATGAGTTTTGAAGATGCATTGGCGGCATATAATGCATCTTCTGCAGTACAGGCAATCTCCATTAATAATAACATTATTAAAATGAAGTCCGGTCAGGCGTTTGCAGCAGAAAACCCTAAGCAATATACGTCACTGTACAGCGATCCTGCACTGAAAAATGAAGTGACATATATACAGAAAGGCTATGAACTTGAATATATCGGCAGCAGTCCGGAACGAGTAGTAGTGGAAGTGGGCGGCTATACATATTATGCGAAACATGCAGAAGTCGACCTGATCCCTACACTGCTTTCAACAGGCGCAAGCCGCTATAAAGTTACAAATGACGGACTGCTTGTTCATCAGCCTTATTATCGTACATACGATTCCAAGACGAAACAATACAAAGGCAGTTACGCGGAATACACAGTAGGCCCCGCTTCATCTGAGATGAAAAAAGGACAAACTTATTTAAGTAATGATGGCGTGCATTTCAAGGAACAAAACGGCACAGCATCAGTTACGTACTACCCGTACTTCCAGTTCCAGTCCGTACGTCAGCCTACTTCCTACACAGGCCAAGAACTGAATCGTTTCATTGCCAATGCATTGACAGCTAGAGAAAAAACAGGGATCTCCCGTTACAAAAACGCATCCTCTAAATCAAAATTAATCGGTTTAGGAACATATGTGAAACAAATGGAGAAACAGCATCATGTCAATGCGATGTTTATTTTAGCGACAGCTATACATGAAAGTGACTACGGCATGAGCACGAATGCACAACAGAAAAACAATATCTTCGGAATCCGTGTATTTGATTCCTCTCCGGATAAAGGCGAAGTGTACTTAAATCCGACAAAAAGCGTCGATGCATTCATTACCCGTTACATTAATTTGAACTACGCTAACCCGTTCGGCGCCTATGCAAATGGGGCAGCACCGGGAAATAAAGCAGTCGGCTTCAACATGAAGTATGCATCTGATCCTTTCTGGGGCAGCAAAATTGCCGGTCACATGTGGCGAATCGATCAGTTCCTCGGAAGCAAAGATGCAAATCAGGCGCAATTGGCCGTAATCTCTTACACAGGCAATACAGCAGTCAACATTCGGACAAGCCCGCAAGCATTGAATGCAGGCAATATTTTATTCTCATACAAACCAAAACATCCGGGTAATCTGGCAGCATTCGGCTATCCACTTGTCGTCACAGACCGCACCACAAGTGCAGACGGCTTTGTTTGGTATAAAGTGCGCATGGATGCAAACCCGGGCACACAGCAAAACAGCGAACCATACGGCTGGATCCGTTCCGACCTGGTTACACTTATCAATTAATATCCGGCTCCCCCATTTCCCTACACTGGAAATGGGGTATTTTTATGGACCGGTTTCCGGACAAATGCCTATTCGCCTGCTCTGTCCGAATGCAAGCCAGCCCATCCGCTCAATAAACTTAGCAAGCGCTCATACATAACTGTTCACCGATCATTAAAGCAATCAAGCGATCAATAGCCTCTCCTAACCGATCAGTAAAACCCGCCAAGCGATCATAACCCTTCGTTCACCGCTCATTCACCTGCCAGGCGCCCCATGAAATAAACTCAAAAACCATTGTCTGTCTGCCCTATCTACTGCCGGCTTTATCCATTAAAAAACACCATCTCCAACTTGCGGAGATGGTGTTCTTTCCTTACAATGCATCTGTATATTCGGGACCTGCCGGCAGCAGATTGGACATGTTGATGCGTTCCAGTCCCTTTTTAATTTTTGTCGTATACCCTTTTTTCGTACTGTTTAAATAGCCTGCCTTCGATTTAATCATCCGCTCGAATACTTTCGCTTTCGACTGGTCGACTTGCATCCACATTTCATAGGAATGAATCAAGTCTTCCAATGTCAAATGAACATAGTCCGTTCCTGAGAATTGACCGTTCGGCGCACGCTTATACCAAATATCCCCGTTAGAACGCGTCCACTTTTTCTCTTCAAAGCGAATGGCTTTTTCAATTGCGCTCGCATTTTCCAAGTACACTGGATCTTTGAACTCCTGGAAGGCAAGCAGAAGGATGTTCATGCCGCCAAGCAAGTGGTTCATTGATGTGTGGGTCTTCACCTGCTGTTTAGCCGGGAAGTAATCCGGAATATAATAGGCAGTAGAAGATAACGCATTCACATTGCCTTTTTTATGCTGCTGCACCAGCAGGTTAGCATAGTTGCGCAAACCTTCGTTGTAATCTTTATGGCCAAATGCACTCCCGCCGTTATAAAGGAATAATGCAATTTGCTCATTGAAGCGCGTATCGACGAATGGTGCCGTGAAGTTGTATAAATGCTGCAGATACGTACTCGTTACTTCAGTTTCCCAATACGTTTTATTGCCCCTGAAAATAGACAGGTTCGTAAACGCGTTATGCAGAATATCTTCGTAGTAGCGTTCTTCTGTCTGGTTATAGAGCAGCATGACACGGTCTTCTTTTACAAGAAGTAAATTCCGTCCGTACCCGCGTCCTGAAGCGGGCATCGGTTCGATGGTCGTTGCCATTTTATTATACGGTCCATTGGCTGTATACCATTTATTCCGCTTTTTATAATTCGCGACGGATTCACGCAGCCAGGAATCCAGTCTTTCACTTGTTGAGAACAGCTTCTGATCGGATGCCAGATACCAATGGTCAACGATGTCATATCCTCTTGAATGCAGTTCAAACACGGATACACGGTTATTCCCCATTACGATATTGCTGTACGTTTCTTGTTCGTCATACAGTTCACGCGTACGGCTGATGGCACCATTTCGGTACTTCATCTCCAGATCGCGGGAGCGGTACATTTTTGAAATCATTTGCTGTCCGGTGCCTTGCTGTGAAACAGTTTCCAGGACACCGACAGGGGAAGTTGCAATATCAAATCCGAATGTATCGTCAATATCTTTTTTCATTGGGAATTTGTCGAAACGCTCCATCTTGTTCGCTGTAACCCCTTCATCGATTCGTACGAAATCAACACGGAGCGGCAAACGGTCAGGATTGCGCAGCTCTACAAATGTAAAATAATCACCGTTTGGCAATTCACGTTTCGTTACAGTGACTCTTGTGTTCTTTCTGTCACTGACGCCATAGACGTATTCATGGTCCGTAGCATGTCCATGGGGTTTTACACGTTTTGCAGCTAATGACAGGAAGTGGTTGGAGCGCAAGTACGTCTGTCCTTCTTTTGTCAATGGCACTTCTGTCAAAAATTGATTAAAACGGATGGGCTCGAATTTCCCCATAGTTTGTGTTTTATTGAACGTAATCGGCTGCTTTTTTTCAAGCAATCCTGACTGAATCATTGCTCTATGTAAAAATACGGCGAATGAACCACGGTTAACCGGGAGTTTCGGAGCGAATGATCCATCTTCTTTACCCGTTGTAATGCCATGCTGCATAAGAACTTTTACGCCGTATCTGTGCGATTCACTGATTTTATGTTCATCTGTGAAGCGAACTTCTTC
This sequence comes from Sporosarcina sp. P33, assembly GCF_002077155.1. GTDB lineage: Bacteria > Bacillota > Bacilli > Bacillales_A > Planococcaceae > Sporosarcina. The sequence goes on along the minus strand of NZ_CP015027.1, from coordinate 2,572,759 downwards.
ACCTGTATCCTTCAGTTTAAATGCATTCACCAGCACGCTCGCCATTTGCTCACGCGTCAGTTCATCGCTGACTCCGAAATTGCCATCCGGCTTACCTTTAAATATGCCCTCTTGATAAGTAGACATGGCACCCCGCAAGTGGGAAGATTTCGAACTGACATCTTTAAATATCGGCTGATACGGTGCTTCGGGCAACTTTAGCGCGGCGGTCAGTAAGTTTGCTGCCTGTCCCCGTTTGATACTGATCCCCGGACGGTACTGCAAATCTTGATAACCATTAATAATTCCCTCTTCCACGAGTTGAGTTACTTCATCTTTAGCCCAGTACGCATTGCTGATGTCAGAAAAGCGCTGGTCCACTGTTTCCGCCTTCGCATCATACGGAAGAAAAGTGAATAAGACGAACAGTGCAATAAGAAGAGAACCCGCAACCGCGAATATTCTCTTTTTCGATCCGGTCAACATGTTTTTAAATCAACTCCAATTTTTGTTTTTCTCCATTTTAGTATGCGGTTTACTTCGACAATTATAGCATAACCGCCATTTTATTTGGCTGTCCGCTGTAAAATGAATGATTTCCTAATTTATCCTCGCCCGCCGTACAGACGCATAAATTCGAATAAAGTTTCAAAGTTTCTGTAATTCCTTCATTACACATCGTTTTTATACTGCGAATTTTACAAACATGCAAAAAAACGGTTCACGCTCAGAAAGCGATGTGGGCTAACCTAAATTTTTGAGACAATATAAAACACCTTCGAAGTGGTACACTTGTAAAAAGTACTTACAACGGAGGTGTTTTTGCGTGGGCAAAAACGTATATTCAAGCGAAGTAAAATGGGCAGTTGTCAAAGATAAATTGAGTGGGGAATTAACAACTAAAGAAATTATGGAGAAGCACGGAGTCAAAAATAAATCCCAGATTGAAACCTGGATGAGATGGTATCGTGCAAATGAAATATATCGTTTTGATCAACCGATAGGTAAACAATATACCTTCGGTCATGGGCCAGAACTTTCGAGTGAAGCGGACAAGAAAGAACGACAGATGTCTCATTTAAAAATGGAGAATGAGATTCTAAAAAAGTACATGGAGATCGAAAGGAGATTGAGAAAGAAATAGTTCTGCAGATTGTGGAAAAACTAAAAAAGAAGTATACAATAACAGCCATTTTATCCGCATTAGGAGTACCACGAGCTACCTACTATAGGTGGCGTCTGGAGGAAACGGATAAGTCTCTTTCAGTGGAAGAGGAGGCTATTATAGAATTGTGTAAACGCACTAAATATCGGAATGGACATAGAAAAATCAAAGCATTTCTAAAGCAGGAATACAACATAGAATTGAATCGCAATACGGTTCAACGCCTCATGCAAAAGCATAACTTACAGTGTCGTATCAAGCCTAAACGAAAGTGGAAATCTCAAGGGGAAAGTATCATAATTGCCCCAGATCTTCTTAAACGTAATTTCACAGCTAGTGAACCGAATCAGAAGTGGGTAACCGACATCACCTATATCCAGTATGGTAGTACGACAAAATATCTTTCAACCATTATGGATTTATACAATAATGAAATTGTTGCTTACAAATTATACGACCATCAACAGACACCACTCGTAATTGACACATTAAAGGCGGCACTAGCTGCGAGAAACCACCCCACAGGAGTGATTATACATTCGGATCAAGGGAGTGTGTATACGTCATACGCGTATCAAGCCTATATCAAGGATAACGACCTGATCGGCAGCATGTCACGTCGAGGAAACTGTTGGGACAATGCGGTGATTGAATCATTTCATTCGAGTCTGAAATCTGAAGAATTTCAATACGTTAAATTTAATTCATTACGCAATAATATTGTAGTTGAACGAGTAATTGCCTATTTAAATTATTATAATGAAGAACGTATCCAAGAAAAATTAGGCTACCTGACACCGATAAAATATGGTGTCAAAGCAGCCTAATCATGGTGTTTTATATGTGTCTCATATCGCTAGGTCAGTCTAATGAACCGTTTTACATTATGCGTGTTTTTGTTCGTACTCTGAAATTTTATCCTCGTATTGGAACGTCAGAGATATCTCATCCCAGCCATTCAGCAACATTTTTTTGTAGTACGGGTCAATATCAAAACTATATTCAGAACCGTCCTCGCCCGCTACCGTTTGATCTTCCAGGCTGACCGTCAATTTATAAGGTGCTTCTTTGCCTTTTTGTAAAAACTCATCAATTTCTGCTACGGAGAGCTTAATAGGCAGAATCCCATTCTTAAAGCAGTTGCTATAGAAAATATCAGCAAAGCTCGGTGCGATGACTACACGGAAACCGTAATCCAAAATTGCCCACGGCGCATGCTCACGGGATGAACCGCAGCCAAAGTTTTCATGTGCCACCAAAATAGTTGAGCCGTCATATCGCGGATCATTCAGCACGAAATCTTCGTTTTTTGTGCCATCTGGATTAAAGCGCCAGTGGTAAAATAAATATTTTCCGAATCCCGTGCGCTCAATACGCTTCAGGAATTCTTTTGAGATAATCTGGTCTGTATCTACGTTATTTTTATCTAATGGAGTGAGAACACTCTCTATTTTATTAATTGGTTCCATCTGAATATCCCTCCTTAATTATGCACAGCGGCCTGGATTTTACGGACGTCTACGAAATGTCCGGCAATTGCTGCCGCTGCGGCCATGGATGGGCTGACTAGATGTGTACGTGAACCCGCACCTTGGCGTCCTTCAAAGTTTCGGTTGGATGTGGATGCACAGCGTTCACCCGCAGGCACCACGTCGTCGTTCATTGCTAAACACATACTGCATCCTGATTCTCTCCACTCAAAGCCTGCATCAATGAAGATTTTATCAAGACCGATATCTTCTGCCTGTTTTTTCACAGTACGTGAACCAGGAACGACGATTGCCGTCACGGAAGGATGTACATGTTTGCCTTTTACGACACTTGCTGCCGCTTCCAAATCGCTCAGACGTGCGTTCGTACATGAACCAATGAATGCATGCTGAATTTCTATATCTGTCAGCGGCATTCCTTCTTTAAGACCCATGTAGTCCAGCGCCGCGCGAAGTGCTGATTTATCTGTTTCGGAAGTATAATCCGCAGACGTAGGGATACTTGCCGATATACCGGATCCCATGGATGGGTTCGTTCCCCATGTAACGAAAGGCTCGATTTCCTCTGCATCGATTTCAAGCACCTGATCAAACTTTGCGCCTTCGTCCGTGTTTAGCGCAAGCCAGCGTTCAGCCGCAGCTTCAAACTCTTCACCCTGAGGAGCATAACGGCGTCCGCGCAAGTAGTTAATTGTTGTTTCATCAGGACCGATCAAACCAGCTTTCGCTCCTGCTTCGATGGACATATTACAAATCGTCATTCGTTCTTCCATTGACAGTGCACGAATTGCTTCGCCTGTATATTCGACGATATGACCTGTTCCGACACCAATTCCAAACTTTGAAATAATCGCAAGAATGATGTCTTTAGCTGTCACCCCAAAACCAATCTTTCCTGTTACACGGATTTCCATTGTTTTTGGTTTGCTTTGCCAAAGTGTTTGTGTGGACAATACGTGTTCTACTTCACTTGTTCCGATACCAAACGCAATAGCACCGAATGCTCCGTGTGTAGAAGTATGACTGTCACCGCAAACAATCGTTTTTCCCGGCTGTGTTAATCCAAGTTCAGGACCGATAATATGCACAATTCCCTGATCGGGGTGCTCCATGTCAGCCAATTGTACCCCAAACTCTTCACAGTTTTTTTCAAGAGTCGTAATTTGTTTTTTGGCGATCGGATCATTAATGACCGGCAAATTTTTTGTCGGAACGTTATGATCCATTGTCGCAAAGCACAGATCCGGTCTGCGCACTTTGCGGTTTGCCAGACGCAGGCCTTCAAATGCCTGCGGTGATGTCACTTCATGAATCAGATGAAGATCGATGTATAATAGATCCGGCTTTCCCTCTTCTTCATGTACTATATGCTGATCCCAAATTTTTTCTATAATTGTTTTTGCCATAATTGTTTCTCCTTCCAAGCCGTTTCCAGAATATCTGTTCAGCCCTTAATCCATTACCCAGTCTGCCCTGTGCACAAAGGGCTCACCAAGTTCGGTATGCCCTATGATGCCAGTCAGGCCGAGATTATATTGTCAAAATTTTTAGATATATGAATACATAATACTGTTGGAAACGAACTGAAGATCCAGTTCATCCACAATTTTATCTGTCCATTCTTTTGTCGTCAGCGCACGCTGGTCTTTACCAGCCAAATCTGCCGTGAAGTGACCTTCTTCAAATACAGTGTTAACCGCTTTTTCAACAGCTGCTGCTTCTGTTTCCAATCCAAATGAATACTTCAGCATCATAGCAACTGACAGAATTGTGGCCGCCGGATTTGCGATTCCCTGTCCTGCCACATCCGGAGCTGAACCGTGCACTGGCTCATACAATCCTAATCCGTCTGCGCGGACACTTGCTGAAGGCAATAATCCAAGTGATCCTGTAATGACGGATGCTTCATCACTCAAAATATCTCCAAACATATTCTCTGTAATGATTACATCGAAATATGCAGGGTTCGTAATTAATTTCATCGCTGCAGAGTCCACCAGCTGGTGTTCCACTTCCACATCAGGGTATTCTGCTTTCTTCTCTTCAACGATTTTTCTCCAAAGCTTACTGGATTCGAGCACATTCGCTTTGTCCACAGAAGTTACTTTGCCTTTACGAAGGCGGGCCAGTTCAAAACCTTTGTCGACAATACGTTCGATTTCTTCACGCGTATACACAAGTGTGTCAACAGCTGATTGATCTGTGTGGCGGCTCGGTTTACCAAAGTATAATCCGCCGGTTAATTCCCGAACAATCATCATGTCCACGTCTTTGACGATTTCTTCTTTTAAAGGAGAAGCCTGGATCAAAGAAGGCACAGCTGCAACAGGACGAAGGTTCGCAAATAGATCAAAATGTTTACGTATTGCAAGCAACCCTTTTTCCGGACGCAGTTCAGACGGGTTTTGATCCCATTTCGGTCCGCCCACTGCCCCCAGGAGAATAGCGTCACTTGATTCACATAACTCAATTGTCTCTTTAGGAAGCGGATCATTTTTCTCATCAATTGCTGCTCCGCCAATCAATCCATATTCTGTATGGAATGTATGATTAAAGCGTCTGCCGATCACTTCCAAAACTCTGACTGCCTCTGCCACTACCTCGGGTCCTATGCCGTCACCGGGTAATACTGCTACTTTCTTTTCCATAGAACTTCTCCTCCTTGATCAATCTCGTATCACTCGATCGAATACTCTATCCCTTTGGTTTTTGATGCTTAGTTTAATAATTCTTGCTTCCGCAGTTGTTCGCGAACCAGCTGGCGGTTGATAGCATTCAAATAAGCTTTTGCTGACGCTTCTAATACGTCTTGCGCTACGTCACGGCCTTTCAGCTCGAGTCCGTTATAGCTTAAGTTGACGACTGCCTCTCCCAGTGCATCGCGGCCCTTGCCGATCGACGTTACACGATAATCGAGAATGAGTACTTCACCTTTAATCGCCAGTTCCAGCGCGTTGAAAATTGATTCAACAGAACCTGCACCGGTCGTTGCCACGGTAACTGTTTCTCCGCTTGGTACGGTTGCCGTAACGGTAGCTGTCGGAATATTATTCGTTCCGTATTGTACCTGCACGTTATGCAATTCGTAAATCGGTGTATCCGTGTCGGACAATTGCTGGCCTGTGAACAGAACAAACAAATCGTCTTCTGTGATTTCCTTTTTACGGTCCGCTAATTTTTTGAAATCGTCAAATGCTTCCTTCAATTGGTTATCAGTCAGGTCAAACCCCATAGTGACTGCCCGATCTTTAAATGCTGCGCGTCCTGAATGCTTGCCAAGCGCTAACGGAATATCAGTTTCCCCAATTAATTCAGGGGTGATAATTTCGTATGTCTGACGGTTTTTCAGCATGCCATCCTGGTGTATACCGGATTCATGGGCAAATGCATTTTTTCCGACGACTGCTTTGTTCGGCTGGATGACTACTCCTGTCAACCGGCTGACAAGCTGGCTGGAACGTTTGATTTCCTGCAAGTTGATGCCAGTTTCCATGTTGTAAAAGTCTTTCCGGATATGCATAGCAACAGCAATCTCTTCTAATGAAGCATTGCCCGCACGCTCTCCGATACCGTTAATTGTACATTCCACTTGATCCGCACCGTTTTCAACTGCCGCAATGGAGTTGGCTACCGCCATTCCAAGGTCATCGTGACAATGAGCTGAAAGCTTCACTTTCTCTACTCCGGTTACATTCTCCTTCAAATACTTGAACAGAGCACCGTATTCAGCAGGTGTTGCATAGCCGACAGTGTCCGGAATATTGATCGTTGTAGCTCCTGCTTCAATCACTTTATTGATAATACGCACAAGATATTCAGGTTCTGAACGGAAAGCATCTTCTGCTGACCATTGAACGAGCGGGAAATACTTTTTGGCATATTTGACTGAATCTACTGCAATGTCCACTACTTCATCTGGCGTCTTTTTCAGTTTGTATTCCATATGAATGGGTGAAGTTGCCAAGAATACGTGGATGTGCGGCTGTTCGCCGCCGCGTAAAGCTTCCCAGCATATGTCAATCTCACTCTTCATCGCTCTCGACAGGCCGGTGACAGTGGAATTTTTCACTGTATTGGCAATGCGTTGAACGGCTTCAAAATCACCCGGGGATGAAGCAGGAAATCCTGCTTCAATGACTGCCACCCCAAGTTTTTCAAGCTGACGAGCGATCTCTAACTTTTCTACTGTATTTAGATTAATACCTGCAGATTGCTCACCGTCGCGAAGTGTTGTATCGAAAATATCAATTTTTCTCACTCGCTACCACTTCCTCCTCTTTTGATTTAGCTCCTTCGTTAATGAAAGGCATCATAGAGCGAAGTTTTTGTCCAACTTCTTCAATTTGGTGCTTAGCTTCCGCTTCTTCGATCGCATTGAATTTAGGACGGCCGTTTTCGTTCTCTGCAATCCATTCTTTAGCGAACTTGCCTGATTGGATATCTGTAAGAACGTCTTTCATACGAGCTTTTGTATCTGCGTCGATAATGCGCGGGCCTGTTACGAAGTCGCCCCACTCTGCAGTGTCAGAGATAGAATAGCGCATTCCAGCTAATCCGCCTTCATACATTAAGTCAACGATTAGTTTAACTTCGTGCAATGTTTCGAAGTATGCAAGTTCAGGCTGATATCCTGCTTCTACAAGTGTTTCGAATCCGCCTTTTACAAGTGCAGTTAACCCGCCGCATAAAACTACTTGCTCTCCGAAAAGATCTGTAACTGTCTCTTCTTCGAATGTTGTCTCCAAAACTCCGCCGCGAGCAGATCCGATACCTTTTGCATATGCAAGAGCTACGTCTTTAGCCTGGCCTGAAACGTCCTGGTATACTGCGAACAATGCTGGAACACCGCCGCCTGCTTCAAACGTTCTGCGAACCAGGTGTCCTGGTCCTTTTGGAGCTACAAGGAATACATCTACATCAGCCGGCGGTTTGATTTCACCGAAGTGTACGTTGAATCCGTGAGCGAAAATCAAAGACTTGCCTTTAGCAAGAGCAGGCTCGATTTCTGCTTCGTAAACTGCTTTTTGTCTTTCGTCAGGAAGCAAGATCATGATCAAGTCTGCTTTTTCAGATGCTTCTTTAACAGGCAGTGCTTCAAGTCCGTCTGCTTTTGCCTGGTCGAATGATTTACCTGGACGAACACCTACTACTACATTAAATCCTGAATCTTTCAAGTTACGCGCATGTGCGTGACCTTGTGAACCGTACCCGATAATTGCGATTGTTTTACCTTCTAATAGTCCTTCATTGATATCCTGGTTGTAATACATTTTTGTCATTTTAATTTCCTCCTAAGTGTGTGTGAATTACTGTTTTAAAATAGATAACTGTGGTGCTTGAACTTTTTGCATATCACGCGCAAAGGCGGTTGCGCCAGTTCGTGTTAGTTCTTTGATGCCATATGGTTTCAGCAAATCGATAAATGCTTCGATTTTATCTGGGTCACCCGTTACTTGGTACGTTACAACATTCTTTCCTGAGTCGACTATAGTCGGACGGAAAGGTTCTACAATACTGTTCATTTCAGAGCGAATCTGTGGAGGTGAGATCACCTTTACAAGCGCCAGCTCACGCAAAACGATTGCTTTGTCAGTTATATCTTTCACTGTAATAACATCAATCTGCTTCTGCAGCTGTTTTACAAGTTGTTCGATTTTATTTTCATCTTCTACGTGAACTTGGAATGTCATCTTTGATCTATTCGGCTGTTCCGTAGCTCCTACAGTAATACTCTCAATATTGAATTGGCGCTTCATAAGAAGTCCCGTTACACGATTTAAGACACCGCTCTGATTAATTACTGTTACTGTAATGATTCGTTTCACTGAGGACTCACTCCAATCATATCTTGTAATCCTTTCCCTGGCGCCACCATTGGATAGACGTTTTCACGCTGTTTCACACGGCAGTCGATCAGGGCCGGTTCGTCAGACAGCAGCGCCTCTGCAAATACTTTTTCCGCTTCTTCTAAATTGTTGATGCGGTACCCTTTTAGATCATAAGCTTCCGCAAGTTTGATGAAGTCCGGCTGCACTGGGACAAGTGACTGAGAGTAACGTTCTTCGTAGAATGTTTCTTGCCACTGGCGCACCATGCCAAGTGCACCGTTATTCAAGATGATGACCTTGACCGGAAGACGCATTTCTTGAAGAAGTGAAAGTTCCTGTGCTGTCATTTGGAAACCGGCATCTCCAACAACTGCAATGACACGATCTTTCGGTCTTGCAAGCTGCGCACCGATTGCAGCCGGGAAACCAAAGCCCATTGTTCCAAGTCCGCCGGATGTTACCCAGTTATCCGGATTATTGAAACGATAGTACTGTGCTGTCCACATCTGGTGCTGCCCGACATCTGTAGTGACGATAGCATCCCCTTCTGTCAGGCGATGGACGATCTCAAGCGCCTGCTGCGGCAGCAGCGCATCTTCATCTGTTTCATACCAAAGCGGATATTGTGCATCCAATCCCTTTAAGTATTCTACCCACTCTGCTGTATCAGGTGATTTAAAATCTGCTTTCAGCAAGGCAGCAAGTGCTTCTTTTGCATCGGATACAAGAGGGATTTCAGTTGGGACGTTCTTTCCAATTTCAGCTGGATCTATATCCACATGGATCACGCGTGCATTAGGAAGGAATGATTCCAGATTGCCTGTCAGACGGTCGTCAAAACGAGCGCCAACGTTCAACAGTACATCACATTCACTCAATCCATAGTTTGCAGTAGCTGTTCCGTGCATTCCTGCCATTCCGAAGAATAATTCATGATCGCCATGGATTGTGCCTAAGCCAAGCAGCGTATTAACAACCGGAATACGATGTGTTTCGACAAGTTCTTTCAGCTCCGCTGTACCGCCTGCATGCAGTACACCTGCTCCCGCAAGGATCATTGGTTTTTTTGCACTTGACAGAGCTTTTGCGGCTTTTTGAATTTGCAGATAATTAGGTGTAGTCGTTGGCTGATATCCAGGCAAATTCACTTCTTTGTCTTCTTTTTCGACAGGAACAAAGATATCTGTTGCGACGTTTTTCGGAATATCGACAACAACCGGCCCCGGTCTTCCAGTGGAAGCAATATGGAATGCTTCACGCATGATGCGCGGGATGTCCGACACGCTTTGCACTTGATAGTTATGTTTGGTAATAGGCTGTGTAATACCGATAATATCCGCTTCCTGGAACGCATCCGATCCAATGACTGTGCTTGCCACTTGGCCGGTTATAACAACTAATGGCAGAGAGTCCATCATGGCATCAGTGATTCCCGTCACTAAGTTTGTTGCACCCGGTCCGGATGTGGCAATAACAACGCCAGTTTTTCTGGATACCCGTGCATATCCTTCCGCCGCATGGATAGCGCCTTGTTCATGACGTGCTAATACGTGCGGAATCGGATCGTTATATAGCGCATCATAAATTGGAAGAACGGCACCTCCAGGATATCCAAAGATTATTTCAACATTTTGTTCTTTAAGCGATTGAATTAAAATTGCAGAACCATCTGCGGGTTTGGTTTTGGATTGTTCCTTCGGCATAGCTGCAGTCTGCATTTCTTGTACTTCAGCACTCATACTGAACTCCTCCTTACAATTTTCATCTATATAATGGCCATTGACATTTTCTCCTAAAAAAAAGCCCTCTCATCCCACGCAAAGAATTCTAGTTTCTTTACATAGGGATGAAAAAGCTTTCATGGTACCACCCTAGTTCGTGACGTCTGTCACCTTATGAAAGAACGGGCCGAGACCTGTTCTCTCATTGCTAACGAGCCCTAATTTCAAGCCCGGGACTGCCTAATCGGTATACCTTTTAGCAGTCCACTCCGAGGGGATGTCGCAAACAGTTGTACTGCCGGCTTCCAGCGCTACCGGCTCTCTGTGAATACAAGTTTCTGTCTGCTTTAACCTCATCAACGTTTTGTATATTAAATTTTCATGACTCCGCCTGTACTGGCTGAAGTAACTAATTTTGAATATCTGCCAAGATATCCTTTTTTAATTTTTGGTTCAAAAGGTTTCAGCGCATGGCGTCTTTCTGCAAGTACTTCATCTGAAACTAATAATTCAATCGTCCGGTTCGTCAGGTCGATTTCGATAATATCTCCATTCTCAACCAGTGCAATCGGTCCGCCGTCTGCAGCTTCAGGTGAGATGTGCCCGATCGAGATGCCCCGTGAAGCACCAGAGAAACGTCCGTCGGTAATTAACGCAACTTCTTTACCTAGCCCTCTGCCCATAATAGCAGATGTTGGTGCAAGCATTTCCGGCATACCAGGCCCGCCTTTAGGTCCTTCATATCGGATTACGACTACATGACCTGCCTGGACGGTTCCATTATCAATGTTTTCCTGTGCTTCTTCCTGTGATTCAAATACAATTGCTTCGCCTCTAAAGTCTTTGATTGACGGATCAACCGCTCCAACTTTAATGACGGAACCATCAGGTGCAATATTTCCAAATAGAATAGACAAGCCGCCTACCGGACTGTATGGATCATCTTTTGTGCGAATTACGTCGGTATTTGTAATTTCATGTCCTGCTACATCTTCTGCTATCGTCTTGCCTGTGATCGTCATTCTATCTTTATGGATGGCACCGTCAATTTTACACAATTCATTGACAATTGCGCTTACACCGCCGGCTAAATGTACATCATGCATAGAATAATCGGAAGCCGGCATGATCTTGGACAGATAAGGCACACGTTTTGCCACTTCGTTGACATCTTCAATATTGTAATCAATTTCTGCTTCGTGTGCGATGGCCAGCGTATGAAGGACTGTGTTAGTCGAACCGCCCATAGCCATATCAAGTGCGAATGCATCATCGATTGTTTCTTTTGTAATGATATCCCGCGGCTTAATATCTTTTTCGATGCAGTTCATCAAGTGCTTTACTGCATCTTTGATCAGCTTGTGACGCTCATCGGATGTTGCGAGAATTGTCGCATTTCCCGGAAGTGCCATGCCGAGCATTTCCATCAGAGAGTTCATGGAGTTCGCAGTGAACATTCCTGAACACGATCCGCATGATGGGCAGGCATTCTGTTCAATGTCCAGCAATGCCTCCGCTGTCATGTTCCCGCTCTTATACGCTCCGACACCTTCAAAGACAGATGTTAATGAGAGTACTTCTCCCGTTTCGGAAACCCCTGCTTCCATCGGTCCGCCTGATACAAAGACTGAAGGTACGTTTGTACGAACTGCCGCCATCAGCATACCCGGTGTGATTTTGTCACAGTTCGGTATATAGAAGACTCCGTCAAACCAGTGTGCGTTAATAACGGTTTCTGCCGAGTCAGCAATCAGTTCCCGGCTTGGCAGTGAATAACGCATGCCGATGTGGCCCATTGCAATTCCGTCATCGACACCAATCGTGTTGAACTCGAAAGGTACGCCGCCTGCTTCCCAAATCGCTTCCTTGACCACTTCCGCGAACTTATTCAGGTGCATATGTCCCGGAATAATATCTATATAGGAGTTACACACTCCAATAAATGGTTTGTTCATATCTTTCGTTTTAACACCAGCTGCATATAGTAAACTACGGTGCGGTGCACGATCGATTCCTTTTTTAATCATGTCACTTCTCATTTGCAATCTCTCCTAAACTAATTGAACGAATCAATTGCTAATTAAATCAATTGCATTCAGTTGAATATTCTGAACAGCCAGTGAAAAGTTTCACAGCTATGAACTAGATTGTTGTTATCATATCTCGTATACGAATAAAGGTCAACTGTATTTTAAAAGTTTTTCGTCAATTGTGACTAATTTAAAACCACTGAATACGCTTACAAATGCAGTATAGCGCGATATATTGCATATCGAAATCTAACATATTTTTTTGGATTTTATTTGTCTTCTTCATTATATAACTCGTCCAAGCCAAAGTTCTTTCCCGTTTTGCTGCCTGAAATCAGAACGTCTTCTTTTGGATTGCCCCATAGAGAATTTCCGCCAGCTCTTTCCTGTCGCCAGCCCCTCCCGCCTATTCATTCATTTTTCGTCGCTTAATCTTTACTGCTTACGGGCAAATTATGTAACAGCAACATTCAAATATATGTTGCCGAACTGCCTTTATGATAAGAATCTTTCGACAACTTTCGACATTTTCATTTCTGTTTATAACTCTGTACACATTATACACCGCGTATTGTATCGCTTTTTGTAAACAATTCACAAATTGCCCACAGCTTACCCACTGGCATTGTGGATATCTCGAACGCTTGTTCTTTTTGCGTTCTCCTGGTATTGTATTAGATAACAGCTAGAGAGAGGTCGCAGACTGATTACATTATTCATCCAAAAGGAGGCTGTCCTACTGTGTTGCATTTATCGGATCAATTGTTGCTCTATTCATACCAGCAAGCTCAAAAGCTCCGTTTAAGCCATGAGTTTATCCAAATGCTAGAACGTGAGATACAGAAACGTGCCTTGGAATCGATAAAACTCAGTAGCTGATCTTTCGGATACAATAAAATGGACATGCCTTCAGTCAGAGGGCATGTCCATTTTTTATTTTGTAATCTGTTTTCCTTCTATATATAGAAGGATTAGTTATTATGATAACGCTTTGAGTCCTACCACGCCGATGACGATCAAAGCCAGGCTGAATATTCTGCCGACGCTTTTTGATTCACCAAAGAACAGCATATTGATGATAACCGCGCCTGCTGTACCTACACCGATCCAGACTGCATAAGCGGTACTCACTTGCAAGAACTTGAAGGAATTGTAGAGGAAGCAGAAAGCGGCAGCAAATCCCCCGTAATACAATACACCGCTTGCCAATGTTTTGTTGTCACTGAACTTCTTTAATCCAATGACTCCGATAAACTCACTTAGAGCCGCCAAGAAGACCAGTATCCACCCCATTATCCTTCACTCCTTTCAGCGCTTTCTTTTCATCTATCCCATCTGCGGCTTTTAATCCTGCAACCCCTAAAACGAGGATGATGATGAAAAAGACTTTTCCTAAACTGATATGTTCCCCGAAGAACATGACATCCATTAAGGAAGTGCCGATTGTTCCGATACCTGCAAATATTGCGTAGACAGTGCCCGTCGGAAGACTTTCACAAGCTTTTGTCAGGTAATGAAAATCTACTAGTATAAAACCAACGATGAACACCCAATGCCACCATTGACTCGCTGTATTGAAACCAAAAATCCAAACTAACTCGAAAAAGCTGGTTAATGCAACATATAGCCACGCTTTATTCATACTATCCGCTCCTAATTCATTTCTATAGCCATAACTTTGACTGACTGTCATTCATTTTATCATAAAAGCTAACATTTAGCTATGTTAGCTCACTGGATCCGTAAATTGCAGCGCATAGGACAAAAATTCAAGCACTTCTTCTTTCTGCCGATCCGCTTCACTTTCATCATGCTGGGCGTAAAGAAATACTTGCTCCGCTGTTGATTCAATCAGACCGATAAGAAGTTTTGCTGTGCGGTCAGGTTTGACGGACTGACGAATGGCTCCTTCTTCTTTTGCTGCTTCCAGCTTTTCACTGACCCATTCGTAAAAAGGCGCATAGACGGATTCCCACTCCCGAATATGTTCAGTAGAAGCAAGGCCAGAATAAATAACCGCCAATATTTCGTAATATTCTTTATTTACTTCGTATATTGCGTCCACCATCTGTTCGAACTGCTTCGGATATGGTGCGTGATCATCTACGGTACGCTTGACTATTTCCATCGTTTTCGCCACCATAACTTCCGCAATGGCCGGCATGAGCGACAGCTTCGATGGAAAGTATAAATAAAATGTCCCCTGTGCTATCCCTGCTCGCTTAACGATGTCCGAGATTTTTGTTTTTTCAATTCCCTGCTCTTTAAACACTTCTATCGCTGAGTGTATAATCGCTGTTTTTTTTCCCAATAAAGTTCCCACTCTCTATTTATAGGTCATTAATAGTATATCGTATTCATTCTTCTCCGACAAATTGCCGTATGGGTTTATGAATGAAAAATGCTGCCCTCTGAAAGGACAGCATGCACTAATATAATTACTTCGCTTCTTTTGTTTCCTGTACGAATGTTTCTCCACTTTTACGGGCTTGAATATCAATACTATGCTCAGGATACTCTTTTTCAAGTCGCTCGCTGAAACGCTTAACGATTTTTTCAGCTTCTTCTTTTTCCATGTCCGCCGATACTTCAAAGTCCAGCAAGACGAAGCCCCCCGCATCCTCTGTAATGATCAGACTCGCTTCAGATACGCCTTCCTCTTTATCGAACTCTTCCTTCAGCTCATCATTATTAGTCGTTGTGTCAGATTTATCTACAGGTTCTCTGACTTCATTTTCAGCTGGTTCGGTTTGTTCTTTATCTGCTTCTTTTTCAGTATCCGCGTTACATGCTCCCAATAATAGAAGTGATAAACTCAGCGGTGCCAATATGTGTCTTTTTTTCATGATAAACCGGCCCTTTCTGTTGTTAACTATATTGCGTATCCTATCATATATGTAAAACGCTGACAAAGATTTCGATAACAGACTATGCATCTTAGTTAGTTATATAGCTAAAAGACTAATTTCCGATATGAGTCTTTTTTCTTCATTTTTTAAGTAAGCCGCCGATATATAGTTGATACTACTATTTTCGGAGGTGGAATACACAGTGAATAAACAATGGCTTGCCATCTGTACGTGGTGTTTGGTGATTTTGATTGGATGCCTTTTCAGTACGGTCACCCGCGCAGAGGCAAGCGAACGAATAACCGGCACATTTGTCAAAGCGAATTATGTGGAAGTGGAAGCAGATAAGGACACTGTGAAGAAGGAATTACGCAGTGTCACGATAAAAAAAGACTCTGGCAATACTGTCACCTGCTCCATTGATAAGTACACACAATTATCAATGGATACGATTGCTGTCAAAATTGATGCCTTTAAGCCCGGCATGAAAGTTGAAGCGGATGTTGCGAAGGGCTACTTACAAACGCTTCACGGAAAAACTGATACAGCAGGGGCTGTTATTGAGCCTAACGCTAAAGTGTACAGCGGAACAGTCACATATTTAGACAGAAACCGAAAAGGACTGACAATCACACTGGATGACGGACGTACAAAAAATGTCTATTTTCAAAAGGGAACACAATTTTTAAAAAAAGGGAAGCTGACAACGAGCAGTTCTTTATATGAAGGAGATCGTGTGAAGATTAAGTTTTCCGCATACGACTCGAACTACATTACAATGGCCGAGATTTTGGAACCCGGTGTACAAGTTGCAGGTTTGTACAAAGGAACACTCCATCAAATCGATCCCATCAACCGCAAAATCATCGTACGCGATGAAACAAAATTTTTAAATTGGCACTGGTATGAAAATAACCTGAAGAGCACGTCCAGTTATTATTATTCATCCAAGACGCCCATTTATTTCGAGAATAAGCCAGTTCCCCATAATCAGTTGCGAAAATATGCAAATCTGAAAGTCTATCTCGCAACGGTTTCTAAAAACGGCAAGGAGCAAGTTGAACGGATCATTATCCAAAAGAATGCAGAACGCACCTTTTACGAGCCGCTGAAAAGTTTTAATGGGAAAACAAAAGAAATCAGCTTAATGGATTCACAACGATTCCGCTATCATGACGGATCAATCCTTATTCGCAACGGACGACTTGTATCACCTGAAGCATTAGGTGCATACGGAACCGCTTTTGTCGCGGCTTCCGGTCCGATTAAAACCCAGTACGCAAACATCATACATATTAGTAATGATGGATTAGACAGCCCGAATTTATCTGATCACTCGATATACTTCGGCAAGATTTCCGGTGTTCTGGGCTATCAGCTGCGGCTGTCAGATGTGTCCGAACTAACGAATAACGTTTGGTCTTCCAAACGTGAAGTTGACTTGAATTTCCATAATGAAACGTATGCTGTTGAAGATTTTACAGCTGACTACATTACCTTTATTCCTCAAATGGATATGCGCTTCAAAATGGAGCGGTACGGTTACTTCTATGCAGCGGATGATCAAATTGCAGCCGTCCATCTAGTCCACGGGAAAAAGCCCGCCGCAGTCACATTAGTTGGACGCTTACACAAAATATCCCCTGCCACTATGGACGTGCGTAATGTCAGCAGATGGATGGATGGCGCATGGGCTGATCAGGGAGCCGTGACCGGTATGGATATCAGGCAAACTACCTTCATTAAAGATGGCGCTGTTATTCAGGCAGACGAATTAGAAATTAACGACAGATTATTCATTGTTGCTGAGAACGTACTTAAAGGAAGAATTATTATAGCAGATTAAAATCAGGCAGTGAGAAGCGTATTTCTCACTGCCTAAAAGAAGGTGTATATATTGAAATTTTTCATGAAACTGCGTAATTGGATCTTATTCTCTATTTTTCTAACCGCTTTTTCTTTACAAGCTGCACCTGCTGCGGCAAGTCCGATTGATGTGCACGGCGGTGTGATGAATGAGTATGAATACACTGAAGTATTTTTCCTGACAGGCCATCCTGTCACCTTTTCAGGAAAAGCCGTTGTGACGGAAAAAGAGAATAAAAACACACTAACTCGCACGTATCGTTTCACGCTGACCAGCAATCAGGGAGACCGCCTGACAAGAAGCGTGAACTATGCGGCAACTGTCAATGAACACGAAGGGAAAAGTCAAACTACTTCCCAATTTGAGGTGAAGAGCTATTCCGAGAAAGTAACTTTCGGCAAAGATACTTATACACTTGTCGATTACCAATATTCTGAAGGAATCGTTTCTGATAATCTGCCCGCTTCCAGTTTTTATTCAGGCAATATGGTTGGGCGTAAAACGTATAAATACGAATATGATACTCCAAAAAAACAAGACATCATTACTGTGCATCTGAACGGGCGCAATATGGGCTATAAAAATTTCTGGGGCGCTACTGAGACACAGTTGATAGATTCTGAAATCGTTACACCTAAAGGGTCTGCTTTCATTACAAGCAAAGCATCCGACAGTAAATCACGTGTCATGATGTATGAACCATTTGATCCTTCCCTATCCAGCTTCACAGGCGGACATTCCGTTATCAGTT
This sequence comes from Sporosarcina sp. P33, assembly GCF_002077155.1. Classification (GTDB taxonomy): domain Bacteria; phylum Bacillota; class Bacilli; order Bacillales_A; family Planococcaceae; genus Sporosarcina. The sequence continues at coordinate 2,555,079 of NZ_CP015027.1, read as the reverse complement.
CGTCAGATATGGTTAGTGAATATACGTACAACATTCCATATGGCGCCGGTAAAGGGAAAGCGGAGCTGCAGAAGAAAAATCTGCCGAAAGTTGAGCGGCTCATCGTTCCGAAGTTCCGTGACCTGGACCGCCATCAGGCGAAAGATTCGATTGAAAAACTCTATTCACTAGGAATTTTCGATGAGAACTCCCAGTTCTTCTCACCTAATACTCCGATGAATCGCTATCAATATACAGTCGGTATTTTAAAAGCCGTAGATCTTCGGGTTCTGGAGCAGCCAAAGAAGAGCAAAGTCCCGAGAGTGCCGGTGTTTACGGATTTATCGACGAAGGATTCAAACTATATGTATCTTGAAAGCGCGGTAGAAAAAGGGATTATTACGGGAGTGACTCCTGATTTATTTAAACCGGATAATCCGGTTACACGTGTACAGGCAGTCGCAATACTCGTTCGCGCCCTTGGCATGGAAGGCCGCGCACCAAGCCCTGGTTACAAAACGCAATACGCTGATGACCGTAAAATATCTGCATGGGCGAAAGACAGTGTATACGTGGCAACTGAAATCGGGCTGGTAAAAGGTAATGAGCACAATCAATTCAATCCGCAGCAGCAATTGACAAGAGCGCAGGCAGCGTTGCTTACATCACGCTTCTTGGATTTTCTGGAGAATGATCTGAAACAGAATTATCGTGACGATATATTTTTCCAATGAGAGAGTGTATAAGAAAGGAGGGGCTTCTATATGAAAGTACGGAAAACGTATATATGGGGACTGCTGTTTCTGTTAAGTGCACTCTTGCCGCTGCAAGTTTCAGCAAAAAGTCCTTTTACTGATGTGCCTGACCGGTACTGGGCGAAAGATGCCATTCAATGGGCTTACGATGAAGGGTTAACATCCGGTTATCCAAACGGCACGTTTAAACCTGATCAGGCAATTACCGAATCACAGCTCGTGGCCATGCTCGTACGATTTGACCGCAGCTCTCCGAATTCTTTTCCGGCAAAAAAAGGCGAACATAAGTCGATGGGCAACTATCGTTACTTAGGCAAACATCACCTCCCTCTGCATGGAATTAACAGCCGTTTTGCAAGGGATTCAGCCGTAGAACGGGCCCATGCTGCAAAGATTTTTGCTGCGTTTCATGGAAAAGATTTATATGTTCAGGAAGCAGTCTATTATCTCTATACCCATGATCTCGCAGCCGGTATAACCGGGAAAAACGATTACGCGGATTTTAGACCAAAAGCAGATCTGACCCGTGCTGAAACAGCAGATATTTTATATCAAATGGCAGTAAAGCAAGGACGTACGATTCTGGGTCTTTCCGCTAAAGCAACCGGCAAAGATAATGCACAGTACACCAAGCCGCCAAAATTTGCGGATGACGGCGAAATAGAATTTCAGCGTCCTAACCAGCCTCCCCTCTCCGGGACTGAAGCTGAAAAACCTGCGGACAATGTAGCCGTAGATATAGAAAAACCCGTGCTGACTGCAAACGGCAAAGATGAAACATTTATCACGTTTACGTTCCGTGATTGCAGCGGAAAACTTATTCCATATGACCAGGAACTCGAATTCACGGCTGTTTCCAAGGAAGGCGCACGGATTGTGACAGCTGACCGAACGGGTGAACCACAGGATTTTGGAAAACCAAACATTCCGCCTGAATCCAAGCCTGAACCCGAAAGGCCTTCAGCGCCTGAACCGCCAGCGCAGAACGAAGATCCTGACCGAGAATTCGCGGAAGCCGGTCAGGCAGAAGCACTGTCTGCTGCTGCCAAAGTGGCCGCTATTTCGGGAGCAGAAAAGCAGCACGTAATTTCAGACGGTCCTGAAGTCACTGTGAAAGTAGTTGCTCCGCGTATGATGAATGAGAGAGTCGATACGATTACAGTGACACCGGTGAGCAAAGCCGGCGCTTGCCCGCTTCCTTCCGCCACTGCACACATCACGTATGTTCCGAGGGCAGAAATACAGTTAGATCTGTATGAAAATACATCGACGGGCTTCACAACTTTGACCGCCACTATGGCCCGCCCAGGCGGGGCAACGATTACGGAATTTAACGGCTATCTGAATTTGGAAACTCTATACAGCTTGCCATTCTCAAGCTATTCTCCACGATTTATCAATGGCACAGCCACCGTCTCTTTCTTAACACCGACTGTATGGATGAAGAACGAGATAACCGCAACGGCTATTGCTGAATCACCGGTGACTGATGATGCGGTTCGTTCCATAGCAGATAAAAGCTTCAGCATCCCTGTTTCCTATGCACCGCCGATCACCGCAGACAATACATGCACGAATGAACGGCCGGAAATTGGCTTTCTGATTGATTCATCAGGCAGCATGCTGCGCAATGACCATGACCGTTTACGGGTAACTAAAACACAGGAATTTATCGAAACGTTGCAGGCAGATGTAAATATCGCTGCGCACTTTACGACAAGCGGTATGTTCTTGAAAAAAGATACGCCTGTCCCAACTGCGGAATCTGTTAATAAAGTAATACAACGCGGCGGCACAAATATTGCCAGCGGTCTAAAAGTAGCTATTAGTAAATTTACACCAGATCAGCCACAGACACTGATTTTACTGACTGACGGCAAATCCGATAAAGCATCGATTTTGGGCGAAGTAGATAATGCCGTTAGACGCGGCATTAAAATCTATACTATCGGTCTCGGGAAGAGCCTGGACACCGGGCTGCTGAAAGAAATTGCCGCCAGGACAGGCGGTGAATATTTCTTTATTAAAGAAAATATCGAATTAACCTCGGTTTATCAGTCGATTCTCCAGGAGATCAACTGTGGAATTCCGATACCGGCTTGTCCGCTCAGTGGAGCCATTTTTGAATCTCCTTCTGTCGTGCGATCAGACCAAGATGTCCGAATGTCGACTGAGCTAATGCCGGGCTGCGGACCGGTCAGCAAAGTAATTGTCCGCTTCTCCTCGACTGACGGTCACTTGGACTATGAACTGACACATAGAGGACAAGGTATTTATCAGCTGAATAAGAAATCCTATGAACTCGAAGACTTCCTGCTGCGCGGCAACGCTGTTTTCATAGCGTATGACAAAGCGGGAAACAAAATCGGGGAACAAATAGTGCCTATACGAAACTGATTCAGCTGACGATTGCCGAACCGTTGACCTATTCTGAAATTGGATGGGTCGACGGTTTTTTATTATCTAAGTTTCCCATGCGTGAAAAGCAAGTGCCCCTGCTGAAACTTCTTCCCTCTTCTCTGGCGCCTGCAGGTTTTTGCATCCTAGTAAATGGGTATGGTAAGTATACCAACCGCATAGAAGGAGGCTAAACAAATGGACGAAATCAACAACAAGACATTTATTGGCGTATATTATAATGATGCTGACCTTCTGGACAAGATAGAAGAACTGAAAGAAACCGGCTATCTTGATGATAATATTTATGTAATTGCTAAAAACGAAACGGATGTAGCCATGCTGCGCAGCCGTACCGCTGCAGATGTGCATTCTGCTTACGACACATGGACGGACCGGTTCATTGGATTTCTCACCGGAGAAAATCACGTCAAGCAAATGATGTACGGCGTAGGGATGGATACGATACAGGTGGACCGTTATTACGAGGAAGTTCAGCATGGCGGTATGCTGCTGTACGTAGATGAAGGCTGGGCATTCAGTGTGTACTCAAAAGATGAACCTTTTTATACAGACGGCCTGTCTCCAAGCGCATCTAAACCTGTTTCTGATCCCAGACGGACGGCTGATCCCTTGATCGACGATACCGTTTCAAAAGCAAAGAACGCAGAAGACATGGAACCTTCTTATGGAGGATATGAACCATTGCAAAATTCTGCACATCCAGAAATGCGGACTTCAGCCAATCAGGCGGAGACTGTTGCATCGGACGACATTACGTCCGCAACAGAAGATCCGGTACTATCCGATTCCATAACTGATGATGAACCCCCTTCTTCTGCGAGGCATTAATCAGCGACTATACCAGCTCCCCCTTTACTTATTGGGAGCTGGTTTTACATTGTTACAATCTCTTTACAAACAGCACTTCCTGTAACCCCTTCTTAATATGAACGTAATGTTTGGCCCTCTGTTTGTCGTGTAGTATGTATCTTGCAGCTAGAGAGAGATACAATATTTTGGAGGAGAGTCATACATGAAGAAGTTTTTGTGTTCAATTTTGATGGCATCAGCCATGTTTATGGGCTTCACCGGAGGCACTGCTGATGCTGCAAGTAAAGCTACAGCGAAAAGCGGCACATACATAACAGTTTACAATACAAACGTTCGTGCAGATGCGGGAACAAAACATAGAAAAGTTTTCACGCTAAAAAAAGGGACTCGTGTTCAACTTACACATCAAAAGCGCGCGGGCAAACAGTTGTGGTATAAAGTAAAGATTAACGGCAAAAAAGGATATGTACTGAGCACACTGCTAAAAAGATCTACAGGTAAAGCCGTAGCAGCCGCAGCACCAGTAAAAGGCGGAGGATCTGGTGTGGTAAAAACTGCAATGAAGCTGCGCGGAATTCCTTACCGCTTTGGCGGCACAACGACAAGAGGCTTTGACTGCAGCGGATTTATCCAGTATTCATTCAAGAAAAATGGGAAATCTGTTGCAAGAACGACGACCGGCCAATTTAAACAATCATCTAAAGTTAAGTCCCCTCGGCCTGGTGATCTGGTGTTCTTCCACAACACATACCGCAAAGGCATTTCTCACGTAGGAATCTATGTGGGCAATAATAAATTCGTACATGCTGGCGGTAAAAAAGCGGAAGTTGTCAGCCTGAACAACCCTTATTGGAAATCTAAATTTAACAGCTACAGAAGATTATAAGCATGAAAAGAACCCGATGAAATGTGATCGGGTTCTTTTTTTATTCGACTGAATGTATTCGGCCTTGCTCGTCTTTATAGATGACATGATGCCTCTCAAATTTCGTCGGTGAGTCAAGTCCCGCTGCCGCGGCCACACGGAACAGGCCTTCACGCATTGTCAGAATATAGTTAGTGACACGGAATTTTTTCTCCTCTACGACAAGCGCCCGCTGTAAATTCTTGTCCGTCGTTGCCACACCGGCCGGGCATGTATTCGTATGACAGCGCTCTGCCATGATACAGCCGACGGAAATCATGAAGCCGCGGGCAATTTGAATCAAATCCGCACCTAAAGCAAGTGCGATGGCCGCTTTATCCGGTGTGATAATTTTTCCGGACGCAATAATTTTCACATTGTCTCGCACTTCATACTTCCGCAGTGCATCATCCAACAGAATAAGCGCTGAGCGAAGCGGTAAGCCTACACTGTCCGCCAAGTCCTGGTAGGTCGCACCTGATCCGCCTTCTGCACCGTCCAGTGAGATGAAGTCTGGCCCCATCCCCGATTCCGCCATATACGAAGCCAGTTCTTCTGCATCCTGCTTTCCGCCGATGACAATTTTGATGCCGACTGGCTTGCCTCCTGCATGCCGAATATCTTCAATGAATGAAAATAATGACGGATAATCATCAAATTGATTAAAACGGTTCGGACTGTTAATGGACGTATACGGCGTCACATTACGGATTGCTGCGATCTCTTCCGTTACCTTTTCACCTTCTACGTGTCCGCCGCGCATTTTTGCCCCTTGCGCCAACTTAATTTCAAATGCTTTAATTTGTGCTATTTTCGATTTCTCTTTCACTTTTTCAATATCAAACTGCCCGTCTTCTGTCCGAAATCCAAATAACCCTGAACCGATTTGCGCAATAATATCTGCTCCTCCAGCCAAATGATGATCAGACACGCCGCCCTCTCCCGTATTCATCCAGGCTCCCTGCGCCATCCCGATGCCTTTTGACAGTGCAGTAATCGCATGATCACCCAGTGCGCCATAACTCATTCCGGACTGCCCGACTAAACTGCGCACTACAAACGGCTGTTCACAATGCGGCCCCAATACAATCGCGTCCTCCTCTGGCAGAAGCCACGGCAGCGTCGTCACTTCCTCGCGATGTTCTTTTCGGGAAAATAGGTTATCCGCGTCTACTTCATAGCGCATCGTTTGTAACAAATTATCGTTGTCCACGCGCATTTCATCATTTTGTTTCGTGAACATGGCATTGCGGATATAATGCCCCGGTTCCTGAAAATCCCGCTTGGAGCCAAAACCGATGACGCTGTTCAAATACTTCCCCGGCATCACCATATGTAAATACTCTTCCCTGCTGAACGGTTTGCCGCTGTTATCATCGTTATATAAGTACTGTCTAACTTCGGGACCCGCCTTCTCGAACATATAGCGCACACGTCCCAATATAGGATAATTGCGCAATATCGAATGCTGTTTCTGACCGCGGTCGAAAAAGTATAAAAAGATTCCAATACTGATCGGGATGATTAATATGATGAGCACAACTAATGAGGTTGTAAAATTAATCCCGTCAAACCAACTCATAAACACCCGCTCCTTCCAAATTGTCTGTACTCTACCTGTACCCCCGATAACTGACCGACTAAACGTAAAAAGCCCCATTCCTTGAAGACGTTCAAGGAATGAGGCTTGGATAGTGCTGGTTTTATTGTGATTCTGGGTGAATGATTAGTTTGACGGTACGTTTACTTCAATTGATTTAGTGCCAACCGGAGTAGATTGACCTTCTTTTTTCACGCTCACTACGATTGTGCCTTGAGCACCCGGCTTGGCAGTACCCGTAATTTTACCACCCTCTAATTTAAGGCCAGTAATATCAGTTGCATTGCCTGAGTAACTCTTAGCAACTGTTCCCAAGTTAATTGTTTTGTTATTGTTAGTGATAAAGATATTTCCTTCTTCATCAATGCCTGGTACGAATTCAGTTGATGTTAACTTAATACCTTCCGATTTCAGTACTTGCTGATCAATTGTAGGAGAAGTGACAACTTTAGTGTCTTCAAAATCTACAGATGAGATCGTTGGAGTCGAATTTACTACTGTAATCGTAGCAGTAGCTCTTACAATATTTCCTTCTTTAATTTGAACATCCGCAGTTCCTGCTTTTACTGCTGTAACAGTGACAATACCGTTACCATCCTTTGCCACTGTTGCAACATTTTCATTAGAAGAAATTACATTGTATTGAGCCTGTAGGATTTTGTCATTTTCAATGAAATATCCTTGACTATTAAATTGTTTCCATGCCAGTTGAACTGTCGCATCTTTAGAACCCGCGATTGAATCAATCGTTAAATCATCAGCAGCTGATACAGTTTCAAATTTTCTGGCAGCCACTTCCTTGTCATCTGACACAGATACTGCGATGTTCCCTAGAACAGTATCACCCGACTTCACTGCGATAGTTGTTGTTCCAGCTTTAACTGCTTCTACATTCACTGTTGCAACACCTTCTTCAGACGCTGATACAGCTGCAGTTGCAATTTCAGTATCTGCCGAAGTTACAGTTAATTCTCCATTAAATAGATCATTGTATTGATCTTTCACTGTTACAGTTACATCCTGTTTTGCACCTACAATTAATTTAGAATCTGTAGCTGAAAGTGTCGCGCTAGTTGCTACACGCTTGCCAACACCAACTGTAAGCTTAACATTTTTCGTTACATCGCCTACTTTGGCTACGATATTTACATCACCCGTACTGATTGGCGTCACTTTACCATCAGAAGTAACTGTTGCTACACTTGGGTTGGAAGATGTGTATGTTGCAGCTGGATTTGACTTTGTTACACCGTTTAATGTAACAGCTTTCGTAACTTTTACTACCGCTTCTCCATCTTCAAGTGAAATCTTTCCACTTTCGACCTTTGTCCCGGCTTGGGTTACTTCTACTTCACTGATTTCAGCAAATGTATTGCCGAAATCTACTACATTCACATCTACCAGATCCGATTCAACAGCTTTCCCGTCTTTATTCGTTACTACCACTTTGTATGAGAACTTTGTATTCGGAGCAAGAGCTTTCAACGTGCCTGTCGCTTGTTCCGAAAATACAGCCGTATTAGTAGACTGGAATTCTACCGTATAGCCAGCATCTTTCAGCTTCTTCATATCTGCCGGTTTACCGTCTACGTCAAATGCTAATTTCTGATCAGCAGTATTAGCATTCACTTGCGTAGTAGTCGCAGTAACTTTTTCGACTTTCAGCTCATACGTGAATTTGTAAGGAGTAACTGTATCTTCTTCTCCTTCATTTTCTGCTTTTGTCGTCACGGTAAGTGTTACTTCTTTACCCGACGTCAGTTCGTTTTTTAGTTCAAGCGTCGCTTTCGTTCCATCTTCGTTGGCTTTGAAAGACGCCAGTTCGTTGTCTTCGATGCTCAGCTGATCAGCTTTTAGCACCTGTAAGTTTTTGCCCGTCAGCTCCACCTGTTTGTCACTGATTGCCTGAACTGATGTAATTTCAGCTACTTCCGGTGCTTCCGGAGTTTCTGTCAATTCCACTTTAGACGTTTTGTAAAGGAATGAAGCAAACTGTGCACGCGTTGTTGTTTCTTTCGGTCTGAAGTTTGGTGCAGCAGGGTTTGTGATATCGAAGAAGTCGAGTACATCAATAGATGGACGTGCTTCTGCTTTTGCTTTCGTCAGATCTACTACATCTCTGTCAAACTCTTGTTCTTTCACATATGAAAGAAGATCTGTTTTATTCACAGCGTCATATGCACGCACTAGCACAATCGCCATGTTTTCACGTGTGATTGAGCCGGCAGCTTTCAATGATCCGTCTTCATATCCTCTGAATACGTTATTATCTTTAACAATTGCAGCAGACTGCAAGAGTTCGTCATTAGATTTTTCTGTCAGGTCTGTAAAACGGGGGTTCGTTTTATAATCTGTTGGAATTGTGTATCCCATTGACACAAGCCATTTCCCCATCAATTTTACCACGTCGGAACGTGTTAACGTTTTATTCGGTTTGAAAGAACCGTCAGGATAACCTGAAATAACTCCCGCTGCTGAAAGTGCATCAATTGCTTCCTTGTGCGAGTTGTTTTCTAATACGTCAGTAAAGTCAGCCGCACTGACAACTGGTGCCACCGCTGATGCTACTAATGCAGCAGATGCTACACCTGTCAGATACTTCTTGTAGTTCTTCGTTGTTGATTTCATAAAAATAGTTCCTCCTTTGAATTCTTGTACTGGCATTACCGCTGGTTGAATGCGTGAGCAACGGGTTGAATCGCTCTCCTTTTCTAATACCCTATTTCCGCTATGCTAATCATGAAGATTATCAATAGATGACAAGGATCTTAAAAAGAGTGATTACTAGTTGCCCGATTAAATACTAGCATACCTTTCCACTTTTGGTAATGGAAATAACAGGATAGAATCCACAAAATGTGGCACTCACTCCCATTGAATAGTATATAACCCGGACATTACACAGCAGTTACAACTATGTGACCGGATGATGTCAAAATGAAATTCAAATATGCTGCGTCTAATTAAGCGTGGCGAAAGTATTTTCATGATACAATCCCCATATGAAAAAATTATTTGGGTTTCTTTTACTTATAGTACTTGTAGTCGGACTGGCGGTATCATCCAGCCAAACCTATGAACAGCAATCCCTCATTTCAACTCTGCAGGAACTTCTCCCGGGTGAGCCGGGCAAAACCGTTCTTTCAGGACTAGAATTCACCTATTGGAACCGAAACATTTCCATTGAAGAAAGGGGCTATTATCATTTTGTAGAATTCCTCATACGAAAGGCTGCTCACTTTTTCACTTTCGGCTTTTTAGCACTCGTTATTTACTGGCTGCTGCCGAAAAGAAACGGCCGTTTACTATTCGCTGCGGGTTTGACATTCCTGCTGGCATGCACTGATGAACTTCATCAATACTTCACGGGCGGAAGAACAGCTACTATGCAGGATGTTTATTTGGATACGGCAGGAGCGGTGACGTTTTTGCTGATTTTTTCAGCATTCCGTTTGATCCGTCGTATGCGGAAGCATTAGTTCAATAGAATCATTCAGGGTTATAGTAATCCTAATCTTTTTATCGCTGTATGACTGTGTGGTAAGATATTACGAAACAGGAGGGCATACAATGAATCATTCTGACGACGAGCTGATCCTAAGCCTGCGTTATGTCTCTATTCAGCGCGTTGTGGACCGCTTGGAACAAAGTTATCAAAAATCTTATCATTCCATCTCTTTATTTCATAACCGGATCACTACCTCTTCAAGAACATTCCTTCTGGAGCATGTATTTGATTTGTCCTACCGCCCATTTTCGGGTCAGACGGGACTATTTTATCTTCATACGCGCGAGGGTGTTTTTGCTTTTGAGGTCGTGGAAGAACCCGCGCATTTCATTTCATTATTCAAACAAATACAATCTGTGTAAACAGAAACTGCATCTTCTGCCCCCTTCATCTGTCTTTAAAATAGGACGTTTATACTTTTGTTTGATAGGGTAATAAAAACTATGAGCAAGCAAGCCAGCAACAGAAGTTTCATGAATTTTACAAATAGACAGGCATTTATTTTACTTTTTAATGGTATAATAGAGTTATATAAAAGACCGACCGAAATAAATCCTTTGAACTATCACTGTTGCTGATTACGCCTATTTTGAAGGAGGGCTGTTATGAAACGCCGGGAAGAGCTGTCAACGATATACCGTACGATCAATCAATTGCGAAATAATGGAGAATATACATTAGTAATCAGCCAGGCAGAGAACCTGTTGAATAAAGGGCTTGTATTTTCCGATAAAGATGCTGTTCTGTCGGCACATTATATTTGTGCAGTTACTCATTACTATACAGGAGACTTTGCAAAGGTTCTGTTTCATATTGAAGAGCATCATTCACAATGTTTACTTTATGGCAGCAAATCCGACTGGATGCGTTCGTATTATTTACAGTACTTTGTCTGTTCTTTTGCAATGGATTTTGATAAAGGACAGAAACTATTGGAAGATATGCTGAAGATTGCTCTTGAAACAGAGAATTACCCGTATGTCACAATGGCATACAGCAATCTGAGCCATCTGTTTAATAAAAAAGAGCAATATGAAGAAGCGCTGAAATTTGCACAACTGGCGGTGTTTTACGCTGGTGAAGATGAAGTGGACAGAACTATACTGTTTATACGCGCACATTTACATTTAGCTGAAGCCGCCATCAATCTAAGCCAGTCTGATCTGGCCGCACGCAGCATCGAATATGCAGATCAGTTATCCGCTATGGACAATTTCCCCCGTGAGAAGACTACTTTAAAAATTCTCAAAGCGAGAATCCATGAATTATCGGGCGATTTGCCGAAAGCTTTTCATTACTATACGGCCGCGAAAGAAATAGAAGAGCAATTACAAGATTATTCGCTGCTGAAAGACATTCAGCAAAAACGAATCACACTGGCCGAAACTATCTGTAACTTCGATGAGCTGGCAGTAATCCAAAAAGAATATATCGATCTGCTGCATGAACTCGAGGACAGTCATTGGGTGAAAGCGGCCTTAGAATTACAAATTCGTCTGCAGAACTCTTCAAGCAAAACCAGTGAGCATATTGATTATCTGACGGGCGTCTATAATCGTAAGTATTTAGAAGAAGCGGCCAATGCATGGCTGCTTGAGGCAGCGGAGACGAAAGAATCCATCGTTTGCATAGCCTTTGATATTGATAATCTAAAGTTCATTAACGATACATTCGGTCATCTGGCCGGAGATGAAGCGATTAAGTTTGTTGCGCACATCTGCAGCAATGAAATTAGAAAAAATGATGTGCTCGGCCGTTTTGGCGGAGATGAATTTGTATTAGTCATGAAAGATATCACTTTAGAGAATGCGAAGAAAAAAGCAGGGCTGCTCGCAAATCAAATAAAAAATCTATCTCTTGACTCCAAAGAGCTGCCTTCACCAGTCACGATCAGCGTTGGACTCAGCGATAATATGATGCGGGAAGTGTATAATTTCAAAGATTTATTCCACTTGGCTGACCTCGCACTATATCAGGCAAAGAAAAACGGTAAAAATCAAGTCGTGTCCTTCATCTAATCAAAACATGAAATCCTACTAAGGACTTCATGTTTTTTCTATTAAAAAAGACTGACACGGCATGGAGCTGTGTCAGTCTTTTTATTAGTTGAGTACTTTTACTTTTACGTTTTTACGTCCCCACTCGTATGCGCGGGATTTATTAGGAATAAATACGTCAATCTTCTTCCCTTTAATTGCACCGCCAGTATCTCCTGCGATTGCATAACCATAACCTTCTACATGAACTTTTGTTCCAAGTTTGATAACACGCGGATCTACTGCAATTACTTTCAAGTTCGGATTCTTGCGCAGGTTCAAGCCGGTTCTTGTAATACCTGAACATCCTTTACAGTGCGCCGTATAAGCAGTAGCGCTAACCATAAATTCTTTTGCCACTTTCGCTCCGTTTGAACGGGAAGGTGTTGCTGCTTTTTTTGGTGAACTTGCTGCTACTTTAGATGATTTCACTAAACGCAATTTTTGGTTTGGATAAATAACTGTTGATTTCAAGTTATTCCACTGCTTAATGTTCGCTACAGACACTTTGTGCTGCTGTGAAATTTTATATAATGTGTCACCTTTTTTAACTGTGTGAACTGATGCTGCGGCTGAAGTTTCGTTCATTCCGCTTGTAAAAACTGTGATTAACATGGCTACTGTAAATGCAAAGACTAACTTCTTCAATATGCCACCCCTAACGATTTGATAGACCTAGCTTACCAAGTGATTATTACAGCCAGATTACAAACAAGGAACAATACCATGACAACAAGACTTTCAATGTTACAAACTGGATATTTCTCGCTTAAATGATCTGAACACTCAGTCACTTACTCTCAAAAGCGCACGATATTTCTCGTACTCAGCCAGTATTTCCAATGTTTTATTTAAAGTACAGCGGGTACTGTTCTAGAAAGATGCAACTATGAATTCTGCAACTGCGAGGAGGAGCTTATTTATGAGGAAACGACATGTTGTCGGTACGTATGACACGGACAGAGAAGCTATTGCAGCCATCAAGGATCTGAAACGTCAAGGGTTTACCGCGGATGAAATCTCTATCATTAGCAAAAACTCTGATGAAGCAGAGTACGTAGTGGAACAGACAGATACCCACGCAGCGGACGGTGCCGCAACTGGCGCTGCCGCCGGAGGTCTGCTTGGGGGTATCGGCGGTGTGCTGACAGGTCTTGGTGCCCTGGCCATTCCCGGAATCGGACCGGTGATTGCGGCCGGACCCATCGTTGCCGGTATTACAGGCGCTGCTGCAGGAGCAGGAGCAGGCGGACTTGCCGGCGCATTGATCGGCATGGGTATTCCTGATGAAGATGCACACCACTATCATGAACATTTCGAACAGGGAAAGATTCTGGTCTTACTGGATTCAGACCTGTATGACCCCGCCGCACATACACATCACACTGCCGGAACCCCTCTTCGGCACTCGCATACAGAAACGGAGGCCAGTCCATTGATCGACCCAAATCCTCTGGCAAAAGACCGCAGTTACGATCCATTAACTGATCCAAAACCGCGCGACGAAGATTCACCTATGTAATACAGCAGAAGGTCTCTACGGAGGCCTTTTTTATTTCGTAAAAATATGAATACAGCCTGTACTGTGGTTTGTTTCCTTGCTTACAGGGGAAAGAATGAAGGACTGTAACTTTTGATTACTAAGTGAGGTGCTGGAAATGCCATTGACCCGTGATCGCGATGATGTGTCAAGAGCAATTATACAACTGATTAAAGACGGTAATATGGAATCTTTAAAGAAAGCCATTGAAGAGATGGAGCCTGCGGAGATTGCGGCCCAATACCGGCGTTTGCCTAGAAAACGTCACACGATTTTCTTAGAAGTGCTGGATAAAGAAAAGTTAGTTAAGATGCTCAGTTCCCTTACGAGGAATGAGCAGCTGCGAGTATTGGAACTCATCGGCCCTATGCGTGCTACAGAGTTATTGGATGAAATGAAAAGTGAAGACCTTTCCTATTTATTGGCCGATTTGCCCGATAAAAAAGTGGAAAAACTCATTGCTGAAATGCGTCAGGAAGAGAAAAAGTATATTCGGCAGCAGCGAAAATATCCAAAAGATTCTGCGGGACGGATTATGACCGCCCGCTATGTGTGGATTCATCAATCGTATACGGTGGAGAAAACGATTGAAAAGCTAAAGCATTATCAGGGGTACGCACCTTATTTAAACTATGTCTATATTATTAATGATGAAAAGCAACTGATCGGCGTACTGTCTTATCGTGATTTATTGCTGGCTGATCCGGCTGTCTGTGTAAAAGAAATCATGCAGACTTCGATAGCGAAAGTATTTGATACAACTGAGCAGGGTGATGTCGCCAAAATGATCGGACGCTATGATTTCGTATCGCTTCCAGTCGTCAATGATTCGAATGTGCTGGTCGGAATTATACGGGCGGACGAAGTACTCGATTTAGTTGTCAGAGAGGCTAATAAAGATATCGAAATGCTCTTCGCCTCGGGTAAATCCATTGACTTTCACACGAAACCACTGGTCGCGGCTTACCGCAGACTCCCGTGGTTAATCCTTCTGTTGTTTATCGGGCTGGTTTCGGGAAGTATCATTTCCCGCTTTGAGGAGACGCTGGAAGCAGTCGTTGCCCTCGCCTTCTTCATGCCAATGATTGCCGGCATGACAGGTAATACAGGCACACAGTCTCTGGCAGTCGTCGTGCGCGGTTTAGTCTCAGAGGATATGACAATGAAGAAATCATTACATTTAATTATCCGTGAACTGATCGTCGGTATCGTACTGGGCGTTGTATGCGGTGCGGTGATTTCTGTTATCGCCTACATTTGGCAAGGAAGCTTCACCCTCGGTTTAGTCGTCGGCTCTTCACTCGTTGCCACATTAATCATTGGCACAATTGCCGGGACAGTCATACCGCTGATTCTTAATAAGTTTAAAGTAGATCCCGCTGTTGCTTCCGGCCCTCTTATTACAACAATTAATGATATTTTGTCACTGCTGATCTATTTCGGTATTGCTACAATGTTCATATCGAAATTAATGTAAAGAAACGTTCAGATATACGATGCATAAAATCGGAAGGTTTAGCATAGCATAACGTAATAAAAAGTTTGTGTAAGGTTGTTGTAATGTATCTCAGTTTGATGCCAAACACTACAGGAATATGACATTCTTCACAGTTTGATGATTTCCGTTTATTTCAGTTTTCATAGGTTATACTAGTACTAACAGCAATTGCACAAACGGATATGGGTTGAAGTTTGATGCAGCTGGGTTTGTGATAGTGAAGAAGTAAAGTCGAACAATCTGTACCGCTTCGTCGAAGAGCGCGTACATAACCAAAAGCTCCGCGGCAATGGGTTGACCGCGGAGCTTTTGGTTTTTTTATTCTGCCGAACTCACGTTTAACGTAAATCAATTTTGGGAATTTGTAAAATGAGGAGGTGATGGCAGATGCCATGGAGCAAAAATGATTACCCTGCTTCGTTAAAGAATTTGAGTCCGGACGTTCGCAATAAAGCGATTGAGATTGCAAATGCCCTGCTTCGCGAGAATTACGAGGAAGACCGTGCTATTTCTATTGCAACGGCACAAGCTCATGAGTATGTGGAAGGTAAGAGTGAAGGCCGTCCTCAGTATGAAGTGAAGCCACGGAATGATGAATGGATATTTCAAAAGTCCGGAAGTGATCACGTAATATTTAAAGAAGAGACGAAAACGGCATTACTGGATAAAGCAAAAAAGTATGTCACTGAACATGACGGGATTTTATCTGTTTATCACGCAGACGGTTCACATGAAAAGACGTTATATAAATAACTAGAATGGACAGCCATTCTAGTTATTTTCATTTTCTTCAGGCGGATATGTCACTTCCCCGTCTTCTGATATGACCGGTTCAGCGCCCCACTTTCCAACTTCATGATCTTCAATCAGCGTCTTTTCTTTCGGTCCGTCGATAATATGTTTTACATTCCAGCCGTGTGCTGCAAGCCAGTTACTGATCAGCAGCCGATGACATCTTGCCGGATGGCGTTCAGAACAGCATATCGCGACACGCTGCCTTTTCGCTTCATCCATCAATTCATCTGCTCCTTCTTGGAATTCCGCTGTCAGCGTGTAATCCGCATAGTTATGGAAGGATTGATTATTCCATCCGTCATTGACGTCATTGTCGATACTTTTAGATTTTCTTCTGCGCCCTCCCAATTTACCGCAGTGTCTGTAGGCAATGTCATGTGAAGGCAGCCATTCTTTCATCCGGTCTTCGTGAAAATGCGGAAATTTCCGGCTGCCGGGAAACGCCCGCACATCCACCAGTTTTTCAACTCCCGCGTCATCGAGTAATTTCAAAAACTCCTCTTTCGTGTGGGTGGAATGACCGACTGTATAGATCTCCATATATACTCACTCCTTCTCTACTGTTATTCCCTGACGAACCGGTAAAATAACCTCTTCTGTCAGTTCTAATTCACTGCTGAAGCGAGCAGCATCTATTCATAAATTATCGATCAAGGGCTTATCCGCCAGGGCGCAAACGCTCTTTAGGTGAATGAAAGAAATCAGCCAGCACTGTCCGCTCTTCATCCACTAGTTTCCGTTTCAATAAATCGGGAATAATAAAGTAAAAAAGGAAGTGAAAACTATGCTTCGTTTCAAACGGGCATTGTTTCTGTATAACCGGACCGCCGGAGAAGATGATACGCAGCAAAAGCTTTCCGATACTATTCATGTGTTTACGCAAGCAATCGATGAACTCATCGTGCTGCATACAGCGTCTGAAGTGGAACTGCAAAAAGCCTGCAGGGAGTACGGCGGCCAAGTCGACCTGCTCATCATTCTCGGCGGGGACGGTACAGTGCATACATGCATCAACAGCATCGCTCCTTTGCCGGTACGTCCCGCCATTGCCATACTCCCAGGCGGCACTTCCAATGATTTCAGCCGGTCACTCGGCATTCCGCAAACATTGAATGAAGCAGCCGCTTCCCTGCTTTCCGGCTCCGTCATTGATACTGATGTCGGACAAGCAGGTGACGATTATTTCATGAACTTCTGGGGGACCGGCCTAGTTACCGACACATCAGAAAATGTGAAATCCAATGAAAAGAAACGCTTCGGCTCTATCAGTTATTTGCTCAGCACATTGCGGACGTTGAATCAAACGGAGCCTTTTTACTATAAAATCCGTTGTGAAGGAACTGAACTGGAAGGTGAGGCTATTTTGCTGTTCGTACTGAATGGCCGGTTTATCGGAACGACTGAACTGCCAATCGTTTCGCTGTCTCCTTTTGACGGGAAGCTGGATGTGCTTATCGTCCGCGATTCCAGCTTATCCGCTTTCCGCGAATTGCTTACATTGCAGAATCCTGTTGTGGAAAATGAACAGTTGACCCAGCTCGAATATATTCAAGCGGATGCATTGGAGGTTTTACAGCCCGTTGGCAAGAAGGCGGATATGGATGGAGAGATCTACGAAGAAACTGCAAAGAAGATCACTGTATTGCCGGGACATTTGAAGATGATACGGGTAAAGTGAAGGTAAAACCGGCGGGAGAATGCAGCAAGTCATGTAACTAACACTATGGCTGTGCAGATTCAGATTACCCATACGCAAGTTAAAAAAACGCTCAGCGTTTTTTGGTTTACTGCTTTATGAATTTGATTAAACAAAAATCTCTATTGGTTGAATATGAGGAATGATGTTTACTTCATATTCGCGTCTGATAGGTAGATAGTGGTTTGAAACCGTTGATCTGCGCTGCAGCCGGATGCGTGTCCTATGGGCGGGCGTTGAACCACACCTCTCCGCTTCGCTCTGGGTGTTTCACTTGTCAAAACAGAGATGTGCTCCTTCTCGCGGCGCTTCACTCGCAAAAGCCGTTCTTCGTTACGGCTCTCGCTGATCCTCCCGTCGCTAGCTTCCGCTCCGCTCAACTAAGTGACTACGAATAAATCATGTAACGCAATCGCGCGGGATTGCTAAGTATAAAATTCTATACTTTTAAGACTGACCCAGTGAATAAGTTCTTGTCTTTATGGCAAGTTTATTCAAAAACAGCCAAATGTGAAGATAAAGAACTGAACCCACAACGCCTAAAACTAGATACTCCATAACTCCTTCGCCCCACCCGTTTCTTACCAAATCTCCTAAAGCATAAATGTTACAAACTATTCCCAGAAGTAGAAATATAATTAAAGAAATAAAGTAATTTCTTGTTTTAAAAAACTCCTGTACAAAGAAATCCACGCATAAAGCGATAAAACCACCAATCAAAAAGATTGGTGATACAAAAAATCCCCATAACACAATAAAATCAGTTAGCTCAAAGAAATTTAATGAATCAAAATACCTTAATGAAATTAGTTGTACAAATATAAAACTGCTAACAATACTAGTGACTGCGTAGATAATTAATATCATTCTACATTCTCCTTTTTAACAAAGAAAGGACCATTTCACTTAAGAATACGGCCGTTTAAAGCACAAGTCTTATTCCGTTATCGCGCCCGTAGATGGGATAACGATTGGAACTCGTTAATCTGCGCTACAGCCGTAATTAGTGTACATAAGACAGTTTGATAGCCCTCTGCAAGCAGTGAAAGCCGAGTAGACTTGTCTGATACAATGCGTCCATTTTTGAAGTTAGAAAGCGGTAATTTTTTAGCTACTATGACTATTTCGATGAACTGAATGGAGAAAAAAATCGCTTGGTTGTCCATTCAGTCAGGCAATCCATAGCTCCAACCACACCGCGCAGATAGAGTCACTTACCATACTCCAATTTCTGGACGAACACTAACTGACCTGCGGAAATAACTCAAGGATTCTCCCGGAAGAACCGGCGACTCCTGGAGGATCAGGTTGACAGGCGTAATCGCCAACGCACTTCTGGCGAGTCCGCCGCGCCCCCTCAGGAAAGCGTCCGGTTCTGCAGAGAGAATCCTAAACCATACACTATCTTTACAACGACTTGTCAAGAGCATCTCATTTCCAATAACCAATTTCTTTGGAAAATCTACAAGCTTGTTATTTTCTGTATGTTTGACCATCTGGCCCTTTTATGGAATAAACAATAATATCCATTCTATCACATTCCGGATGAGCTGATTCATTCAATCTGTCTGTTAAAATAGCAGGTTGGCAATGAAAAAAGACATCTGTTCATAACTGAATGATGTCTTTTGTAAAATATTTGTTAATGACTTCTCCCTAACTATTGAACCAATTAAAGTACATCGGCAGCCCGTCAGCGTTCTATTTCTAAAATCGATTCATTCGGATTGGACTTCCCTGCCAGTTCATCTCGGAGCAAATATGCACCGAGCATACTGTACACTGTTCCGTTGCCGCCGAGTCCTATCAAATAATAGACATGCGGTTCCAATGGATGACGGCCAATGACGGGCAGTTCATCGGTCGATTCGCCGAACAGCGCCGTCCACTCATAGTCAAAATGAAGCTTCTGCTCTGGGAACAGTTCCTGCAGTTCGCTTTTTAATTGGCCGAATTTCTTTGCGATATGTTCCTCTGAATCAGGTAACGTATCCATATTTTGATCCAGCCCGCCAACTACAATTCGGTTATCATCCGTCAGACGCATATATAAATACGGGCGTTTAGTTTCCCAAATCATCATACGGTCACGCCAAAATGACAAATCTTCTATTGGCTGTGTGGCGGCCGCATAGGTGACTTTCACATCTTTTTGCGGAATTGTCATATCAGGGGCCGGCGCATAGCCTGTTGTGACGATAACTGCCCTTGCCTGAAAATCACCATCCGTTGTTTTGATCAGTACACGCTCTTCGGTATCCTGAATTCCCAGCACTTCGGTATGTTCAAAGACATCCATTCCTCTTTCATATGCATAGTAAATTGCCCCCATACATAAACGAAGCGGATTCACTTCGGCATCACCTTCCGTCACAATTGCGGCAGGCTGGGAAAACGGGAAATAAGCTTCGATGTCTTCACGTTTCCAAAACTCCACGGGAAAGCCGTGTTTCCTCAGTGCATCATATTCTTTTTTTAATCTGGCGACATCTTCTTCCGTACTGGCGTAGTATAAACTTTCTCTCGTATGGAAATTCACGTCAAACGGTGCATGTTCCGCCACGTCCTGCAGATTTTTCATCGCTTCTTTACATGACAAATAAAATTCGACCGCCTTGTCTTCCCCGATTTGCTTGATCAGTTCATGCAGCATAATGTCGTTGGAAAACTGTAATAAACCGGTGTTAGCTGACGTGCTTCCCCCTCCGGCTTCATCCTGTTCAATCAGCGCAATTGAATAGCCTTCATTCGACAGTACATAGGCAGTCAATGCCCCAGACATCCCCCCGCCTATAATGACCGCATCATATATTTCTTTACGCTCTGCCTTTGCAAAACCTTCTCTCTGGAATGTCGTATCCCAATATAGTGATCCTTTATGCAGTTTCATCGTAAACAATCTCCTGTCTGTCTTTTTCACTTTATTTACCCATACTGCGCAGCCAAGTAAACATAGACAAAAAGCACTCAGCAGAATTTGCCGAGCGCCTTTTCGTTTAACCTCTGAACGGCCACCATACGCCGCGTCCGAATGATACCGTAATAGCCGGAATCAGCAGCGGCAAGATAATTAAGCCGTATAATAACAAACCGGAAATAACAATTGTGGCAATCTGCACAAGACTTAAGACACCTGAAGGCATCATTGCCCCGAATGTACCTGCCAAAATAACAGCTGCCGTAATAATAACCGTACCCATTTTCGCCATTGAATACATCAGCGCTTCGCGGACCTTCATACCCCCTATGCTCTCTTCGCGGAAACGGTCCAGAAGAAAGATGGAGTAGTCCACGCCGAGTGCGATCAGCATGATAAATCCGAAGAACGGAACCGCCCAGCTGATCCCGTCGTAGCCGAGACCATTAACAAATACTAATTCCGTAATCGAAATCGCTGTATAATATGTCAGCAATAGTGAACCGATCATATACAGCGGCATGATTGCCGAACGGAACAGGACGAACAATACAATGAATAAGCCGACTAACATAACCGTTACTGTACGCGTAAAATCGGCAGAGGAGATGTCATTCAAATCTGAGTTGATACTTGAAATACCGCTGAATGCCAGCTCTGCATCTTCAAACGGCGTACCGATGACCGAACGCTTTACAGTATCTTTTATATCATGAACCGTTGAAATGGCATCGCGCGAATAAGGGTTTTCCGTCAAAATGACTTCCATCAGAATTCCCTTTTCATCGTCAAATGCATAGCGGTCAATCACCGGTTTGAATTCTTCATTATCCAGTGTGCCTTTGGGAATGAATAATCCCGTATCCCGCACACTTTTCGTATCCGCCATGTCTTCGAGCATATCCGCAATTTCCTGCAGACCGGTCGTCACTTCGGCCAATCCGTCTTTAGAAGCCTTCACACCGCTGCCCAACTGCTTTAATCCGCCTTTTAATTGGCCAATTTGCGATCCGCTCTGACTAATCTGTGATCCGGCACCTGCAATCCCGCCGCTGATTTTATCTAGCTCATTACCGAGTGCATCCAAACCGCCCGCTGCCTGTGCTGCCGGCATGCCTTGCTGCAGACCGCCTGAAATCTGCGATAACTGATTGGTAATCTGTTCGATTCCATTTGCGGCTTGGATCAGTCCGGCACCGCCGCCCGCTCCGCCAGAAGGCAGCTGATTGGCTGCATCCCGTAAATTATACTGAACTGCCGCGAGACCAAGGCGGATTTCCTGTATGCCGTCATTCGCCTGCTGTAAGCCGTCTGCCATCAGTCCAATCTGATGATCCACATATAAGTCTTCTAACAGTTCACCAGTCGGACGCGTCACCGTACGTACACTTTTGACGCCTTCCACTTTTTCCAGGTCACGGGAAATCGCTTCTAAATATGTGACATCCCCTTCTTTAACAATCGGTGAATCTTTTTTCAATAACACTTGCACAGGCAATGAATCTCCTTCACCAAATGCATCTGAGATGAGATTCAATCCTTTAACAGATTCTTTACTGCTGTCAATTTCATCCACTGTATTAAATGACAAATCATTATCATATGTCAAAAGCAAAGGCACTGTAATCACTGCCACGATCAGCATAGAAACGAGCGGACGCATGACCGACACCTTACTGAAAGCAATCCACAGTTTACTGTCTTTATGTGATGCGGCACCTTTTGACGGCCAGAATAATTTATCCTTCAAAATTGACATTAACAACGGAACGACCGTGAACAAAATCAGCATGAGGACCGCAATACCGACGGCCACCGCGACTGCCGACTTAAATATTGGGAAGTCCGCAAAGCCGATCGCCGCGAAACCGATAAATACAGCAAGCGCACTGATGAACAGCGTGCGGCCAGCCGTTTTATACGTATTAATGATCGCCTCTTCCACTTCATGGCCTGCGAGCAGTTCTTCTTTATAGCGGCTCAGCAGCAGAATGCAGTAATCTGTCCCGAGACCGAATAAAATCGCCACGAGGAATATTTGCGTGTAATTGGAAACCGGGAACCCAAACCAGTCGATGAAGAAAGCTACCAATGACTGGCTCAATAAATAAGTGATCCCGACCGCCAATAAAGGAACAAACGGTGTCACAATCGAGCGGAACACAAAGAGTAATAAGGCGAAAATTAATACAACAGTTATTAACTCCGTCTTTTTCAAGCCTTCCTGCGCACTTTCATTAACGTCATGATTGATAATTGCTTCCCCTGTCATATAGACTGCATCGTCTTTTGACACCAGGTCTTTTTTAATCTTTTCTGCCACCTGGATAATTTCGTCCTGAGAACCATCCACTGTTATCGGCAATAAGACTGTTTTTTTATCTTCAGAAACCAACTGATTTTCTACTTCTTCACTTTCAAACGGATCCAGGACACTAGTTACCGTCTTACTGACTCCTTTGATTTCCTCAGCCACAGCAGAAATTTCTTTTTTCTTCGCTTTGTCCGCCGGCTGTTCCAGTGCATAGACGAGCGAAATCGTTTCATCCGCTTCCCCCGCATCTTCAAGCATTTTTGCGGCTTTTTGGGAATCAGCAGAGTCGAGCAGCTGGAAAGATCCTGCTTGTTCTACCTGCTTTGCCAAATCCGGCGCGAGTATGAATAACACGGCCGTCAGTACAACTAAACCAATCGTAATCGGCCATTTGAATTTTAGTACGTTTTTCACAAATTACCTCTCCTTCATTACTAGAATTGATTTGAGCTTACGAAATGTGCCGATGAATTGCTCCAGCTCCTGTTCATCAATCTGGTCTTTGAACAGCTTTTCGACACTTTCATAGATTGCTTCATCCGAAATAGACAGCACTTCCAACCCTTTTGCAGTCAGTGCAATTCGGTTAATCCGCTGATCGTTCGGGTCTTTTTCTGACACAACAAGTTCTTTTTCAACCAGTTTCTTGAGCCGGGTCGAAATGGCGCTTTTATGTACTCCTTGAATTTCCGCCAGCTGTCCGCTTGATAAGTGTCCATAGGCAGAAAGGATTTTCAACACTTGGATTTGTTCACGCGAATAGTCTTTCCATATCGGCATATCCAAATTTTTAACGACATGTTCAGTGCCGTAAATAATCACTTCTTCAAATAGTTCCACCGCTTCCTGAAGTTGTTCTTTCAAAATAGTCCACCCCCTCAACCAATAGTAATAGTTTAGGGGGTAGACTATATAAAGTCAATCAGCAAAGTCTAGTTTTTTGCAAATAAAAAGTCAGCCCGGCAGAATTCATTCTGCGGGACTGACTGTATAATTTTTGAACTTGTTCATCACACGATAAAATACGCGATGACAGAAAGCAATACCGATGTAATCGCCATAGCAGCGAGCGGCTTCATCGCACGGTCTTTAAGATCTCTCAGACTTACATTAAGTCCAAGCCCCACCATTGCTGCTGTCAGCAACCATGTCGTCAGTGTGAATACACCTTGCATTACGTTGTCCGAAACAGGAATAGAATGACCGAATACATAGCTTCCTAAGATACTAAGAACGATGAATCCTACCAAGAACCACGGAAATTCGATTTTCGCATTGGATTCGTCTGTTTCTTTGTTTTTGCGTTTCATCAGGAAAATGAAGATGAAGCAAAGTGGAACTAACAGAAAGACCCGGCCGAGTTTTGCAAGTAACGCAATCGCCAGACCGTCTTCCCCTGCCGGCGCACCCGCCAGCGCGACGTGTGCCACTTCGTGGAGACTGATTCCTGCCCACATTCCATACTCAATTGAATCCAGCGGAAGAATCGGCCGAAGAATCGTATAGCCAATCGCAAAAATAGTACCCATTAATGCGATGATGCCGACGCCGATCGCCGTATCTTCATCTTTCGCTTTAATAATCGGAGCCACTGCTGCAATAGCTGCTGCACCGCAGACACCAGTTCCGACACCGAGAAGCATGGAAATATTTTTATCCGCTTTAAATACTTTTGCCAGCCATACTGTCATCAAAATAGCGAAAATGATGACACCGACATCCCGTGCGAGTAATCCAAGGCCGTCGCTTAACACCGTGCTGATGTTTAGCTTCAAGCCGTATAAAATAATTGCCGTCCGAAGCAGCCGCTTAGATGAAAAGACAATTCCGCTTCTGATGATTTCCGGGTAGCCGAAAAATTGGCGGTATGCGACTGCGATAATAATCGCGCATGCCAACTGGCCAATATGATCGAACCCCGGTACTTTTGCTAAGAAAAATCCTAAAAGTGCTATAAGAAATGTAAATGCTATACCACCGACCCAGGCCAGCCACTTAGGCGGATGCTGGGGTGTATGCTGCTCTGTTGTAATATTTGCTGAAATCACGATAACAACACCTCCTGTTATCAGTATATTAAATGACTGGCTATAAGAGAAATAACTATTTATAATAGGCATGATAAGTAAAATCATATACATGAAAAGGAGCTGAATCATCATCGATCAACAACTGTTAGTATTCATTACGGTAGCAGAACGAAAAAACTTCTCAAGGGCAGCCGAGGAGCTGCACATGACTCAGCCCGCCGTCAGCCAGTACATTCGATCGTTTGAAGAATCCATTGGGGTGCGTCTGCTTGAACGCACCAATAAATATGTACGGCTCAACCAAGCCGGAGAAATTGTGTATCACCACGGCAAAGAAATCGTCGGGTTGTATTCCAAGATGCAGAACCTGGTCGATGACTTGGCCAATAAAGCTAGCGGACCTCTCACGATTGGTGCGAGCTACACATTCGGGGAATATGTCCTTCCCCACATTCTGTCTAAGCTAGTCGCCGATTATCCGTCGATCAAGCCGCAAGTGACAATCGGCAATACAGCAGACATCGCAGAGCTGGTCATCAGCCATCAGCTGGAAGTCGGCTTAATCGAAGGGCATTTTAAAGAAGCGGCTCCGCTGCAAAATGAAGATTTCGCAGAAGATGCCATGTATGTCGTGACCTCGCCCAGCCACCCGCTGGCAAAAGAAAAAGGGCGACGGGCAATTACTGAGCTGGAGAATGATACGTGGCTGCTGCGTGAGGAAGGTTCGGGCACACGGGAAGCTGCGGAGCTGTTCTTTTCCCAGTCGGGGTTCTATCCGAAGCGCATCATGCAGTTCAGCAGTACGCAGCCGATTAAAGAGTCTGTCGAGGCGGGTCTCGGCGTAAGTTTGCTGTCGCAGTGGGCCATCCAGAAGGAACTGCGCTACGGCAGTTTAACAACTCTTTCTTTAAAAGGCACACCGTTCAAGCGCCACTTCTCCATCGTGACCAACTCCCCCTTCCAAACAAAGGCGCTGCAGGTCTTTATTGAGTTGCTGAAGAGCAGCGAGGAGCTGACCGTGTTGACCGGGAAGCGTACGGAGTGACAGCATTGTAACGGGAGAAGTCAAACGGCATTGAACCCACTGCGGCGCTGGCGGATGGCTACGCAATGAGCCAGACAGGAAGACCGCCTGGCTGTCTCATCACTTCGCCGACCGCTTCTAAGGCGCCTCCGTTCAGTGAGCGGATATCACTTTGGCTACTGATTTTTGAAATGTGACCGGCAAGTGCTGTGCAGATGATTTTCTGCTTTTTGCATCGAAAATGGAATACACCAGTTGACGTCATTGTTATTAGAGAAGCAAAACGGCATTGAACCCACTGCGGCGCTGGCGGATGGCTACGCAATGAGCCAGACAGGAAGACCGCCTGGCTGTCTCATCACTTCGCCGACCGCTTCTAAGGCGCCTCCGTTTAGTGAGCGGAAATCACTTTGGCTACTGATTTTTAAAATGTGACCGGCAAGTGCTGTGCAGATGACTTTCTGCTTTTTGCATCGAAAATGGAATGCACCAGTTGCCGTCATTGTTATTAGAGAAGCAGAACTGCATTGAACTCACTGCGGCGCTGGCGGATGGCTACGCAATGAGCCAGACAGGAAGACCGCCTGGCTGTCTCATCACTTCGCCGACCGCTTGTAAGGCGCCTCCGTTCAGTTAGGAGGAAGCAGAACATGACACGTCATTTGCTAAAGCATACGCCAGTCGGCATCGAATCACTGCACTTCTTCTCTTTTAAAGAGAGTACATGAATAACTTCCACTCAGCAGCGCAGGCACAACTGCGGGGGCGGCCGAAGTCATGAGACAACTGGCACGCTCTTCGCCAGATGGCTCATGACGTAAGGCAATCCCCCACGTGCTTGCGCGGGTCTGAAGAGAGGACACTTGCTGACTTCAATCCCCGACAACGAGTCGAGCAACGACACTAAAACCAGAGACAGAACGGCATTGAACACACTGCGGCGCTGGCGGATGGCTACGCAATGAGCCAGACAGGAAGTGCACCTGGCTGTCTCATCACTTCGCCGACCGCTTGGGAGGCGCCTCCGTTCAGTAAGGGGTAGCGAAAATGACACTGCTTTTGCTAAAGCACACGCCAGTCGGCAACCAGTCACTGCACTTCTTCTCTTTTAAAAAAGTAACCTGGCTTCCTCCCACTCAGCAGCGCAGGCACAACTGCGGGGTCGGCCGAAGTCATGAGACAACTGGCACGCTCTTCGCCAGCTGGCTCATGACGAAAGGCAATCCCCCACGTGCCTGTGCGGGTCCAAACAGCTGACACTCGCTAACTTCAATCCCCGACAACGAGTAGTCGAGCAACGATCCCAAAACAGAGATAGAACGGCGTTGGATCCACTGCGGCGCTGGCGGATGGCTACGCAATGAGACAACTGGCACGCTCTTCGCCAGCTGGCTCATGACGAAAGGCAATCCCCCACGTGCCTGCGCGGGTCCAAAAAGCAGACACTCGCTAACTTCAAACCCCGACACCGAGTCGAGCAACGCCCCAACACCATGCAAAAAAGAGCCGCCAAAGTCATCCAGCACTTTGACAGCTCCATTCATACACCTATAACCTATACATTCGCAGGAACACCAGGCCTCAACTTCAGTACCACCAACTGATCCCCGGCATCCAGCGAAATCTTCTTCTGCAGCGTAGCAAAAACAAGCGTATTATTCTTTTTCTTCACAAACAGCGCAGTCGCCGTCTCCGGGATAATATCCTTAAACAGCAAATCCGTCTCAGTGCCTTCCCACTCAAACAAACCAATCTCATAATCCGTATTAATCTTCCGGTTCAGCTCAGGGAAAGTCGCCCCTTCTTCAAACAACAGATGAGCCTTCAATGAAATCGGCAGCGCCGACTTGCTCATCTGATGATTCGACACAGCCGTCAGCGAGAACGTATTATTAAAACCGAACTCTGGCGCAAACGACTGCGTAATCAGCGCATTATACGAAGCGTCGCCCGTCATCGACAGAATGGTGTCATACGGCGCCAAGTCGATGCTGAAACGTGAACGTTCCGACAGGATCTGACCTGTAAAGGTGTCGATGCCGCTTTCCACAGCGGGGCGCAGACGTCCATGTGACGGGTCGACAATGAGCACCGGGATATTCATGTCCTTTAATTGTTTCGCTAAAGAAATAGAAAAACTGCTGGCACCGACGATGAGTACGCCGGGCGGCTCGTTGCTTGCCAAGTTCAGCTTTTTCGCAAGCGGGCCGAGTGTAAAGCCGTGTGCAATTACCGTAATGAATACGAGAGCAAATGTCAGGGCTGTCAGCAGCGAAGCTTCTTCGTAACCGTCGTCAGCAAGTGTCGAAGCAAAATACCCCGCCACAGTCAGAGCCACAATTCCCCTGGGTGCGATCCAGCCGATCAGCAGCTTCTCCCGCCATACCAGTTCGGTCCCGATCGTTGAAAGCCAAATGGACAGCGGACGTACAACGAACAGCATCACCGCCACGAAACCGATAATCGGCAGCGTGAAAATTTGTGCAATCGTTTCTCTCGCCAGGGAGGCCGTCAGCAGGATAAAGACCGTGGACGTCAGCATGACAGATACGTTTTCAACAAAATGTCCGACGTTTCCGATGGATGAAACATAGCGCTTTGAGCGTCCGAGCACAAGACCCATCACCGTCACCGCAAGCATTCCTGTTTCATGCATAATCACTTCTGCCATCGTAAAGCACAGCAAGACGAATGCCAGAATGACCGGCGATTTCAAGTACTCCGGGAACTGTCCTTTATTTGCCATAACACTGATCAGCAATCCCATCACCAATCCAAGGACAGCAGCCAGTGCAGCACCGCCGAAGAAATTCAATAAATAATGCAATGACAGATGTTCATTGGTGATTACTTTGATTACTTCATATGCAAATAGAGCAAGCAGCGGACCTGCGGGATCTACAATAATCCCTTCCCACTTCAGCACGGCTGCGGTTCGGGGCTTCAGTTTAGCATTTCGCAACAGCGGAATAATCACTGTCGGACCGGTCACTACGAACAGTCCGCCGATGATGAACGATACTTCCCACGTAAGTCCGGCAATGAAATGTGCGGTGACCGAGCCGAGAATCCAGGCTAAAAACGCACCCAATGTGACGACGCGGAAAACAGATTTCGATATGTCCCGTATCTCCCGGAAGTCCAGATTGGAACTGCCTTCAAATAAAATAATAGCAACTGCCAATGAAATAAGCGGACTGTACAGCTCGTCCAGCGCAACTTCCGGATTCACCCAGCCAAGGAGCGGACCGATCAGCAGGCCTGCGATGGACATGATGAAAATAGACGGCCATTGAATCTTCCATGCCAGCCACTGTGAAAAGATTCCTAGAGCCAAAATGGATACTACACTAATGAGTGCTGCTTCTTCCATACACACACCTGCCTTCTTAGTGGACTTATTTATCTGTTCAGTGTACCAAAAGTGTGCCGCTATGCATAATAGAAAGGCATCATGGTTTGATCGGTTCTCATAAAAGAAAGAACAGTCTGCACACAGACAAAAAACAGAAGCGGATTCATCTTCCCCACCTCTGTTTTTGTTATTCCATCACTTATGATAATTTAAATCGATCGACTACGTTCCGTAATTCCCCGGCAATTTCATTCACTTGGTTTGTGGAATTTGCGACTTGTTCAAGCTCGTGCTGCTGTGCAGCGGACGATGCGCTGACTTGTTCTGCGGATGCAGCGGTTTGCTCTGAAATGGCAGATACATTTTGAATGGATAAAATTGCATCATCTTTGTATTCCATCATTTCAGCCAGTCCTTCCGACAGCTCGGTAATTGCTTTGCGGATTTGATCTGTAATGTCAGCATTCTGAACAAAGGATGCTTCTGTATCAGTCACGGATTGGTTTTGGCCTTCCATCGATTTCATATTCATCTCGATGACCTCTACCGTCTGTTCAGATTCGGCAAGAATTTCTTTGACCGTTTCCTGGATGACTTCCGTTTCTCTGCGGGACTGCTCAGCCAATTGACGGACTTCATTGGCTACGACCGCAAATCCTTTCCCGCTATCCCCCGCACGCGCGGCTTCGATACTGGCATTTAACGCTAACAGATTCGTGTTTGCCGTGATGTCGTGCAGTGTCTGGATTACTTGATTAATTGATGAAATTTTACTTGTCAGCGTCTGAATTTGAAGCTGTACTTTTTTGTTCATATCATTGGCTGCCATGTTATGATCACGTAATTTTTTCACTTCGTTCATGCCATTTTCAGCGGAGTTTGACGCGTCTAAAGATAACTGGTTCATCGTCATGAACATTTCATGCAAATGATCCATGCGCTCCGCCAGATCTGAAATTCGGTGACTCGTGCGTTCTGTATCTTCAGATTGCTTGGAAGCTCCTTGGGCAATTTCGTCTGTCGCTACTGACACTTCCTGATTGGCGGCCACCAATTCTTCGAAGGCATGTGTTACTTCAGATGATGAATCACTTAATTGTCCAGATGACTGCTGAACTGTCTGCAGCGCCTCATTCGTCCGGCGCAGCATATTATTATAGGCGAGCGAAACTAGTCCGATTTCATCGCGGCTGATGCGCTCTTCGTCCACCATCATCGTCAAGTCTCCCTCCGCTGCAGTTTCCATAGATTGCTGCAGCGTTTTCAGCGGCTTCAGCTGACGATAGATGAAAGCTGCAGATGCGGCTGACATTAATAACATAATGATAATTGCAGAGATAATGGTAATCCATAAAATCGCGCTGAACGTTTCTAAAATAACTGATTTAGGTGTGACTGTCTGGACCGTCCATTTTTCATTGATTTCCTTTAAATTGATAGGTGCGAATGCATTAAATGAGCTTTCCCCCAAGCTTTTGGAATCTACATACATGCTTGTCAGTTCACCTTGATCGAGAACGGATTTAGCCGCATGCCAATCGATTGCATCTGCCATATTCGTAGTATTTAGCTCAGGCTTTAAACTGTTTGCAGTAATATATCCGCCGTCGGTAATGATAGACGCATAGCCGCCCTTTGGCTGAATCGTTTTCACTACGTCTGTCAGGAATTCAATGGATAAATCAGTTGTTAATAAACCGAAGTAATTTCCTGCAGCATCGGTCATCGGAACGGATATGGTCGTCATCAGAATGGTTTGTCCGTTTGTTTCATAGGAATAAGGCTCCGTTAAAATGGAACGATTTTCTGTCTTCGGCACGGTGTACCAGCTGTTAGCCTCCGAATCGTCCATTCCGCTTAACGGCTCTACACCAATTATTTCGTCATCTTTAAAAATATACGGAATGAATTGCTTATTGTCATCGAGCAAATTTTTCGGTATCACTTCTCCTTCGGCAAATGCAGATTGATTGATCACTGCTGCCATACCGGTTGCATCCTCATTCTTCCGAAGGTTTTTCTTAATTATCTGAATGACTTCGTCAGGCTGCATGCCGCCTTCCGCCTGCAGCGATTCTATTATGTGGCGTGTTGTCCGCAGCATTTCATTCGTTTCACTCAGTTTCGCACTGAGAACCAATGCATTTTTGTTTGCACTCTCTAAGGCGAACTCTTCGGCATCCTGAATGCTTTGCTTATGTAACATAACACTGGTAACGATCGAATAAACTAAAAACAGCAATAAAAACAAACCGATGATTAGTCCGGAAAGTTTCATTGCAAGACTTGCTGACTTCTTCACTATAGGCCCTCCTAGTAATTTATGAGTAGATCACTAGTATACCTTTAGTCCTCCATAAAAGATATAGTTTTCAGCTAAATGACACAGAAAAAACCTTGCCTGGAAGACAAGGTCAGAATACGAACATAGTAAACTAGCGGGAGTACTTTATTTCACTTCGACAATAACGTCAATCTCCACTGCTGCTCCGCGCGGCAACATCATCCCCACTGCCGTACGGGCATGCGCGCCAACTTCTTCCCCGAATACTTCCACCAGTAAATCAGAAGCACCGTTCATGAC
Organism: Sporosarcina sp. P33; assembly: GCF_002077155.1. GTDB lineage: Bacteria > Bacillota > Bacilli > Bacillales_A > Planococcaceae > Sporosarcina. Next base: position 2,523,313 of record NZ_CP015027.1, on the reverse strand, counting down.
TTTGGCCTGGCCTGTAAAGTCAAAAGCCGTGTTAATCATGCCCAGCAGCTTGACGAACTTGGTGACGTTCGACAGTTCGCCGACTTCCTCTTTGATTGTGGAAAGTGCAAACAGAATAGCCTGTCTTGAAGCTGCATAGCCTTCTTCAATTGTCAGCGTGTCCCCTACTTTACCGATTACATCGTAAGAAAGTGATCCCGATAAAAATAGCAGATTTCCTGTTCGTACACAAGAGATGTAGTTTCCTCCTTTTGCACGTTTTTCAGGCAACTCCAAACCCAGCTCTTTTAATTTATCCTCTGGTCTCATGTATATCCCATCCTTTTCATAATGCATTGGTGATTTCTTCTGTTGCAGCGAGCAGCCCAGCAATATGAGGTTCCATTGTCTCCCGATTCCATCTGAACAATGGACCTGATACAGACAATGCACCAATTACACGGTGTTCCTTGTCAAAAACCGGTGCAGATAACGCCGCTACATTTGTAGTGATTTCTTCTTCATTTGTGGCATAGCCTTGGTTTCTCGTTTCTTCCAGCAGACGCTCCAATTCTTGACGCTCATCTAAAGGCAATGTGGACAATAGACGATTTTGCAATTCAGGGGACTGGAACGCAAGAATAGCTCTTCCGCTGGCTCCCACGTGAATCGGCAGCCGTTTGCCGATTCCGACAGAACGCCTGATTTCCAGCTGACTTTCATACTCCAGCACACAAACGCGCATATGGCCCGTCGGCATATAAAAGCCTATTGTTTCCCCGGTATCATTTCGCAATGACATGAGCCATGGTTCGATAACAGGCGCGATCGGCATTTCTGTTAAAATTTTATTGGCATAGTCTATAAATATCGTGCCCAATGAATACAGCTTTGATCGGGGATCCTGAAACACCATTCCTTCGAGTTTCAACGTCGTCAGAAGGCGGTGAACGATCGTCGTCGACAGACCGAGACCTTTACTGATATCACTGACACCTTGCGGACCCGACACATCATTCAGATAGTTGATTACGGATATTGCCCTCACTACAGTGGACGATACTTCCGGTGTCTTAGTCATCATTATGAACTCCTTTTATGTAAGGAATAAAAAAGAAGAGGAAAGTTGACGCTATTCCTCTTCTTAATTTATCCCGCTTAGTTGCTGTTGATGTAACGTGTTTTATTCTGGCAGTAGAATTCAACTGCTTCGCTGCCCAACTCTTTATACGTGCCGGTACTTGACTGTTTGTAGCCGCCAAATGGCGCCTGGAAGAACGTGCCTGTTGTTGTCATATTCACTTTGACGATACCTGCCTGAATTTCATTCAATGCGCGGTTCATATATGTCAGGTTGCGTGTGCAAATTGCTGCTGACAGACCGAATGCTACGTCATTCGCCACTTCGATTGCTTCGTCGATGGACTCAATTTCAATGATGCTGATGACAGGGCCAAATACTTCTTCTTGCGCGATTGTCATGTCCGTCTTCACACCGCTGATTACTGTCGGCTCTACGAAGTATCCTTTATCCGAACCTTCGAATGCTGGAATTCCTCCGCCTGTCAGGATTTCGCCGCCTTCAGCTTTTGCTTTTTCAATCAGATCCAATGTGGATTGGCGCTCGCCTTCGCTGACTTGAGGGCCCATTGTTACGCCTTCATCCATGCCGTTACCGATTTTGATTTTCTTCGAAGCTTCCACCAGTTTATCCGTGAATTCCTGACGAATATCTTTGTGCACAAGCACACGGCTCGTCGCTGTGCATGCCTGGCCAGTTTGACCGTATCCGCCTGCGACCGCTAATTGAACTGCCGCATCCACGTCTGCATCTTCCATAACGAGCAATGGGTTCTTACCGCCCATTTCAAGCAGAACACGCTTCATATCTTTTGCTGCTTCTTTATAGATTAAGTTCCCTACACGGTTTGAACCTGTGAACGTAATTGCTTTAACCGCAGGGTGGCTGATCATATCTGTCACCAGACGGCCTGGTCCCACCAATTGGTTGACTACGCCTGCAGGAACGCCCGCACGTTCAACAATTTCAATGAATTTTTGTGCAGTCAATGGTGTTTCAGAAGATGCTTTTAATACAACTGTGTTACCGCTAAGGATGGCCGGAGCAATTTTCCAAGCCGGAATCGATAATGGGAAGTTCCAAGGTGTAACAACCAATACAACGCCCAGTGCTTCTTTATGCAATTCGATTTGTACGCCTGGCATATCCGATTCAACGATGCGTCCCGTCATGCGGCGCCCTTCGCCTGCATAGAACTTGACGATACCAGCTGCGTAATTTACTTCTTTTAGCGCATCCGCGTATGTTTTCCCTTCTTCTTTTACGATAACGCGTGCGATTTCATCTGCTTCTTCTTCCATGATCGCTGCGATTTTGAATAAATACTCGCCTCTTGCCGGTGACGGTGTCTTGCTCCACTCCGGGAATGCTTTTTCTGCCGCTTCGATTGCTGCCTGCGCATCGTCTGCATTGGACTGCTGCACCTTTACGATCAGCTCGTCCGTGTTTGCAGGGTTTTTGATTTCAAGCATATCTGTTCCAGAAGTTTCAACCCACTCACCGTTAATATAGTTCTTCAATACTTTTACTTCGTTTGTAACTGTCATCATGTATATTCTCCTCCAGCTGGTAAATTTCTGTTTACGCCAATTCTCCTGCGCCGCGTTCGCGCGATTGATCTGTTGACTCCACTAATATCTGCTTGCCGGTTTCATTGAGATCGAGCCATAGTTCGCGGTTGACTTCTGTGCCAAACTGCCAGGCCGATTCCCATCTCTGCTCAAAATCATCTGTTGTAGTCAAAATATAGGACGTGTCTATTGTGTCCTGGAATCTATCCATCAATTCATCGATTTGCTCTATGTTGGTCGTGCCAAATATACAGAACCTCGTCGTCACTGCTGGCAACTTCAGTTTGCTGTCTCCTGTCAGCCCTAACTCCTTATTGATTCCTTCCATGATATCTTCATTATTGCGCTTATGAATCATGATCGGGAACAATGAATTAGGTGATGAAATAATCAGTGAAGAATGACTTGGCTTCTTATATACAATAATGCTGGCCAGCCCTTTTCGCGATATATACATCGCCTGCTGCACAAGTACGCGGGACGGTCTGGTGTCACGCACACAAACAGCAGCGCATGGCTGGTTCTGCAAACGGGCAATGACATAATCTGCACACGCTTTTCCGAGCAGCATGCCGCTTTGTTTACCGCCGTCTATAACGGTCACATTATCAGATTCATTCAGTATTTCAAGCTCTTCGAACTCTCCCTGCAAATCCTGCAATTCATCAGAAAGCTGCTGCAGGCCGTATAATCCAAGGAATTCTGCATTCGCAACTGTTTCTGCGCCTTCTTCTGCATAGCCGTAAGGAACTCCCAGGGCCTGGAAGATTTTTTTACAGTGAGTATATAATTCTAAGTGAGAGACGCGCATTTCTCCAACTCCTTCTCTGACTTAAATCCTTCCGCAAAGAACCGGTGCCAGTTACCGCCCATGATTTTGGAAATCTCTTCATACGTCATGCCGCGGGCTTCCAAACCATCCGCGATATTCGGGAAGTCATCCGGCGTCTGGAACCATTCCGGCCAATCCGGCCATCCCGGGCTCGCTTTGGAACCTGCACCGTAATCAATTTCATGTGTCCAGCGTCCCATTCGCATCCATGCAAGGAAATCTGTAGACATATTATGTGTCAAGTCTGTCCCGATGCCTACGTGATCAATTCCCATGAAATCAGCCGTACGGGAGATCATATCACAGAATTCCTCAAGAGTAGTAGCCGCGCCATTAATCAGGTGAGGATACGCACAAACACCAAGTACTCCTTTATTTTCACGTAACGCAGACAGAATTTCTTCTGACTTATTACGTTTTGAAGGATAGATCCAATCAGGATTTGCATGTGTGATCGCAACCGGACGGCTTGAAAGCGCCAAAGTATCAAGGGATGTTTTTGTTCCAACGTGTGATAAGTCAATTACCATTCCGACACGGTTCATTTCCGCTATTACGTTTTTACCGAAACGTGAAAGACCCGGATCTGTTTCCTCATAACAGCTGCTGCCGATCAAGTTCTGATTGTTGTATGTCAGCTGCATAATTTTTACGCCCAGTTCATTGAATACAGATACAAGTCCCAGCTCATCTTCTAAAGCTGATGTGTTCTGCGCTCCCAGGATAATCCCCAGTTTGCCTGTACGTTTTGCTGTTTCAATATCTGCGCCTGTTTTTACAGGTAAGATCAAATCGCTGTGATCTTTGAAAAAGCGGTGCCATTCTCCTACTTTACTTAATGTTTCACGCGCATTTTCCCACAGACCCACGCAGGCGTGCACACATGTTACTCCGCCTTTTTGCAGCATAATAACGAAATCGCGGTCCCATTTACTGAGTTCCAGCGCATCTATTACAATCATATCTTTCATATCGACAGTCATTTGATCTCCTCCGCTTTCGGTAATAATGGATAGAACCAATCGTCCTGGAATGGCGTCTTGCCGATCTCTTCGACTAACGGCGCACCTTGGAATAACGTAATCCGCACCCAGCGATTAGATTTCGGGTCATAGCGCTCCGCTCCGTAAAGTGCTAATTTACAGCGCAGCAGATAGACAGGGAGTAACTCTTTACCCGTCAAATTGGCTCGTATTTCTCCGTACTCCAGCCCGTCAAGTGACTGCATTCTTCTGACGATTCCCCGGAATTCCGGCTTTTTCAGCAGGAAAGCGGCTACATTTTGATCATCAGGCACCGTCTCCATTTCTGCTGCGAGCTGCTGGACCTGTTCCGCAATATTCATCGGCATATACAGTTCGTCACCCGGGTCGATTCCACGTTCCCCAATACGCGGTTCTTCCTTTTCCGCAGAACGGTACCAGAAATAGTGTCTGGACTCAGGCTGTGTAAAGTCATACTCAAATGCCCACTGATATTGCTCTTTGAGAATGCTGCGCAATGCGCCGATCGACATTTCCGGAATTAAATGAAGTCCGTCGTCCGCATTCGTCTGACGTTCCAAATCGACAAGCACTTCAGGGTACAGTTCAATCAATTCCGCATTGATCAATTCATGTGCTTCCATTGTGAACTGGTCTTTCACCTGATCTGTGAAATCAATCCAGATATTGTCTGCAGCTTTCCCTGACATCTCTATATTTGCACAAATAGTATTCAGTAAATTGATAATCTCTTTGACTTCTTTCGCCAAGTCTCTCGGATTCGCAAATACTTCCATTTGCGGAACAGGAGCATCTTCAAAGAAAATACGCACTTGCTCCAACTTCTTCATGAAGCGTTTGCAATCGTCTGCTGTCGGCTGCATTTTTTTCGCACGCGCCAAGGCAACTTCACGAATCCAAATCCACTGGTGAAGCAGTTTCGGATGTGAAATTAAGTAAGGCACCATCCCGAGTCCTGTTGCATTCCCCGTACCGAGCAGTTTTTTAAGTTCAGGCTTCAGTACAGCCGCATTGGGATTCTTTCTCCGTGCAATATGTTCAACCAGTTCAAAGCTGAAATGGCGCAGCATGTAAACTGCGAACATTTGTGATTGATAGGCACCGCTGAACGTATGGTTATCTTTCATATGTTCGTAAGGGGCAATGCCGAATTTCCCATTTCCGTATACCGCAGTCGTGCGGAACAGATAGCCAATGTCATAGATAAATTCTGCATCAGGCTGTTCACCCTGTGACAGGGCTTCCACTACATGAGAAAAAACCCGCTCACTTTTATTGGCTCTGGACCAAACGAGATCTGTGACATCTCCTCTGCCCATTTCCTGTTTCGGAAGTTCCTGTTTCATTCGTTTTAATTTTTTATCGGAAATCAGTCCATCGCAAAGCGCAAATGTAACATCCCATCTTTCTGAAATCACGCGGTCACTGCGTGTTTCTTCGCTGATTTCACGGGATAATGCGACAAATGTATACTGTCCTTGCGGGGTAGTGATACTATACAGCGCATCTCCGTAACCTTCATCATCTAAATTAAAAGCGGTCTGCTTAATCTCCCAAGCCTGATTCATCATTTTACGTACCATAATGCGTAAAAAGCTGAGACTTGTTGAACGCATTACGCCAAGTCGTCGGATGTCCATTACTTCAGATGCCGGCCTTAAAGCATCCGTGTTTTTAATAGCCAGGTTGAACATTATAAAAACCCTCCATTCTTCTACTGCCGCACAATATACATTTCTTTTACGATTATCGGAATGCCTTTCCGAATATCTACTTTCATCATATACCTGTTTAAATTCTCTGTCAATAGTTTCATACAAAAAAGCCTTTGAAATCATCGATAGATTTCAAAGGCTTTTACCAGTTTATTTACTTCGTTCAGTCATTTGCCGCCAAATAGAACCTTGTGCTTCCTCGCCCTCTTCTATGCGGGCAATAGCCATGCGAACTTGCAGTTTGACTTCAAACTCTGTATCGTTTTCTGCTTCATGCAATGCCGGCAGCGCGCGTTCCGTTCCGGTTTCATACAGGAACATCGCTGCCCGCCAGCGGACCAGCTTGTTTTTATCCTGCAGCAGACGGATTGCTGCGGGCTCAAAGCCTGTATAGCCGAGATCACTCATGCAGTCTGCCGCTGTACGGCGAACGGCCCAGCTTTTATCTTCCAGTGCTTTTTCGATATACGGAATGACCGATTCGTCTTCAATCATTCCAAGATATACCGTAGCGAGTCTGCGGATCGACATTTTCTCATCTTCAAGCGCAAGAGTCAGCACGGGATAATCAGATACGTCAGGGTCAGGCATTTGATCAAGCAGCTGAAACCGCGTTTCCCATTCGGGTACGCTAAATTCAGCAACTGTCACTTTTTGCCCCCGTACTTTTGTTTCTTCGTCTGCTTTCTCGGCTTTTTCCACCAGTTCCTGAAGACGTTCTTGAGGGTAGGCAGCTTCCAGTTCCTGTACGACTTGGTCGCCGACTTCCTGCAATTCACCATAGCGGATTCCGTAATCAGCCCATTTACGAAGCAAAATATAATTCTCCACTTCCGAATGATGTACTGTTTCCATCGCCTGAACGAAACGATCACTCAAACCAAAGCGGGCTTCGGCGTCGCTGTTGAACACTTTCACCTGCAGCGGAATCTCCTTATACGTTTGGACATGAACATACACTTCACCGAAATGTTCATCTATTTGCGGTTCTTCTGCTTGCTCCGAAGTTCCATCTTCTTCATTTAAAATCGCGCGGACTTCCGCAAGTATTGATTCCCATGGAACATTCCCGATTCGTTCAACCGCCATGAAGTCCATGACGTGATAGATTCCTTTAATGCCGTGGATCGCCAAAAGAGAACGAATGGGTTCAGGCGCCTGGGCTTCGTCTTTCTTTTTATAGTTATGACTCGTTCCGTCCGGCAATGATGTGTCCATTACAATTTTCATGGAATTTGGACTTGGCGTCGGTTCAATCGATTTTATTTTCAAGAAAATCTCCTCCAATTCATTAGTCGGCCAGTTCCTGCAAATAAGACCAGCGCTCAATCAATTCTTCATATTCGTTATTGAGTGTCACGAGCTGTTCGTCGAGCTTGCGAAGTTGATCATAGTCTGATCCGGCTGTCAGCATCTGCTGTTCTGTCTCGGCAATTTTCTGTTCGAGCATCTCAATATCCGATTCAATCGTTTCCCACTGCTTCTTTTCAGCATACGTCATTTTCTTTTTCGGCTTTTCCTCTTTCACCGCCGGAATTTCCGCTTTTGCTGATGGTTTGTCTTCCTTTACCGGCGTTTCATTCAAATAATCGGAATACAGGCCAAGCCGTACATCCACTTCTCCCGACCCGTCAAGAATCCATAGTTTTCTTGAGATCCGGTCCAGGAAAAAGCGGTCGTGCGAAATCGTCACCACAACGCCGGCAAACGTGTCAATGAAAGATTCAAGGACAGAAAGCGTTTCAAGATCCAAATCATTCGTCGGCTCATCTAGCAATAGAACGTTCGGCTGCTCCATCAGCAGTTTCAATAGATACAGCCGTTTCCGTTCGCCGCCGGAAAGTTTTCCGATCGGTGTTCCATGTGCTGAAGACGGGAATAGAAAGCGTTCCAGCATTTGTGTCGCAGACAGCCGCTCACCGCTGCCTGTCTCTATATCATTCGATGTTTCACGGACATATTCAATGATTCGCTGATTCTCATTCATTGCGGGGATATGCTGATGGAAGTGCGCAATCTTCACAGTTGACCCTCTATCCACTTCACCGGAGTCGGGTTCAATCGTTCCGTCTAGCATTTGCAGAAGCGTCGTCTTCCCCACTCCGTTCGGACCGACAATCGCTATGCGCTCTTTCGCCTGGAGTATGGCAGAAAACGGATTCAGGATTACTTTATCTCCAAACCGTTTGGTAATATCGCGGATTTCCAGCACTTTTTTCCCAAGGCGGGTCGTCTGCAGATCCATATCAAAGTCCAATGAGCCATCCGACTGCTTTACCTTTTCTTCCAACTCTTCAAAACGTCCGATTCGCGCTTTCTGTTTCGTCGATCTGGCCTTCGCTCCACGGCGTATCCACTTTAATTCATTACGGTAACGATTACGGTTTTTTTGCTCAGAAGATGCATTCATTTCCTCGCGCAGCGCTTTCGCTTCCAAATAATCTGCATAGTTTCCTGTATGGGAATACAGTGTTTTATCGGCCAGCTCATAAATATGTGTGGCAACCTGATCCAGGAAGTATCGGTCGTGTGTGATGAATAATACAGCCCCCTGGACATTTTGCAGAAAATCTTGCAGCCATTGAATCGATGCAACGTCCAGATGGTTCGTCGGCTCATCCAGCAGCAATAAATCAGCCGGTTCAATCAGCACTTTAGCCAGCGCAACCCGTTTTTGCTGTCCCCCTGATAATTCACCCATTTTCTTATCAAACATATCAATGCCGAGCTTCATCAGTATCGTCCGGGCCTGTGCATTCAAATCCCAGCCGCCTGTCGAATCCATTTCATTCTGCAGGTGTGAGAAACGCTCCTGAAACTCTGGATTAGCAGAATCAGAGGAGAGATTCTGCAGCGCATGTTCATAATTCAGGTTTAAACGAATAATGGGGGCATCGCTCTCAAACACCGCTTCCATCACGGTCAGTTCCGGATTCACCACAGGCTCTTGCGGTAAATAGGCAATTTGGAATTTATTCGGATGATCCATCGAAATCGAATCCGCTTCCGACTCTCCCGCTAAAATGGACAATAACGTGGACTTGCCGGTGCCGTTAATCCCAATCAGGCCGACCTTGTCCCCGCTCTGCATGCCGAATTCCACATTTTGAAATAATGTTTTTTCTCCAACTGTTTTAGTTAATTTCTCTATAGTTACATGACTCATCCTGGCACATCCTATCTTCAAACTGCTTCTACCCCTAGTATAGCCGAAATATTGATAAGTTGAAAACATGCACTTCCGTGAAGACTCCTGTCCTCACAGGATATTTGAATGACAGGCCATCTTCATATTTTATTTTTAATTAGCATTCTATTCCATTTGACTCTGTGTTTTAATAGAGAGAAGAAGATTTACTAAAAATAATAAGTCTAAAGGGGCTGCCGCATGGTACAATCTACCGATTTGCAAGTGACCGATCAATTAGTTGTTCAGGCGCTGGAAGAAAATTTAGCGATCATTCGCTTTACCATGGATCACCGCATTGCTTATGTAAACCAAAACTTTGCACATACAGTTGGCTACGAACCGGATGAAATGATCGGCATGCAGCATGAGAAACTATGCTTCCCCGAATTCCTTGAAAGCAAGGCGTATGACCGTCAATGGGCCAATTTCCAAAAAGGCATCAGCTACCAGGGAAAAATTCAGCGAAAAAGAAAAGATGGTTCGGGAGTTTGGCTGGAAGCTACCTATATGCCCGTTTTTGATGAAACACACAGAAAAGTAATCGGCGTCACAAAAATTGCCACGGACATAACCAAACGGCAAAATACCATTGTCGAAGTCGTCAATGAAATGCACGAAATGGCAGAGAACCTCAGCCGCCAGGCAAATGCGGGGATGAATCGCAGTATGGAGTTATTGACGATGATTGAACGGATTGCAGAAGTATCTGAGCAGAACACGAGTTCATTACAAAACTTGGAGGCTCATTCCGCAGATATCCAAGGAATTGTCACAACTATCCGCGCGATTGCCAGTCAGACGAACTTGCTGGCGCTCAATGCAGCGATTGAAGCGGCAAGAGCCGGTGAATACGGCCGTGGTTTTGATGTGGTGGCTAAAGAAGTGCGCAAGCTGTCGGGGAATGTGCAGGATTCCATCGTGGAAGTCCGCAAAGGCATAGATACGATTACCGCAGACATCGGCGTGATTTCGCATGGCACGTCATTAGCGCAGCAAAATATCGTGCAATGTCAAAATGAAATCGAAATCGCCATGAACGACTTCCGCTCCATCGCCTCCTCTGCCGCCGACCTGGAAAGCCAGTCGCAGGAAGTCGGACGCATCGTCTGACATAAAACAAGCCCCACCTAGAAGCCGTATCGTGCTGCTTCCGGGAGGGGCTTGTTTTTTATGTACTGGTTGAGCGAGACTGCGGACACCTCTTCTGTTTCATAACTGGTTCACATGGGCTGAGGTCATTGTAAATAGTGAAGGGGTACGTCTTTGAAGCCACTGCGGCGCTGGCGGATAGCTTCCGCAATGAGCCGACCGCTTGGGAGGCGCCTTCGTTCAGTAAGTGGAAGTCACTTGGGCTTTTGGTTTTGAAAGATGAGGGGCACATGCTGCGCAGAGGGATTTTGCTCTTTTGCATCACGACTGGATTACATCGTCTGACGTTTTTGTGATAAGTGAAGCGAAACGGCATTGGACTCACTGCGGCGCTTGCGGATGGCTTCCGCAATGAGCCAGACAGGAAGTGCGCCTGGCTGTCTCATCGCTACGCCTACCGCTTGTAAGGCGCCTCCGTTCAGTTAGGGGGAAGCAGAATATGACACTTCATTTGCCAAAGCATACGCAAGTCGTCTGCCAGTCACTGCACTTCTTCTCTTTTAAAAAAGTAACCTGGCTTGCTTCCACTCAGCAGCGCAGGCACAACTGCGGGGTCGGCCGAAGTCATGAGACAACTGGCACGATTTTCGCCAGCTGGCTCATGACGAAAGGCAATCCCCCACGTGCCGGCGCGGGTCCGAAGAGAGGACACTTGCTAACACCAACACCCGACAATGAGTCGAGCAACGACACTAAAACCAGAGACAGAACAGCATTGAACACACTGCGGCGCTGGCGGATGGCTACGCAATAAGCCAGACAGGAAGTGCACCTGGCTGTCTCATCTCTACGCCGACCGCTTGGGAGGCGCCTCCGTTCAGTAAGGGGTAGCGAAAATGACACTGCTTTTGCTAAAGCACACGCCAGTCGGCAACCAGTCACTGCACTTCTTCTCTTTTAAAAAAGTAACCTGGCTTGCTCCCACTCAGCAGCGCAGGCACAACTGCGGGGTCGGCCGAAGTCATGAGACAACTGGCACGCTCTTCGCCAGCTGGCTCATGACGAAAGGCAATCCCCCACGTGCCGGCGCGGGTCCGAAGAGAGGACACTTGCAAACTCCAACACCCGACAATGAGTCGAGCAACGACACTAAAACCAGAGACAGAACGGCATTGAACACACTGCGGCGCTGGCGGATGGCTACGCAATGAGCCAGACAGGAAGTGCGCCTGGCTGTCTCATCGCTACGCCTACCGCTTGTAAGGCGCCTCCGTTCAGTTAGGAGGAAGCAGAATATGACACGTCATTTGCCAGAGCATACACCAGTCGTCTGCCTGTCGCTGCACTTCTTCTCTTTTAAAAAAGTAACCTGGCTTGCTCCCACTCAGCAGCGCAGGCACAACTGCGGGGTCGGCCGAAGTCATGAGACAACTGGCGCGCACTTTCGCCAGCTGGCTCATGACGAAAGGCAATCCCCCACGTGCCGGCGCGGGTCCAAAAAGCGGACACTAACTAACTACAACCCCCGACAAAAAGTCGAGCAACGACCCAACACCATCGCCAGAACAACATAGGATTCACTGGTCTCCACCTCTTTTAAACAGCAACCTGGATAGCTCCCACTTATCAGCGCAGGCACAACTGCGGGGTCGGCCGAAGTCATGAGACAACTGGCGCGCACTTTCGCCTGCTGGCTCATGACGAAAGGCAATCCCCCACGTGCCGGCGCGGGTCCAAAAAGCGGACACTAACTAACTACAACCCCCGACAAAAAGTCGAGCAACGACCCAACACCATTGCTGGAACACCTTATCTAGACTTAGGCTGATGCTGCATCCCCGCCAGCTTCTTCACCAGCTGCTCCAGCAACACAGGCATCTCCTTAAAAGCACTCTCAATATGCAGGCGCTCCGTCTTCTGATGCGCATCCTTGCCGAACGGCCCCACGTTCAAAACCGGCGCCGTCAGCTTCCGCATATCCTCAAACGGAATCTCATACGTCGCACCATACACCGGCGTATTATCCGCAAACGCCTTCCAATGACTCGCCTCATCCTTATAATGCACATAGCTCAAATCACAAATCCCATTAAAATAATGCACCTGATCAAGCGTCAGATCAAACATCTGCGCCCGCTCCTGCAAAAACTCGATCGACTCGATAACCAGCGGATCCTGCGATGAATTGACTGCCGGGTAATACGGCGGGGCATAGAACAGAACGGTTGCCGGACCTAGTTCCTGACACTCCATCATCAGCGTATCAACAATGCGGATGCACTGCTCCCGGTCATCCCGATCGTCTTGCAGCAGCACTTCCTGCTTAAGACGATGCACTTCGTTCTCTCCCAATTTCCCCACAGCATATTGCAGCAACTCTTCAAAACGCAACACACGGATTTCCCCAATCGGCACAGCAGATTCACGATCACAAACCGCCTGATAATGTTCATTGCATCGACTCATCGCTTCATTTGCCACCTGTTCGAATAAATCCATAATTTCAGCGGCAGTCTGTTTGAATACGAAGACATTATATAGCGCCGCTGCCCGCTGCGGGGTCTGTGTAGAGTACTGATTCTTCAAGTCCCTCTGCATCAGCGTCACCGGAAGGGGAGTAGATTCATTCTGGTCTACTTCACGGAAAAGCGGATTCCATTCCATCGCATGCGTTAAAAATGATGCCATATAGTCTGCCGTGATGCCTTTCAGCGGCTCTCCCACATGCGTTTCCTTGCCGTAGAATAACGCGGACGGCATGATTTTCCCGATCGTTCCGGAATAAATGTATTCTTTTGTATCCGCAGGGCCCTGTGAAAAGGAAGGCTCTCCGTTCAGGAAGAGTTTATAATGATAGCCCTCCTGCTCCTGCAGACGCACAAGTTCTTTCACCGACGCGCGCATGCCGGCCGAATTCACTTCTTCGTCGGGTACGGTGCACAGCAATAAATTGATTGGCCATTTTTCGAGGCTTGCACGTTCGATCAGCTGAATATGCAGGGCAAGCCCCATTTTCATATCCATCGTGCCTCGTCCAAATAAATAATTGCCTGATTCCAAATCTGCGCGCGCGGCTTCCGGCAATGAATCTTTGTTTTCTGTCAGCTTTTTCGTCAGTTCTTCCGGATAGAACGCAAGCGGTTCAAGCGCTCCGTATTCATCGGTATGCACCGTATCAAAATGACTGATCAGCACAATTGTATCTGTTGCATCTGGGTGTTTATATAGGGCATGAACCGATTGCCGTCCAAGACCTGCATCATGGAGCGTGATCTGGTCGGGATGTTCAGTGAAGTATGTCAGTTCGCTTAACTTATTTTGCAGCTTCCAGGAAAAGAAACGTTCCCCTTCTGTCAGTGTGCGGCTATCCCAGCTGACCAATTCACAGAGTAAGGCACGCAGCTTTTCAGGTGTGTCAAAACGATAACGATTCATTCTATCTCCCCCTTAACAGTTAGCTAAAGTATATCTTATAGAAGGTAAAATGAGAAAAGAACTTGCGCCAGCATAGGCAGCAAGTTCTTTCTATTTATTATTTAGACGATGTAACGAGCGGCCGTGAAGCAGATTTCACTTGCTCGACAGCACGTTTCAGTTGCCGTAAATGACGTTTTTCATGGAAGCCGACGAAACGGAACCATTGAATGAGCGGAACATTACCAAAAACCGGATGTTTGAGTGATTTGCAGCGCAACTCTGTTTCCGTTGCAGATTCATAGATATCCAGCAAAAAATTTCTGGACTCATGCAGCTTCTCTTTTATCTCTGGAATGGAGAGATGCGCTTCTGTCGGTTCTGTGTATTCTAAGAAATACGCTTTGAGTAAAGGACTGGACGATACGCCAATCGGTTTTTTGAATACATGCAGACTGTCAGGATTTTTTAGTTCTTGCGCGATGTTTGTAGCAACCCGGCATTCCATTAATGCTAAATGTTCCACAATCTGCTTTGGGGACCAGCCGCCATGTGATGGTGTCTCGTTAAACTCCTTATCTGTCAAGCCTTCAATCAACTGTAAGATACGTTTACGGACTTTGATGTTCTCTCCAAAAACCACCAACATCCTCCTCCATTTCTTTCACATAATCCACTCTATTGCAATAGCATACGCCTTTTATTCGAAGATTTAAAGGGGGAACGGTCAGATTCTGTACATTCCATTCAAATGGTGACAGTTGCGTGCCATCCGGCATATTCTCAGACTGTCCCGGTGCGCGGTATCATCGCATTTTCACCCGTTCTGATCCGCCAATCTGTCAAGCACTTCCTGTTCATTCGGCATACCGCCCTGTGCGCCGAATTTTTCCACTGCCAATGAAGCAGCCGCATTCGCAAAATGAATGGCAGACTTCAGGCTTTGTTTTTGAACCAATTGACTCGCAAGCGCTCCATTAAATGTATCCCCCGCGCCTGTCGTATCCACGACGGGCACAGATATTCCCGGAACACGCACAATCTGCTTACCGTCATGATAACAAACACCTTCACTGCCGAGCGTCACGAGCAATTGATTCGGATAGGCCGCTACCGCTTCTTCTATTGAAGTGCCGAACAGTTGAGCACATTCTGTTTCATTCGGCGTCAAATACTGCACGTATGGCATGAAATCAAGCTGAAAACTACTCGAAGGTGCGGGATCCATGATGACAGGCACGTGTGCTACCCGGCAAAGTTCGAGTACCCGCCACACCGTCTCCGCAGGAATTTCAAGTTGCATCATCACCAGCAGGCTAGCTTGAATGACAGACTGTAAGCTATCAATCCGCGCGCGTGTAAGTGCATGATTGGCCCCCGGAATAGAAATGATCCGGTTATCACCTTCTGTTAATAAAATGACCGCCACACCGGATGGCCCTTCCACCTGAAGAACAGCCGACGTGTCAACTTTCTGCTGCTGCAAGTTGTCTATAATCATTTCTCCAAATGAATCCGAGCCCACAGTACCGATCAGCCGGACGCTTTGTCCCAGCCGCGCACACGCCGTCGCCTGATTAGCGCCTTTACCTCCGGGCGCTGTCTGAAAACTCTTTCCTCTTATGGTTTCCCCCTGCAGCGGAAATTGATCCGCTTCTGCAATCACGTCCATATTCGCACTTCCGATTACGGCAATCATGCTCTCTCCCCCACTTCTCACTCTTTCATCCGATCATATGCTTATGTAAAGACATATTCAATCCGGAACGTCCGCTGACTGAAAAGTTGCATTTTGTGTTAAAGTATTTACTTCAGCTGTGTAAACAGTATAATGAATAAATATACAACAACTAGACTACATACAAGGAGCGAAACACCTTGAAAAAATATACTGCCGGCACATGGTTTGTGTTCTTAATTCCGTCCATACTTGGAATTATATTATTCATGATTCCATTGCCGTTTAAAGCGGGCTGGAAAGTGCCGATTGCCAAACTGGCGGATATGCTGGCCGGCTCACTTGAATCGATTATTCCACAGCTTATGATGTACTTGATCATCGCTTCGGCACTTGGATCCGTACTCTATTTATTCGTTACAAAGGATCCGAAACGGCCTTCATTCTTTACAAATTTATTTAAAGTCACACCATTTTGGACGGTTACCCGGATTATAGGCGCCGTGTTTGCCGTCATGGTTGTCTATCAATTAGGAACTGAGGCAATTTGGAGTGAAGATACCGGCGGCCTGCTCCTTGCGGGTGACGGACTGGTTTCATTCCTGTTCAGCATCTTCTTCTTTGCAGGATTTCTGCTTCCTTTATTGCTGAATTTTGGTTTGCTTGAATTCTTTGGTACGCTGATGGTAAAAATTATGCGACCGCTGTTCAAATTGCCCGGACGCTCTTCCATTGACGCGCTTGCTTCGTGGATTGGAGACGGAACAATCGGTGTCCTGCTGACTAGCAAGCAGTATGAAGACGGTCATTATACACAGCGTGAAGCGGCGATTATTTCCACTACGTTCTCGGTCGTATCGATCACATTTACATTGGTCATCATCGATAAAGTAGGGCTCGGAAACTACTTCCTGCCATTTTATGCAACCGTTCTTTTCACCGGATTGGTCCTGGCACTGATCATGCCAAGAATTTATCCGTTACGTTCCATTAAGAATACGTATATCGACGACCGGGAGTATTCAACTGATGATGAAAAACTGCCGCCCGGCACAAGCGTATTTAAACTGGGGTTAACCAGTGCACTTGACACTGCATCCAAGCAGCGTTCGGTCGTGAAGACCGTTCGCGCCGGCATGCAGAATGTGCTCGATATGTGGTTCGGCGTAGCACCGGTCGTTATGGCATTCGGTACTGTCGCTTTAATGATGGCGGAGTACACAAGCATTTTCCGTATTCTCGGAAAGCCTTTTGAATATGTGCTGAATTTCCTGCATATACCTGAAGCGTCTGAGGCAGCTCAGACCATGGTCGTCGGATTCGCAGATATGTTCCTGCCTGTTATTTTAGCTGAAGGTGTAATCACATCACCGATCACGCTGTTTACAATCGCAGCAATCTCGGTCATTCAGCTAATTTACATGTCTGAAGTCGGCGGACTGATTTTAGGTACGAAGATTCCCCTGAACATTTTCGACTTGCTCATTATTTTCTTGTTGCGCACGATCATTGCGCTGCCTATTATTGCCGGTATTGCACATTTATTGTTTTAAACCGTGAGAACCCGCCGCTTCCTTGTGAAGCGGCGGGTTTTTTTGTGGTTTTGGGGGATTATGTTTGCGGGGTATGAGCGGTTGAACGGGACGTATGAGCGCTTAGGCGGAGACTATGAGCGGATAGCCTAGCTGATTGAGCGGTTGAACGGGACCTATGAGCGCGACGGCATGGGCTATGAGCGCGACTTCATGGGCTATGAGCGGTGAGCCTGCTTGATTGAGCGGTTGAACGGGAACTATGAGCGCTTGGGCATAGGCTATGAGCGGATAGCCTAGCTGATTGAGCGGTTGAACGGAGACTATGAGCGCGACGGCATGGGCTATGAGCGGTGAGCCCAGCTGATTGAGCGGTAGACAATAGCTATGAGCGGTTGCTGCGATGGATTGAGCGCTTGACGAAATGTATGAGCGGCAATCGGTGCTATGGAAGCTCGGGGAGGGGATGAATGCGTATAAAGCCAGAGTCGTCATCACCCTCCCCTCCTTCTTCACAAGAAAAAGCTGCTCTCTATAAAGAAAGCAGCCAAATTAAACGGCTTGAAAGCAAATCTGTTGAATGTCCGCAAGTAAGGGAGGGTCGCGTTTGAAGAGTGGCTTCGCAAAGCAATGGTGTGCTTTTACATGCTGCTCTCAAATAAATCATTTTTTGGCAGATTGCTTTCAAGGTTTTGTACGATATACAGTTTATGCTGACGGAATTCCGAAAGCCATTTATACAGAGATGGTTTGTCTCTGCTGCATGAATCGCTGCCGGAAATGAATCGAATTAGATTTATTACTACTACTATAATCGATAATGAGAATCATTGTCAAATAGACTTTTCATAATGAATACTTTGTACTATGTAAAGTTTTAGGCTAAGAAGACGGATGTTTTCGTTTCTAACCTCTCCACCAAGGGAATAAAACCATTGAGAGAGAATATCAAGAAAGGTGTGGATGGCATGAATGCTGTGCAGATCTTAATTTTATTAACAATCGGATACGCTGCGATGACGATCGATAAAAAGCAACGGAATTTTCCGCTGCCTGTCTTTCTGGCAGTCATTGGATTCGGATTATCTTTCATTCCCTACTTTGCTTCTATCAGCGTCTCTAAAGAAATGATTTATACTATTTTCCTGCCCGGCTTGCTGTTCGCATCCGCCTATCACTACTCTGCGGCGTCGCTGAAAAAGCATGCGCGGATTATCGGTACGCTTAGTACGGCCGGGCTGCTTGTAACGGCGCTGATTTTAGGGTTTGCCGCATACTGGATGGGGGCGGATGCCGGGATTTCACTCGTCGGAGCTTTGCTGGTTGCTTCGATTCTTACACCGACCGACCCGGTTTCTGTCGTGTCGATATTGGCAAAGTCATTGGATGACCCCTCCGTATCTGAAATTGTTGACGGAGAATCGATGATTAATGACGGTACGAGCGTAGTGCTGTTCACTGTGCTGTTGACGATGTTCACGAAACAGCAGGAGTTTGAGTTTTGGCCGTTTGTCGGGGAATTCTTGTCTGTATCTGTCGGCGGCGTTGCAACCGGACTCATCGCGGGCTGGCTCGTCAGTAAAGCGATTCATCTGTCTTCACACCGTGAGAATCAAGTGCTTCTCAGCATTATCATCGCATACGGGGCATTTCATGCAGCGGAAGCTTTCGGGTTTTCTGGTGTACTTGCGACGGTCGCCGCGGGTATTATGCTGTCAGGAGAACTTAGCCGGGCTGATGATGAAGAGCTGCACAGGGAATCATTAAACGGATTTTGGGAAGTGGCGGAGCCCGGGCTGCTGTCTGTATTATTTTTAGTCATCGGAATCACAGCGGCAGACTATCTGTTGCCATTCTCCAATTGGCTGCTGGCGATCGGGATTTTCATCGTGTCGATCATCACACGGTTTATCGTCATTGCGGGAACGATGCAGTTATTTTCAGGGTACCGAAAGTTATTGAACGTCAAAAAAGCCGCCCTTCTGTCATGGGCCGGCATTCGCGGTACAATGTCGATTTTCCTGTTGCTCAGTTTGGCAGATGCCGCCGATCAGTCGGCGGATGCGTTAGTTTCATTAGGTTTTGCGGTAGTTTTACTGTCACTCGTTGTTCAAAGTATCGGCATTTATCCCCTATCGAAAGCACTCGAAAAATAATTACTTCGAGTGCTCTTCCTGCTGAATCATCTGCATCCGTTCATTAAACAGTGTGGGATAGGAAAGCAGCCCCAAACAGACACTTGTCATTGCCGCAGTAGTCAGCAATAAGAAAATGACTAATAACTGAAACTGCACCGCTTCAAGCGGATCGGCACCTGCAATAATCTGTCCGCTCATCATACCGGGCAATTGTACAAGACCCATCGTTTTCTGACTTTCTATCGTCGGAATCATACTCGCCTGAATAGAACGGATGAGCTGCTTATGAATCGCCTGCTTCGGCGTGCCGCCAAGAGACAGAATTAATTCACTTTCTGAACGGTGTGTTTCCACTTCAGCCACAAAGCGATTAAGGAATAAAATCGCCAGCACCATGGAGTTACCGATCACCATGCCCGTCAATGAAATAATATATTGCGCAGTCGCGGGAACGATATGGAAACCAAGCAAAATCCCTTGCGTCAAGACTTCCAAAAATACGAATGTCACAATAAGCTTCCAAGTGATTCCTTTAATTTGCTGCCCTTTTTTGCGCGCATTTTGAACAGCCGCCGCAATAATCAATACGACCATCAGGAAAATGAAGAGATAGCTTTCCGAATCGAAAACGAATTTTAATACGAAGCCGACCGCCACAAGCTGGACTATGGAACGGACTGTCGCAATGATAGTGTCTTTCTCCAGCTGCAGCCCGAGTGTTTTTGACAATACGAGCGGAATGAGCACAAAAATGAGCGTCAGGAATAAGGCAGTCGTACTCATGAGAAATCTCCTTTCAAGAAACGGTCAACTGATGGTATATCTGAATGCTCAAGCACCGATATTTCCCCCGCTTCCACCAATTTTCCGTCCACCATGATCCATGCATACTGTCCCATGCGTTTGGCCTGTTCCAGATTATGTGTGATCCAAACCACAGTGATCCCCCGCTCTTTATACAATCTCCAAATTAAGTCCTCCACTTCATTCAATGAAGACGGATCGAGTGCGGATGTAATCTCATCCATCAATAAAATTTTCGATTCATTCAGCAGTGTGCGGGCAATCGACACTTTCTGCTGCTGACCGCCTGACAAGTTTCGGCTGTCACGTTCCAAATACGTCTGTTCAAGACCTACTTGATCCAATATATCCAATGCCCTTTCTTTACTCAGCGTTTTCCCTTGCAGACGCAGCGGCAATGCCAAATTATCATAGACGCTTCCCGCAATCATCGGCGAATTCTGCAGCACCATACCAGCCTGTCGCCGCAGCTCAATAGGAGATAACTTGTCGATTTCCTGTCCTTCGAGTAAAATTTGCCCGCTTGTCGGACTCACCAATCCGTTGCACATCTTTAATAACGTCGTCTTCCCTGCGCCGGATGGTCCGACTAATACTGTGATTTGTTCTGCAGGAAAAGACCCGGTAATGTCCTCTAAAATTTTCGTATTTCCCGCTTCAAATGAGACACCCTGGAAATGAATAGCAGGCTTGTACACTGAGTCTTCATGTTCAACATCCATCAATTTCACCTTTTCCGCCTTCCATTATAAATCGAGCTTTAATAAATCTAACGGCGTAATAATACCAATCAATTTTTCATCTTTGCCGCCATGTTCCGTGATCAACAGCGCTTCAAGACCTTGGGCCGACGTAATAGATTTCCTAAAATAGCCCTCTGCTTCATAAACCGACATGTCGCTTTTGACGAAACGATAGGTTTTTCTTCTTTTTTCGTGATTATATACATCTAATAATGTCGGTATTTCCCGGGAAATGCTGTCGCTGTCTTGATCTGCCAGCCAGTTCATAATGCCATTCGCGGTAATTAGACCGATAAATCGCCCTTTTTGATAAATCGGCAGCTGATTGAACTTTTTCTCTTTGATTAACCGCAGACCGGCAGCCAGTGATTCTTCCGCCTGCACAGTATGCACTTTTCTCGAAAATAAATCTTTCACTGTCACCGGGTTCGATAATTTTTCATCAATATTCTCAATTAATTTCACAATTTCATCATGCGGCTCGGCTATAGCATAATCAAATCCCGTCCGGTTATGTACAATGGCGTTACGCAAACTGCCGTATTCACGCAGTTCATCTTCATATCGCGCCACCACAGCATTTTGCGATTTCGCCCTGTCAATTTTCTTGGAAAAAGAGAAATGACTCGGCAGGTCCGTGATTTTCATTAGTGCTTTATCAATCCGATTATACGCAACCAAAAAGCGCTCCGAATTTTTATGTTCCATAGCATTTCCCACCTTTTCTAGGAGAAGTATAGCATATTACAATAGCCGCGCTGTCACACCAGCCACCTGTCCAGTTCGTCTGTACATATTGAAATGAACTCCCTAATCTGTTCTAGCATATTTCCCGCTGCTTTGCTTCCCAAATCATATCATACGGCATGATTCAAAAGACATATTTCGCTATATCTTCTATGCAGACCGCATTTTTATTAAAAATCCCTGGAACATACAATGAAGCGGCACAGTCCACTCTCAATTTTCAACATACGCTAAAGAGAGAAGGAGGTGCAGATTAGTATGTCATCAAGAAAATTCAGGCCTTGCAGACATTGTGACTCATCGTATATTCCTGCAAGAAAAATGCGTTGTTATGATGAAAAAAAGATTATTCATATATTGGCGGATTTGACGATGGGAGCGCCTGTTGAGATTACATTAAAAGATTCAAAAGAGTTTCAGCATAACGGCTACTACTTACAATATGACCGAAAAAGTTACTTGGTACACTTCCAGCCTTTCGGTGATCCCGGCGTGCTGGAAATTGACGTCTCTGAGATTTGTACCATCAGATACAGTTCATGAAGACATGAAGAAAATGTACACAGGCGCAACGTGTACATTTTTTTCATTTTATTTTGCCGATTTTCTTCTGTTAGAGCGGTTGCGGATGAGGTATGAGCGGTTGGCCGAGGGCTATGAGCGCGGGCGGATGAGGTATGAGCGCTTGGCCGCGGGTTATGAGCGCATGCGGATGGGGTATGAGCGCTTGACCGCGGGCTATGAGCGCATGCGGATGGGGTATGAGCGCTTGACCGCGGGCTATGAGCGGTGAGCCCGCCTGATTGAGCGCTTGGCCGCGGACTATGAGCGCATGCGGATGAGGTATGAGCGGTTGACCGAGGGCTATGAGCGGTGAGCCCGCCTGATTGAGCGCTTGGCCGCGGACTATGAGCGCATGCGGATGAGCTATGAGCGCTTGGCTGCGGACTATGAGCGCGGGCGGATGGGGTATGAGCGCTTCGACACGCACATTGATCACACACACGATCTGCAGCGTCAATCCAGTTCATTCGCATGCGGCATGGCGGACAGGGCACCTGGCTTCATTGCACATAGCGCCCCCATTTGATTGCCGAATTGGATGTGGGAAAGCATATCTTCCAGGGTGTCAGGTCTGCCATGCAAATGAAGGCCGCGAAGCACACCCGCTATGAACGCATCTCCC
Source organism: Sporosarcina sp. P33 (assembly GCF_002077155.1). Classification (GTDB taxonomy): domain Bacteria; phylum Bacillota; class Bacilli; order Bacillales_A; family Planococcaceae; genus Sporosarcina. The sequence continues at coordinate 2,500,610 of NZ_CP015027.1, read as the reverse complement.
GCGCCCGTTGTATCTACAGGCTCAATCGGCTCCACTGCCACATGCCGGCGCACCCCTTGAATAATCGCAAGCGTCCCCGACTCCCCAAGCGTCATCATAACTACAGGGATCTGATAGACGGCCAGACGCTCTAAAGCCTTTTCCACATCGGACTCTTCAAACAGGAAAAGCAGCTCTTCCTCCGTCAGCTTCAATAGATCTGTCTGCTCTAAAAACGGCAGAATCGTCTGTCGGCAGATGTCTTCACTTTCCCAGCGCAGCGGCCGCACATTGGGATCGAATGAAAGATATACGCCATTTGCTTTTGCCAGTTCCACAGCCTTTTTTGTCGTTGCATGGGCAGTCGGCTGAAACATGGTGCCCGAACATATATGCAAAATGGAGGCGTTTTGGAAAGCCTGTTCCTGTAAGTCTTCCGGCTTCACCTGGATATTAGGCGTGTCATCTGCATAATTCGCAAATACCCGGTCGCGCTCCGGCGTTAAATGAACATAAACGCGATTTACTTTCTTTTCGGGCACACGGACTGCAAAAGTTAAATCGACACCTTCATGACGAAGCTCATTTTCTGCAAATACGGAGTCTTCGTCCTCTCCAAAAACGGTGATCAATGAAGATTTAGCGCCAAGACGTGAAACACCCGCCGCCACATTAACCGTTGCGCCGCCAAGGAACGTCGAAAACTCTTTATTCGTTTCATCTGTTGCAATATAGTCTACAAAAATATCCCCGTAGATCAGCACGTGTTTCTCTTGTGAATGATTCATGTGATCGGCCTCCCTTGGACGTTTCTTTCTATACTATCACAGAAAAAAGCCATCTTCTCTGATTATCAATCGGTCAGAGAAGATGGCTGCGCATCATTAATTAGGCTTTAGCACTTGCTGCTTTGTTTCAAGCAGATTTCCGTATTTATCATACATACGGAATGTGACAGTTGAATTGGCCGGGAAATTCGAGCTGATTAAGGTGAATTTTTTATCGCCTTCAAAGTGCATATTATACGTATTATTAACAGTTACCTTATAAACATCCTCCGATACATCGACTTCAATCGTATGAAGGTTCAAGAACTGCACATAGGCGACTTTTATGCCGTTCAGGTAATTTGCCGATACGACATTAACCTCTGCACTTACCGTAAATCCGCTGTCCCCGATTTTTCCTTTCGCAATCACGGTGCCGATTTTCGATGTATCAACCGGCTCCCAGCTGACCGCTTCTTTACCTGTTGTTTTGTCTTTATACGTGACCTGTACAGTTGAAGGAAGTTCAGGTATTCCATTCAGCTTGACGTTGATTGGCAATGGCTTTTCAACGGACATGATGTTGGAATCAATGACCTGCATGCTGAATTTCCGCTTTTCTGTGTCGCCAACTGCGTCAGTTACTTGAATATCAAAAACGAATGTTCCTGCACGTGTCGGTGTGCCAGTAATTTGCCCTGTCTTTTCATCCAATGTCAGGCCTGCCGGAAAGGAACCTGACCGCTTGTATGTATATGGGGCGCGACCATTCATTGCAGATACATGCCCACTGTATTCGCTTTTTAATACCGCATTGTCAAGCTCTTTCGACTGAACTGCCAAGAATGTAGAGCGCTTGTCTGCAACATAGTCCAAAATGATTTGGGCGTCTTCTTGAGTCAATACTCCATCTCCATTTACATCAGCGGATAAGAAAGCTTCCCGATCTGTAATTGGATCATTCAAATGCTGTAAAATCCGAATAGCCGCTGCGGCAGTAGGTTTATTGTTTCCTACAACGTCACCGACAGGCATTTTACGTACGATTTTTCCGTTCATTGGTGTCACAATGACGTCCTGATTTAAACGGCCTTTCATATTTAACGATGTGATGGAGAGATCGGCAGAATCGCCAGCTTTAAAAGAAGAGGAGAGTTCATACACTAAATGGCCTACCAGGATTTTATTTCCCACTAAACGTTCTTCTTTTCCTGAAATCGGCAAGAAGTTTAAATCTAATGTATTATTTGTGATTACCGATCTCGTCCGAAACTTTTGATCGTCAAAGGCTGATGACGGACGGAAACTTTTCAACGTAATTCCCTTCCCCGCAATAGGCCCCGTTATCACAAAGTTGGCTGACGTCAAATACGATGTGTCCCGAATGGTAACCGGCACTTCTACTGTTGTACCAAGTGAACGGCTTTCACCGACTTCCAGTATCTCCGCATATGTTGACTCTGTATTAAGACCTGACACCGCGACTGCGCCCATCACTAGCAGAAGTAATAAGACTTTATTCATTAAATTTTTCATATCCCTCACCTCAATTCACCTTAAATTTAAGCCGTACTGGCTGATTTAGTTTCGCACCGTTCATTGAACGAAGCTGGTCCGTAATTTCTAATGTATACGTAGAACGTATATATGATCCGATCGGCTTCACCCGAAACTGTGTGGCATTGACTAATTCTAATTCAAAAGGAAAATCGGCGGATCCTCGCTTTAAACTGACAGCACTTGTGTTCAATGTCGCTGGGTTGTAAGGCTTGTTTAATGTAATAAGCCATGGCTTATCCACTGTAACTGAATTTGGATGAGTGGACTCTTTGCCATCGAACGGTTTAATTTGTCCATTTATTAATTGAGTTGTAATACGCTTTCCCTGTTCATTATATAATTCAACGTTTTGCAGTGTTAGATTGTGTATATTCCCATAACCCGCAGAGAGTACTGTAGCTTTCACTTCCATTACAGTCCCATCAATCAAACTGCCGCTGGATTTTGCAAACGACATGGAAACTTTTCCTGCCGCATCGCTTCCCGCAGAGGATAGATAGTCAGACAACGTGTCTGTCATTTTGACATCCGAGGCATTAATTCGTAATTGTTCCGGATTATAAATTATATCGAATGAACCGCCTGCAATTTTCTCATCACTGCTGATAAATACAGACAATGTTGCGGAGCCGCTTCTTTCAATAAAAGCCGATGACACACCGACCGCAGTTTGTTTCACAGTCGCTTTTGCCGATGTAATCGGGATAAACAGTAATAACATGCTGAACATCAGTAGAATCCTTATTTTTTTCATAGATTATGTACGGGCGTGCCAATGCACGCCCTGCCTCCTTTTCATCATCTGGCAGAAAATCGCAGCTGTTTAGGTGAGTATTCTTCCAGTATTTGATTGAATAAAATCTGGTTTTCTAAAAGAGTTTTAATTGAGTAATAACCAGGCGACACGCCGGAAGTTAACGTGAAGTTCACCGGATAAGTCGTTCCGATCCGCTCGAGTTCATTGGATACAGCATCATAGGCGATAACTTCTACATAATCAGTAACTTTCATAGATGCACGATTAAATATGAAATTATTGCCGGCCTTGTTCGCTCCCAATGTAATGCCGTTAATACGGACTTCGACACGCGCCGTTCCACTGTCCGTTTCTATCGTTCCGCCTGATAACATGCCTGGATTTGTAAATGTTAATTTTTTGATGTAATTTCCCGGCACGACAATCCCGATTTTATCTACGTCGTACAGACCACCCATAATTTTGTCAAAGCGGTCATTATCGCTGACAAAATCTTCAAGCGTCTTAATTCCTTGCAGCAAATCGTTCTGACCTAATACTTTCACCGCAGCTGTATCAATCAAACCGCCATCTGCTGTTGTCGCCACAATGCTAGTTTCCCCTTTCATATGGGGTGTCACAATTCCGCTTGGGGTGACAGTTGCAACGGCCGGGTTGGTTGATGTCCAGCTGACTTGCTGATTCGTTGCATTCGTCGGATACACTGTATATCCAATAACAATTTTCTCAGGATTATAAGTTCCCCTATCATTTTCGGTAAAGACGATTTCATTTCTATCCAATTTTATAGAAGTGACCTTTCCGCCTGACCCAGGCCCTATCTTCACTTCCACTGTATAGACGCTTTTCGTACCGTCCACCGCAGTAACTTGTACTTTCACTTCTCCCGTGCCATCAGAAGACAGCGTTCTGTCTAAAATATCAACGATTGCATTACGGTCCTGCGGGCGCGCATCCACTTTGAGTGTTTGAACTCCGCCTGCCGGATAGTCATCTGCCGGCACTTCAAATCTGAAATAATTTCTGACAGCCGGTGTGAAGCCTGGCACTGCTTTGTCGTTAATCGACAGACTGGCTAAATTTGAATTGGCTGATTTTACGACTTCATTCAGCTTATTCCATCGTACATAGGGGTCTGTCGGGTAATCGGACAAATTGCCATGCAGCTCGAGTAAGTTAAAAGTAAATCCTTTTGCCTGAGCCCGGATTTTCCCTTTGTTCATCAGCGCTACTTTATGTCTGCCTTCCGCATGGAAATTATAGCGGCTGTAGTCTTTTTCGTACTGCAGCATTCTATCCGAATAAATTGGATGTCCTTCCCCGTCACCGGATTGAGTAAATGTACCTTCGATTTTCAGCACGCCATCCGTCAAATGCCCTTGGTCATTCATTGGCTTGCCCAGATGTATATACGTTCGCGTGGCATGGTTTCGTTTACTCGCTGTGGAGAAATCCCCAAAAACATGTACAAAATCCCCGTCGCCTTCACCGTATTGCGGTGTCGAAGTATCCATCGAACCTTTGATCATTGTCAGCCAGCCATCGGAAATCGTATAGTCTCCATAAATTTTGACCGTTCCATGATTAACGAATAACTGCCCGCCGGCTTGTCTGACGTGACCTTTATTATTGGTCATCTCCATGGATTCTTTAGATCCAACTTGCACCAATCCGCCGCCTGCATCCAGAGATTTATTCTCCATATACGCATCGTCAAGTAACGGTCCGCCGTTGATTGTCAGATTGCCGTCTACTTGAAGTTTGCCTTCCTGCACATTAAAGCGGCCTTTTTGTTCCAAATTATTTTTCGCATGGAATGTTCCGCCATTCAGATCTATACGGCCTTCTTGCAGAATCGGTGATGAAATGATTGCTTCCTGTCCGTTGAGATTTAAATATCCATGAATCCGCTGGGTATAAGATGCGAGCACAAGTTCAGGTGCAGCCGAATTTTTATAATTTCCATTCACTACAATGGAGCCGTCTTGCGTGACATTTTCTGTTACATTCAGCTGGCTGTTATTCAGTCTAATGCTTGAACCTGTTTTTTGATCCAGCTTCTTGGCCTTGATCACAGCGCCGTTTACAGCCCGGATTTCTGTACATTTCAGCAGGACTAAATCATCCGTTACAGTTAAGTTATAGCCATTCAAATCAACTTTTACATTTTCATGCACCAGCAATCCTCTCGGCTCAGTCACATCACTTGTCAATGTCCAATCGCTGTACAGTTCACGGCCGGGAAAATCGGCAATTTCCTGCCGTAAATTGGATAGTACCTCTCTCAAGTATGCAGCATTCACAGCAGTATGGAAATTGCCGTCTGTAATCCTTGAAATCTTTCGTAATGTCGTTTCATCTATAATAGATGAAGGTGTGCTGCCAAAACTGATCGTGTGAATTTGAATATCTTTTTCATATGCTTCATTGGCAAGCGAAAAAATCTTTTCATTGTTTATCGAAGTTCCTGCTGTCATCAGCACAATGACTTTATCATTTACTGATTGTGTCGCAGATAAATCCCGAATCGCTTTTTCTAGCCCCGTACTTGCATCATTTGCATTTTCTTCGGAACTTGTCAAAAGTTTTTTTAGCGCGGCCTTTGCCTGATATTTATTGGATGATAACGAAAATGAATGCGTCACCGCTTCATTGAAACCAACAACGCCGTATCGATCCAATGTATCCGCTTGATCTACTGCGAATATTGCCTCATTGATTCTGGAATGACTTGGGTCTTGCGCCTGCATGCCAGGTGTATCTTGTATGACAAAAACAACGTCTCTTCCCCGCTCGATTCCGCAGCTATTATTCGATTGATTTGCAGCTGCTTCTGTCCCTTCCGGCTGCCTGACCAGTAATGAAACGAGCAATAAAGCCAGCAAGGCAATGATTTTCCTATGTATCTTCATTTTTCAACTTCCTTCCCGATAATATAAATAGAGCATTTAGCCTCTTCGCAGTATGTACATACTACAAACACACATTAAAGGAGATTTGACTATGCGATTTCGTATTATTACTGCTGTCGCGTTACTTAGTTTCTTGCTGACAAGTCTGTTCAGTCATCCAATCAGTTACGCAGCGGGTATCGAGCCCATCACCGCCCCTAAAAAGCCATGGACAATCACATTTTCACATGACGTATCTGATGAAACAGCCAATTTAGAACTCATTACTATACAGTCAAAAAATAATGAGCCGTCTCTTTCTCTATCGGCAGATTTGAATAAAGTTATAGTAAAACCAAAAAATCCATACTTGTTTGGTGAACGGTATACACTGACAATCCCAGCCAGTTTTCGAGCTGCTTCTGGCAAGCTGCTAAACAAGCCGGTAACGAAAGAGTTTGAGATGACTGGAGTGTACATAACAGACGTTTCCGCCACTATGAATCAACTTGCCACTACCGTCTCCGTTAAAGTAAAGCCCGATGTGGTTTCTGTCTTCTATTCAATTAATAGCGGAAATCAGATTAAACTTCATCGCGATGGCGCAGATTCCTTTTCTAAAGGACAGATTGGTTTGGTTACAGGCGATTTGCTGACGATTAACGTATGGAATGAAGCAAATCAATTAATAGAAACACAATATTATGAGGTTAAATAAGGAAGGAATGAAAAGCATGAAGAAGTTTTTCCCTGCATTTATGGCTTTTTTATTAGTGTTTTCTACTATTGGGCCGTTGCCTGGGGTGGCAGAAGGTTTTCCTGGCAGGGTTACATATGACGTGGTCGCTGGTGATGACAATAAGGGTGTTATAAAGGTTGATATGGATGGCGGTAACTCCGCTTGGAAAATCACACTGCACAAAAAAAGTACTGGTAATCGAGTAGGAGATTTATTAAATGAAAATACTTCCTTTCCCGACGTTACTCCAGGAATTTATGAAGTGAGAGCTGAAAAAATAGATTCTAATCCTAAGTTGACTGAAGTTTCACCAGCAATAACTGTAAAACCTAAACCTATATTAGCTGAAAGAGACGTTACTACAGAACCCTATAGGATTATTATTAGTAATGTGATACCAGGTAGTGAAGTAAATCTTTACAAACCAGATTCACAGGTTCCTTATAAAACACAAAAACCTAATGCTAACAATATAGTCATATTTAATAAAATTGATGCAAATAAAAGCTACAGTGTAACTCATTTCATTGATGGTGCAAACAGCATTCATTCTAGTGCGATAACTGTAAACCCTGCTCCAGTTACATTGGAATGGGTAAAAGACTCAGGAGCTGCAAATAATTCAGGTGAAATAAAAGTTACAGGAACGAAAGTTAAAAATAATTTAATTATTTATCGTGCAGAAAATGTGGGGGGAATTTCGGCTGAATATAAACAAATTACCGCTGTGGGCCCCACTACTACAGTTTCGGGATTGAGAGATGGAGTTTACTCGATCATTCAATCAGAAACTGAGGACCATTTAAAAAGCGAAATATCGAATGAAGTTGTTATTAAGAATGAACAGAAACCCACTATTGAATTAGAAAAACCAATTTACGAAATTTTTCATAATGTTCAGGGACAAAATGAATATACCAATCCCGGCTATAAAATAACTAATAAAAATGGTACTACATCTGAAATTCGATATGATTCTTTAGTTTGTGCACCTGCAAACAATTTAAAAGTTAGCGTTTCTATCGAATATGAAGGCGGTGTCATAGGCAACGGTCAAAAGCCTAACCCTGGAAAATATAAAGCTATATACACAGCAACCGATTGTGAAAATCAACAATTGTATAATACAGCTATAAGAGAAGTTATAGTATATCCCGAAAAAATAAAAGTTAATAAAACGGTAAATACGTTAGAATATCATGGCAGTTCTCCTATCGAACGACACCAGTTCGGTTCAATTACCGTTGAAAATGTATTCAATAATGCAGACTTGTTTTTATATCAAGACCCTAGTGAATCGAATGATTTAAGCAAAGCACAAAAAATTAGGGAAATTACAAATTTAAATGAAAACACCTATACGTTTCCAGATGTCCCCGTAGGTAAAGGCTACTTTGTCTTTCAAGAAGTAGAAGGCGTAAAAAGTAAATTTTCAGATCGTGTGGAGATAAAAGATACAACTCCTCCCAAAATTATATTAAATGCTAAAGACGGAGCTATAAACATAGATTTAGAAGTTGGCGATGAATTCAAAGATCCCGGCTTTACTGCTGTCGATAATATTGAAATTGCGGAAAAGATTGTTACGTATCACCCTAGTCCTGTTAATACAAGCCAACCCGGCGAATATACAATTTTCTACAATGCAAAAGACACTGGGGGTCTGTCCGCAATACAACAAGTGAGAACTGTTACAGTGCGGCCAAAACCTGTTATGGCAATAGGCAGTACTGCTGCTGTTGGTGAAATTGGAGTTACGAATATCTTTCCTAGTACACAAACCAATAAAACTATACTAAAACTTTACAAAGCAAATAACGATGGTGTCTTCCCTGACAACATTGATGACCCTTTAAAGAAAGTCGAACTGGACGCAGGGCAGACTACTTATGTATTTAAAAACATAGAGCCAGGAAGATATCTCGTTAGACAAGAAGTGAAATCCCAAATAAGCCGCCAATCTAATGTAGTGGAAGTCGTAGATATAGACAAACCCCATATCACATTAATCGGCCCTGAAAATATCAACTTAACGCTGGATAGTGAATTGGAGCCTTATTATACAAAGAATAAGCAGTTTAAAGATCCTGGAATTACAGCAGAAGATTATTTATCAAATGAACAGAATCCGCTTTCTTTAACTTCTACGCTTGTTTTTAAAGATACGGACGTCAACTCTTATAATGTAAAGGGAACCTCTATAAAATACCCTGAGTTTAATACTAATGAACCTGGCATATACAAAATCAGATACACTGCCGTGGCAACACGGGGAGCAAAAGCTTTACCAAAGTATAGAACTATTACAGTAGCACCACCAAAACCGGGACTTGTTACCGCGACTTCAAGTACTATCAAAGTTAGTCCTGAAACTGAATCCGGTAACCAAGGAATCTATTCTCACTCTACAACAAGAGCAAATTTATACAATGCATATGGACAGCTAATAAAATCAAAAAACGTGACTAATTCAAATAATTTCACGTTTGAAGACGTCCCAGCAGGCTTCGGCTACTACGTCACACAAACAGTAAACGGCATCGAAAGCCAGCCTTCCCTGCCGGTAAACGTCAGCATATTCGGCGATGCAAAACCCAATGCGCTCATTACTTCATTTAACTTTAAGGAAGTAGATGCAATCAGTGTCATTGATCAAAAAGCAGAAAAAATTACCGTTACTGTACCTAAAACGGCAAAATTAACTAGCTTAACACCTGTCATTACAAGTATTGGGACGGTCACACCAAACCCATCAGTGATAACCGACTTTTCGGACGGCCAGCCTAAATTGTACCGTGTAGTAAATTCAGCTAACAACACTACGACTGAGAAAACATACTCTGTTACAGTGAAACATGCTGCTAACAGTTCGACTGGCAGTCTGCCGCTCGAGAAAGACGGGGAGCTTACACCACTGTCCCCTTCCGTTTCCTTAAGCCCTGCTGAAGTGGAGACAGCAAAGGATCATGGTGTAACATTTATAACAAAAGATAAAAAAGCTGAAGCTCATGTGCCCGCTAGTAACGTGATAGAATCCCGGCACTCTACTTTCACATTGAAGCAACCGCTGGCAAACGGCCCCTATGAAATTAGCTTTGGCAACTTATCACGCTTTATGCAGCCAATTGAGCTGAAGCTGCCGAAGTCAGGAACTAAGACATTGGCTAAACTGGTTGATGGGTACACAGTTGCTGTGCCAAGTGCAGCTGCTGCGACCGCAACTACCAGTCTGATTAATGAACCTGGAACGTACGCCCTTGTTGACAATGTGGGTGCGCCGCGCATTAATCCGCCGGCAACAGGCAGTGCGTCATATACGCTGCAGTTAGCTTTACTGGAAACGTCCGGTACAATTTATTACACAACGAGCAGTAAAGATATTTCATTCACAAGCAGCGCCCTGTCAAATGACAAACCATTAAAAGACAGATATATAGCTACAGCTTCACCTGCTGACATTCTAAAGTGGACAAAATATACGCCTGATGAAAAAATTTCGGCGCCATCAGGTGAGTTATATGCGGTCGTTGTAAAAGGAAATCAAATCAGCCAAATTGCCTCACTCGAAGCTGCGCCGGCAATTGACTGGAGCAAAAATATTCCTTCTTACGATACGCACAAAGTTCTTAGCATCAATTTCAATGCCCGGGTGGACCGCGAAGCGCTGTACTCCGGCCTGATTTATGTTACAGATGATACAACCAATGAAAAAGTTGCTGCTGCATTGCAAATGAGTAGTGACGGCAAAACGATTTATGTCGTTCCACAAAAAGCTTACACCCGCGGGAAACAGTATACTCTGCATATTGACCGCCAGTTCAAAGGCAATACAAAAAATAAAGAATTCTTGAAAAAGTCTTTACTGCAAACATTCACCATTAACTGATAAAAAAGGAGTTGCTCCCAATCCGGGGCAACTCCTTTTTGCTGTGAGATTACAATTTAATCTGGAACTTCATCTGGACTTTTTCTTTCAATTTGGCACCGTTTGATGACTTCACCGTATCTTCTATAAACAGATAGTAGGTAGCCCCTTTTTTATACTGATAGCCATTTTGCAATCGAATTTCCATCGTGGTCCCTTTATTAGAAACCTGATAACCAAGTGGAATCTTCACGCCTGACTCATTTAATACGTACACGGATTCTGGATTAAATGTCTTGATGTCCAGTTCTTGGCTGAGGTTAATTTTCCAAGCTTTTGTAGGCTCCACATTAAATCGGTCATCTTCAGTTTTATATCCTATGCGAGGATAAGATACTGCGCCGTCCTGCTGCTTGACAACAACCGTGACGCTCGCAATCTTCCCGCCGTCTACCGAAGTTACTGCAATGGTTGTTTCTCCAGCGGAATGCGCTGTGATTTTACCGCCTTCCACACTCGCAACGGTCGGTTTGCTGGAATACCAGTTAACATGTTGATTCGTCGCGTTTGACGGACTGATTCTGGCGGTCAACGTCGACTGCTCCCCTACAATTAAGTCCATTTCAGGGCCTTTGCTGAGTGTAATCGATGCAACCGGTATCTTCGTTAAGACATTTTCCGCCACAACAAATGTGTTACGGGAAATATTTGTCAGGGAATCTGTCTGCAAACCCGGATTCAGCGGATCATTGCGCTTTACAGCAACTGCTCCGCTTTCCTTATCCCGCACGACAAATGAATAGAAATAATCTCTGGGCTTTAATGTTCTGGATACTTTCCAAGTATTATTCGGCTGCTTGACCATCGGAATTTCGATCCAGTGGTAATCATCCCCGAAGTTCCCCATGACTGAAACAGATTTTGTTTCCGCATCCAGTTCAAGCTGTTGATTATAATCGTAGCTGCTGTATGTGAACGTGACTTCTTTATGATCAATTATCGGGCCAACAGTTGCGTAAGGAGCAACTTTCAGCACACTGAACGTCCGTCCGAAGTCGTCAATCGTTTTGTCACGGTTGAGCGGATCGACTGTCCATTCCCCGTTGACACGGAAGCCGTATTCGTATTGTCCTGGCTGCAGTTCTACCTGGAGTTCCCAAATGTTTCCTGGTTTCCGTTCCATTTGCAAGTCAACATTATCGTTAAAACTTCCATTCAATTTTACGTCTTCAGTCAGACTGGTTCCGATGTATTTAAACTTTACTTGTCCCCCTTGGACGAAAGGGAACTCGTCCAGTTTCATGACACCGTCAATGCCGGACACTTTTTTAAATATTGGCAGTTTGGTTGTAGAATCAGATGATAATTTATCCCATTGCCAGACGGTGCCGTCGGATTTTACTGCTAGTGTGAAGCTGTCTAAGTATCCGCCACCTCCAATCGCCACTGCATCAGACATTCCTTTTATTTGAATGGGCGCTGTCTGTGAAGTCTGGATACCACTCGTATTACGGCCCCATTGCCAGACGGTGCCGTCGTCTTTCACAATTATTGTATGGTTATCCCCCGCTGCAACTGAGCGAATATTACTTACGCCTTTTACTTGAAACGGCACGAGTTTATTTTCATATCCGCCATCTCCAAGCTGGCCATAATAATTACGGCCCCAAGCGAGCAGGGACGTACGGTCTTGTTTTAGAGCTAATGTATGATTGTCACCGGCAACAATTTCAATTATTTCACTTAGTCCGCTAATTTGTTTCGGTTCAACGTTGTAATCCATTGTCTGACCCAATCCAAGTTGGCCAAAGGTATTACGTCCCCACGTCCAGACAGTACCGTCCATCTTTAATACAACTGAGTGGTCTTTTCCTGCTGCAACTGCAGCCACATTTTCTAATCCGTCTACTTTTACAGGCACTGCTGAGAAATAGGTAGATGTCGTTCTACCTAGCTGGCCATAATAGTTATATCCCCAGGTCCAGACATTCCCAAGACGATCAACTGCAAGTACATGGCCTCCCCCTGCTGAGATATCTATCATGTTCGCAAGCGATATCTGAGCAGGGTTTTTATCCACATTGCCGCCCATCGAGGATGCTCTGCCTAATTGGCCTAAATCATTTAGTCCCCAGCTCCAAATATCCCCTTTAGTATCAAGCGCAACAGTAAAGTCCCCCCCCGCCGAAACCGCTAAAATATCCGATAATCTCTTTCCATTAGCCATTTGGATGGGTACAGGCTCAATCGAACTGCCACTTGGCACTGCGCCCAACTGGCCGAATGTCTGATCACCCCAACTCCACACACTACCGTCTTCTTTTAAAACGACTAAATGACTCTTTCCTGCGCCTAGTACATTTTTGTGATTAGCGATGCCATGTGCATTTGCAGGATTCACAAATAAAATTAGAAACAAAGTTAGTGACAGATATATCATTGTATTTTTTTTAATAAATTGAGTGAACATAATCGACTCACCCCTTTCTTTTCTGAATGCCTCTGCCAGTTGCAATGTTATGGCTCAATTCCTACCTTTAAATTGATTTGATATCTTGTCACACCATCCGTTGCTTCTAGAATAATACTATTATTCTCTCCTAGATCAGCATCAGTTACACCTTTAATATTGAGGTTTTGACCTTCTATACTTACCGCCCAATGTGCAGCTTTTCCCTTCACATTCCAAGTAATTGTTTTTTCATTCAAAACTTTAACTATAGAATCTTCTTGAATTAACTTTATAATATCTGTCAATGGAAGGTTTATTGAATCATTAATAGTGAGTTTTGGTATATTATCCGATAGGGTTGCTACAGTTACATTAGTCATTTCATCTTCGGCGACTTTTACTTCATTTATTGTGAAATATTCTCCGGTAAATTTCTCATCAACTCTCACATTATCTTTATCTTTTATAAATACAGTAAATGCGTTTTCTTGTTTTAGTTCTCCAACATTATTAGTTAAGTCTATCGACCCGCTGACCACTTCTAAATTAACTGCTGATTTAGCATTATATAAGAAATGTAAAGGCATAGTATTAATAGTATTAGTTGTAACAATACGAAGGGGAGTTATATTTTCTATACTCACTCCGCCATGTGAGATGAATTCATTCAAGTGGATGGAGTTAATTCCGCCGCTTTCAAATATAGTTAGTGATTTTTCATCTTCTGTACCTACTGTAACTTTATCTAAAATAGCAGTTCCCTCTTTACCGACATTTACAGTCAACTTTCCGTTAATTCTCATATCGTTAAGACGAATTGCAGTAGACTTTTCACCTTCGCCACTTATTAATTCAACATCCCCGTTAATTATTCCGCCAGTGATTGTTACATCGCGAGCTATTTTTACAGGTCTTTGCACCGTACTTTCTAACACTGTATTTCCTAATTCAATTTTTTTAAGCCTTGTATTTTTTATGGCCATATCGAATTGTTCACGATTTTCAACTGTCGCCAAGTTCCCCACTGAATATACAACACCAAAGTCATTCAATTTACTAAGAGTTGTCTCCTCCATAATACTATTAAGCAAAGCAGGTGAAGCCATAAAGTCGTAAAGAGATACTGGCTTACCATACAATTTAGGATTTGCTTTTATATAATCATTGATTTTGAAGTCTTTTTGAGAATCATTTACACGCATTTTAAAACTTCTGGTTTCAAGCTTCCGACCGTCTTTACTATAAGCCGTTAATTGAATTTGATCGTTTTGATTATTATATTCATCACAGTCATTTTCCTTCGCAGAGGGATCCTTGCATACAATCGTCTCTATTCCTGCTTGCCCCAAAGAAAAACCATTCACTCCAGCAGTCGACCGATCTAGGTCTCTCGAATGTTTTGTATCTGTGCCTGTACCCAATTTTACTTTCAAACGTGCCGCTGCAGGATCTGCAATTACATCGATATTTGATAGGTTGGGTGATTTTTTGCTCGCTGCATCTCCTGGCCCAACTGCTTCAATATAACGATGTATCGTCTCAATCTTTGTCATATAGACAGGCGGGACCTGAATCATTACATTACGGGGTTCATTATATTTAAAAATATTAGTATTTATTTTCGTTGCATTATCAACATTAAGAAATACTGAATTGAACCCTGGCGTCAAATCATAAAACTTAAACGGCAATACATAATCAGTTATCTGGTCAAAATAGAGTGAGCCCTGTTTGATAACCAATTGAAGATCTTGCTTGTTGATATGATCGACAAACTCCAGGTTTTTGAACTTTATAGTCAAAATATTCTCGTTAGGAGCTATACCTTTATTTACACTTTCTACTATAGGTAATTCTATATTCCCTCCTGTAGTAATTTGTTCAACGCGAACGTTGGCCGTTCCCATATCATTAACTTTTTTATCAAATGTAATCACCATTTCCTTCGCACCACTAAACCCATTGTACTTCGCATCTTCGTCCACAATAAACTCATACTCATAAGGCTTCTTCTCAACCGGCGCCGGAGTTCCCGGCTTTGCCGCTGCATCGGCCTTTAATCCCGCGCCGAGCACACTGACCAACAGCATCAGTGCCAGCGCTGCTTTCCATAGTTGTTTCATCTGCTTATTCTCCCCCGCTCAATTAATTTGGTCTTGCAATAAATAGCCAATGACGGCTTTTACACCCGCCAGTCTGAGCTGATCACATGGCTATATTGAAATAAAGTCTCCTTCTCCATTTATCGGCATAATCAGCCAGTAGTTAAGAATACAGAACCAATCCTTTTGGGCTATTTGTCCAGTGTGAAACATAAAGGGGAAACCAAAAGACAGAAAACATTTTTCAAGAGCTGAATGAGTAAAATCAAACTCACTGCTCCCCGCATTCCCACTTTTTCTATACCGCAGCTTCTATTTTCCCGCCAAACTGGACATTCTAAAGTTTATCCGCTGCACGTCACGGGAAATCTACTATCCAAATGGAGTTAAAAGGAATGAGGAAACGTATGATATATGATTGTGCAATTATCGGCGGAGGACCTGCCGGATTAAGTGCTGCTTTAGTGCTGGGACGTGCAAGGCGGAATGTCATTATTTTCGATGATGACCATGCAAGAAACCGTGTTTCCCGTGCATCGCATGGCTTCCTGACGCGTGACGGGGTGCACCCTGCAGAGCTGCGGCGCATAGGACGTGAAGAACTTAGGCATTATCCGTCAGTCAGCTTTCATCATAAAAAAATCGTTGCGGTGGAACGGCTGGACGAAACGCATTACGAATTAATGACAGCAGACGGCAAAATGTTCCGCACACAGAAAGTGCTTCTGGCAGTCGGCTTGCGTGATGAGCAGCCAAACGTGCCGGGGATTGAGCGCTTTTACGGCACATCGATTTTCAGTTGCCCGTATTGTGACGGCTGGGAAATGCGGGATCGTCCGCTTGCGGTATTTGCTGATATAAACGTGTTTAAGCTGGCAGCGGAAGTGTATACATGGAGCCGTGATCTGATTGTTTTTACAGGCGGAGAAGGTCAATTGACGGAAGAGGAGCGAGAGAAGCTGAACGCGAAGGATATTCAAATTGTAGACGATATAATAGATGGCTTGGAAGGAGCTGATGGTCAGCTGCACAGCGTACGTCTTGAGGACGGCACATTGGTAGACCGAGCCGGCGGTTTTGCTTCCCCCCTTTGGAGTCATCCAAATCATTTTGCTGACGAATTGGGATGTGAACGGAATCAGTACGGCGGCATTCAAACCGATGAATACGGGAGAACTACCGTTTGGAATGTCTATGCAGCAGGCGATGTTTCACATATCGTTCCTTCGCAGCTGCTCGTTGCGGCAGGAGCAGGAAGCGCCGCAGCCATCGGCATCAACGGCGACTTGACCAATGAATTCTTCAGCCGTATGAATTAAATACAGCAGGCTGCGAACCCGAGTGTCGGTCCGCAGCCTGCTGTTATTATTGTTTCTTTAACGAAATCCTTTAACAGTATTCATTATAAGGCTTCGTCTGTATTTCACTGCCATTCAAGCAGATCTACATAATCGCCGTGTACATACAGCGAATCATACGGAGCTTTATCTGAACGGATTTTAATCCATGGAGATTCCGGTAATTGATCGTCCTGGATAATAAGCGGCATGCCGACTTTCGGATACTTATAAATTTTTAGTGACTCTCTATATGGTGCCACGCGCACATTTAAGTTCACTTCATTCGTCAACCCAATCTTCAGCTGATCAGCCATTTCCCTGCCGCCCATCAAACGGTCCATGCGATACAGATGCCCTGCAATTTTAGAGCCCCAATATGGATCGGAAGCATATTTAACATTCATGCCGACCGCTTTATTGCCGAAATTCGTCCCATTCGCATATTTGGCAAGGGGCGGTAAATAGTTTCTGTTCAAAAACGCATCGACCAGTTCCTGAATATTGGCACTTACCGAATCAAAGTGTTTATTCGACGGATTATCATCTGTCACATACATGCCGAATAAATTATTAGATTCCAGCGCGTACTTACTGAGCCCGTACTGGCTTTCATGCTGTGCAAGTGCCAGAATATGCATCGCATTGACATGGCTCTCTTTTTCAATTCGCTTTAATTCCGAACCCAGCCCAATCAGTTTACTTCTCGTTGTCGCATTTTTATAGGTGGCGGAGTCTGGATTAGATCGCTCCAATTGTCCTAGCTGCATCATAATATAGGCGTCCAGCTCCTGTGCTGTGTAACGCGTCATACTGCGCATCGGCAAGTGCTGGAAGTATTGATGAGCTGTGCCAATCAAAGCTCCCGTTTCATTATAAAAATGACTGCCGTCCGTGCTGTAATATTTCACTCCTTCTTGCATGAAACTTGGCGCCGCTCCCATTTCATAAGATCCATATTTCTTCGTATGGTGCGAATAAATTAAATGATAGAGCGAGTTGTTCATTATTTTATAGTGCGTACGATCAGTCACCGTCTGCATGGGAAGTAATTTTGCATTTTGCGGTTTAATATAGAAGTTCCTTCCCGCCAGCTCTACTTCCACATAAGTCGATGTCGAATCAACATAGAGGAGTTCCGTGTCTGCCGGAACGTAGGTTTCTTGAATAGTTAAAGCTTTATTGGCATAGAGAATCGTCAATGAACTGTTGCCATAAGCCATTGTCGAGACAAGTCCTTTCGGCATGTGGACAATCTTATTTTGGAATAATACAACTTGACTGCTATTTATGCGGCTTGCTGCGGCTTCAAAACTGGAGAAGCTCTCGACAATTGACGTCATGCCATTAGCTTGTACATTTGCCACATCGTAAGTAACGCCTGCTTTGATAGAAAACGTTTTGGTGATAGGTGATTTCAGTAGCTCTCCATCTGTGTTGTACACCGCCTGTGTGATGTGAAGCGTGTATGTTTCACCGTTACGATAATTCCCCGCTGGCGGTGCGATATGTACCTTCTTATCAAAGGCAGAATAGGTAAATGAATTCTGCTGTTTTACTCCTTTTGAGTCGGTTATGTAAACGTTCGAGTTGACCGTCGTCTTGTCTACCGGTTTATTGAACGTGACAGTCCACGTCTTGTTCGCTTCCTTATTAGGAGAATGACTTGGCCAGGCAGCAGCTTCGGCTGACAGTGTCAGGGCGAAGCTGACTAAAAGGGTGATTACAGCAGTTGCAATAAAATTCGTCATAGATTTCAAATCTATCAAACTCCTTTTTACGTTCATTATACAGGAACTTGATAGACTCGACAGGGCTTTCAAGTGATGTTATAGATCTGTTCAATATCTCGAATAAAGTTTCATGACTAAATTGGTAAAGCGGAACCGATTATTAAGATCCTGATATTTACTGATATAATCATATACACTGCAGCTAGAGAAATGTTTAACCATAGCTAAATTAAATCAATAAGCAAGTAATGTAGATTAATTCTTTTAATAATAAAAAGCCCAACTTCTTTAGATACACCTTAATTCCAAAGTGTATTTTAAGAAAGGGGCTTTTAAGATTTCACTTTTTCACAACTGCTTACCATAAGCATTGCTATACTTCTTAAGTGTTGGAAACTAAATTTTGATTCTCAAGTAAGGATTCTGCAGGACTGTATTGCAAGTCTTGCGCTTCTGCTACAGCTTTATATGCTACTTGGCCACTCATTGTATTTAGACCTTTACGAAGTGACTCATTGTCAAGGAGTGCCTGTCTGTATCCTTTATTGGCTATTTGAAGGGCATATGGCACAGTCATGTTAGTCAATGCGATTGTAGATGTCTGTGGAACAGCACCAGGCATATTCGCAACTGCATAATGAACAACATCATGCTTTACATAGATTGGATCATCATGTGTTGTAACACGATCTGATGTCTCAAAGATTCCCCCTTGATCGATTGCAATATCAACAAGGACCGATCCTGGCTTCATAGATTGAACCATTTCTTCAGTTACTAACTTAGGTGCTTTGGCTCCTGGAATCAGAACGGCACCCACAACCAAATCAGCTTCTTTGATGGATTCTGCAATATTGAAAGGATTAGAAACAATTGTTTGAATACTATTACCAAAAATCTCATCCAACTGGCGTAAACGATCTACTGATAAGTCCAATACAGTTACATGCGCCCCCATTCCAATCGCTACACGTGCAGCGTTTGTTCCTGCCTGGCCGCCACCGATAACTACGACGTTTCCGCGAGAAACACCCGGCACGCCAGCCAGTAGAATACCTTTACCGCCTTTTGTCTTTTCAAGGTATTGTGCACCAATTTGTGTTGCCATCCGTCCCGCTACTTCACTCATGGGAGCGAGAAGAGGCAATGAACCAGTTGATAATTGAACAGTCTCATAAGCAAGACCTGTTACTTCATTTTCCAGTAGTGCTGCAGTCAGCTCCACTTCAGAAGCTAAATGTAAGTATGTGAATAACAATAATCCTTTACGGAAAAAACGATATTCAGAAGTAATCGGCTCCTTAACTTTCATAACCATCTCCGCACTCCATGCCTCTTCTGCCGTCTGAACAATCTTCGCGCCAGCCTCAATATAGTCAGCATCTGTAAAACTAGATCCTAAGCCAGCCTCAGTTTCTATTATTACTTCATGACCAGACGATCGAAGTGTAAAAACTCCCGCGGGGGTCATGGCAACTCGGTTTTCATTATTTTTAATTTCCTTTGGCACACCGATTAACATCCTCATTCCTCCTCGTTTACAAAATATATAGTTGATTATTTACATCTGTTTTATATTCAGTAAATCACCAGATAATATTGCATGGATCACTTGCTCCATAGAAGTAGCACCCCTAGCTATCTTCTATCAGACAGGTAGACATGAGGTATTACTTTGTATATTCAAAAGAAAAATAGCGTCTTATTCATTCTCTTTAAATACCTTTTTTATAACAGAGACAATAAATTCAAAATCCTCATCTGTGCAAGAAAGCGGCGGGCATAACGCTAGAACATTATTAAATCCTTCTACCGTTTCACCGTTCCGGCCTACAATTAAACCATTTGCCTTACACTCTCCAATAATCTTGGTTATACGAGCATTCGAAGCAGGTTCTTTTGTTTTTTTATCTTCAACTAGCTCAATACCCATTAGGAAACCTAGACTTCGGATATCTCCCACATATGGGTGATCTTTCAAACACGCAAGCTCATCTGTCAAACGCTCCCCAAGCTCCGCAGAACGATTGATAAGATCTTCACGTTCCAAAATTTCCAAATTCTTTAATGCTACTGCACAAGCTGCAGGATTTCCACCAAATGTATTTACGTGGCGCAGATGACTATAATCTTCTCCAGTATCGAACTTTTCATAAATATCTTTACGGATTGCAGTCACTGATAGCGGCAAGTATGCGCTAGTCAAACCTTTAGCCATAGTAACGATATCCGGTTTTACATTGTAATGCTGATGCCCAAATGCTTTTCCAGTACGTCCAAATCCACAGATTACTTCATCAATGATTAATAGAACGCCATGGCGGGTACAGATTTCCTGAACTTTCTCTAGGTACACCGGATGGGGAATCAAAATTCCGCCACCTGTAATGAGTGGTTCCATAATAATGCCTGCAATGGTATCTTTTTGCTCCCAAATGATTTTCTCTTCAAGCTCTAGAGCACGCTGTATATTATATTCTTCCACCGAAATCCCTTCAGGTTTACGGTAGTTATCAGGCGGTGCCACATGCAAAAATCCTGGTACTAGTGGTTCATACTTATACTTTCGCAAAGCTTGACCTGTAGCCGATAAGGCTCCCATTGAACTACCGTGATACGCACGATAGCGTGATAGGAATTTAAATCGCGATGGCTCTCCGTTTTGCTGATGGTATTGACGAATAAGCTTGAATGCTACCTCATTCGCATCCGATCCACTGTTTGAATAAAAGATTTTATAGTCGTCTCCCAACATTTCATTCAATTTGGCCGCGAGCTCAATTGCTGGTTTATGGCTTTGTGTCATAGGTACATAAGCCAGTTTTTTCATTTGCTCATATGCTACTTTTGCTATTTCTTCTCTTCCATATCCGACATTAACACACCATAATCCTGACATACCATCTAGATAACGATTTCCTTTATGATCTGTAATCCAAGCATTTTCTCCACTCTCGATAATCATTGGTGGATTTTTTTCATTGTATGCAGAAATATGGTGCCAAATTTTATCCTGATTCTGTTCAGCCAAGGATTGTTTATTGATCTGATCTTGTGCATGTAATGCCTTCATTATAAATTCCCCCTCATTTATCAGTATGAATGACGAGCTGTAAGCATTTTCTTACGTGTATAGAATTCAATCCCATCGCGTCCATTTGCATGCAAATCACCATAGAATGATTTCTTATAACCTGAAAACGGGAAGAATGCCATAGGTGCTGGTACACCAAGGTTTATACCCAGCATCCCTGCATCAATTTCTTCACGGAATTGACGAATGGCTTTTGAACTATCTGTATACAGGCAAGCACCATTCGCAAACTCCGATTGATTTGTAAGCTCAATCGCTTCATCTAATGTCTCTACACGAACCACTGATAGTACCGGTGCAAAGATTTCTTCTTTCCAAATTCGCATTTCCTTTGTAACGCCCTCAAAAATCGTTGGTCCTACAAAATATCCGCCTTCCGAGGTAGATTTATCGCTACGTCCGTCACGAACTAGATTTGCTCCCTCAGCTACACCAGATTCGATGTAAGATAACGTCTTATCCTTATGGGAGTCACGAATGACAGGACCGAGGAATATTCCTTCTTCCAATCCATTACCTATCGTCATATTATTTGCTTCATCGACCAATCTTTTCACAAGCTCATCTGCAATATCACCTACTGCAACTACAACTGCAGCGGCCATACATCTCTCACCAGCAGAACCAAACGCTGCATTAGTAATATTAGTAACCGTCAAATCCAAATCTGCATCCGGCATAACAATCGAATGATTCTTAGCTCCTGCCAGTGCTTGAACGCGTTTACCATAAGAAGTTCCTGTTTTATATACATGCTCGGCAACAGGTTGAGATCCTACAAATGATATAGCAGGAATGTCGGGGTGACTCAGTATCCCATTCACGATATCATGTGCACCATGGACGATATTGAATACTCCCTCCGGCAGCCCCGCTTCAGTTAATAGTTCTGCTAATCTGTTCGCCAGAAGCGGTGTACGCTCTGAAGGCTTCAAGATGAACGTATTTCCAGCAGCGATGGCAAGTGGAAACATCCAGCAAGGAACCATCATAGGGAAGTTAAACGGAGTAATTCCAGCGACTACTCCCAGTGGATAGCGATACATACCTGATTCGATGTTCGTGGCGATATCAGGCAATTGATAACCCATCATCAGTGTTGGAGCTCCTGCAGCGAATTCCACGCACTCGATTCCACGCTGAACTTCACCATAGGCTTCTGCATAGTTTTTTCCATTCTCTATTGTGATCAATTGTGCCAGTTCATCCCAATGATCAATTAATAGATTCTGATAGTTAAATAGGATACGAGCTCTTTGGGGTACAGCGACTTTCTTCCAAGACGAGTAAGCTTTTTTAGCTGCATCGACTGCAACTTGTAAATCTTCTGCAGTTGAAATTGGAACCTCTGCAATAATCTCACCTGTAGCGGGATTTGGCACTTTTTCATATTTTTCCGTAAGCGATTTTACCCATTGTCCATTAACGAAATTAGAAAGCGCTTTCTTTTCTATAACTATAGTAGCCATTTTTCATCCTCCATTTCTTCTAACCTTGCTTTACAACAAGACTTAAGCTAAACTACTTTCTATAGTTTACCAATTAATAAAAATACTTTCACTGTACATTGTGTAACATCGTTCAACTAATTCTTTTACATTATGGAGGTATTTGAGGATGAATGATTTATATTTGACTGTTCAAGATGTTCTTGCTCGTAACACCTTCAAACATGCAAGGCTCATCGCAGGAAAAAACGGATTAGATCGTCAAGTAAAATGGTCTCATGTACTTGAAGTGAGCGACTTCAGTTCTTTTGTGAATGGAGGGGAAATAATTTTAACTACAGGTATCCATTTACGGCTTGACACAGCTGCACAATTAAATTATATAAAGCAGTTAATTGAATTAGACGTTGCGTGTCTTTGCGTAGAAATAGGTACGTATTTTAATGAAATCCACCAAGATATTATTAACTTCGCAAATAATCAGGACTTTCCAATCGCAATTTTCGAGAAAACTGTTAAGTTTGTTGATATTACACAGGATTTGCATACAGTAATCATTAACCGTCATTATGAGATGCTTTCAAAAATTGATACACTATCTCGGAAGTTTAATGAGCTAAGCTTAAAGCCCAACGGAATCTTAAAGATTTTACAAAAGTTGCATTCACAATTTAAAACAGACATTCTGTTTATATCTGGTGATGAGAAATCTTATTATTATCCTATTGAATCAAAAGAGTGGATACATGATCTTCAAGTTCTCTTGAAAGAAAATAATACAAAGACTCTTGAGCATGACGTTTATATAATTAAAGATCAGCCATTCGCCTTGCTACCCGTAAATGGATTGGGGCAAGCTTTAGGTTATTTGTGCCTGCATCTTCCACAATCGCTTGCTGATGAATTCGTATTTTTAATCTTAGATCGAGCATCTCTTGCCATTGCACAAATATTAATTCGTAATCGTACTATCCAAGAGAGAAACCAAAATAACGAAGATGAATTCGTCCGTAATTTATTGTATGGACGTCCTGTAGAACAAGAAGATCAGCAATCTTATTTACCAACGAAAAGCAGAAATACACATTTTCGGATTTTCGTCATTCAGATGGATACAAATGAATCCATAATAGATGAGCATAGCTGGGAAGAAATCCGTTTACAGCAATCCATGATAATTCGTTCACTTTTTAAGCGGCACGGCTTCTTTCCTGCTCTAACGGTTAATAAAAACGAAATAACTATTATTGCATCCTTTATCGCTTCAGATCAACATATCAAAGATACTAGCCGCTTCACTGAACTCGTCCATATAATCAAGAGTATGGACGACAATGCTTTGTCTAACGACGGCTCTTATAATTTTGGGATTAGCTCAGTCCAACAAGACTTATCAAAAATTGCGGCATGCTACAAAGAAGCTATAAAAGTAGTGGATATTAAGCAGAAGTTTTTGTTTGAAAGTGATTTTTATGAGGACTTGGGAATTTACAGATTACTACTTTTGATAAATGAAGAAGGATACCTTGATCACTATGTAGATGATTATCTTCAATCAATAATTGACTATGATACAAAGACAGACAGCAAGCTATTCGAAACATTGAGCACTTATCTTGAATGTGGGGGATCAAAAAAAGAAACCGCAGATCGTCTTTTCATCGTTCGGCAGACGCTGTATCATCGATTGGAAAAAATCGAATCCATACTAGGTCAGGACTTTATGTCTCCACTAAATCGAATTGCACTTGAAGTAGCTATTATGGCTAAACAAATCGTTGTCCAAAAGTAATTCTTGTAAAGTACAGCTACTATTCACATGTGATTTGCGAATAGTGGCTGTACTTAATTTTCTAGATATTACGCAGCTTGTTTTACAAGATAATCAACATAAATTACCGATTAACTAGGGAAATCAAAAGTAATCGGGGCATTATTAAGTTGCATTTCAGGCCATCTTTCCGAGACGGTTTTTACCTTTGTGTAAAAACGTACGTTATCGGGACCAAACATTTGACCATCGCCAAATCTGGAGCGTTTCCATCCCCCGAAATTATGATAACCTACAGGTATAGGAATTGGGACATTAACCCCTACCATACCTACTTCAATTTCTTCCGTGAATTTTCTTGCAGCTGGACCACTTTGTGTAAATATAGTAACCCCGTTCCCAAATTCATGATCATTAATCAATTCAATGGCTTCCTGCAGTTCTTGCACCCTAACGACAATACGCGCCGGCCCAAATACTTCCTCTTTATAAATCTTCATATCCGGTTTTACTCCATCCAATAACGTGGCTCCTAAGTAAAACCCGCCTTTTTTGTCTTCTTCAACTTGGGGATAACGTCCATCTACACAGAGAACAGCACCTTCTTCCAAACTCTCTTCAATAGATTTCAAAATATTGTCTTTCGCCTGTTGTGTAATGACAGGACCAAAATCCGCTGTTGCATCGTCATAAGTTCCCACTTTCAGTTCTTCTACCCGTTCCTTCAATTTTTTTGTAAAACGATCTGCCGTATCTTCGCCGACAGGCATCGCGACAGATATGGCCATGCATCTCTGAGAAGCAGCACCATACGCAGCACCCAAAAAGGCATTTACCGAAAAGTCGATATCCGCATCGGGCATGATGACCATATGATTCTTACCGCCACCGAATGCTGCCACTCTTTTATGGTGTTTACTTGCCTTTTCATATATATATTCAGCGACCTGAGTAGAACCTACAAAGCTGACAGCCATAACTTTTGCATGTGAAATAAGGGCATCCACCGCTTGCTTATCACCATTGATCACACTCCAAACACCTGCAGGAAGTCCAGCTTCCCTCCAAAGTCTTGAAATAATCAGTGCCGAATTCGGCACACGTTCCGAAGGTTTCAAGATGACAGCATTTCCACAAGCGACTGCCATTGTCGTCATCGCTACAGGTACCATGACTGGAAAATTAAACGGCGCAATGCTAACTACAACGCCTAGGGGTTCTTTAATCGAATAGGCATCTATTTGCCCTCCAACATTTTTGGAATACTCTCCTTTTAATAAGTGTGGAGAGCCTAACGCAAAATCAACAGATTCAACTGCTCTTCCTATTTCTCCTTTCGCATCAGAGATAGTCTTTCCATTTTCTTTGCCGATTGCAATAGAAAGTTCATCTGTTGCGTCTATAAGTAGATTTCTGAACTTAAAAAGTATGTCCATTCTTCTCGCGACAGAGGTTCGTTTCCATTCATTTGCAGCTTGGTCTGCTAACTCAACGGCTTCATTCACTTCATTCGCAGTTGCATAAGGACATCGTTCTGTGACTTCTCCTGTTGCTGGATTAAATACATCTCCAAACTTTCCACTCTGTCCTTTTTTAAATTCGCCACCAATAAAGTGATGAATTTCCTTAGCTTCATTTGCGATATGAACCATACATAATTCCCCCTTGTAATTATAGTAGTTTCGATATTATGCTTTATAGGGGATGGTAACTCCCACTAATTGCATCTACAATGAGTTGACCTTGTTTATTATTCTGCAACTTAAAATCTGCCAGCCAGAATGGACGATAAAATAGATTTCTTTGCACTTCTATGATTTTAGGCATTGTAACGAATTTAGCTTTTGAAGAAGCATTATCAAAAACAAATCGCTTTGCTATGGCAATGGCTTCGTTCTCTTCAATTACAAGTCCAGGAATTCTTCCATTCTCTACTTTTCTTTCATAAAATACTGGTCGAACGTCCACCATTGCACCTCTCCCACCTAGTGCATCCACAGTACAAGCAGCTTTACCATTAAACTTTAGCAAACTTTTAGCACTTACCTGATATTCAAAGAAGTAATAAGGATAGTAAATTACATCTTGAATTTGAAAATAGGTTTGTTTCTCATATTGTCGCAGCCCATGCAATACTTCCTCTTCTGTAAATTCAATTTCCTGTACTAACATAGCGCTCATAAGCATCTGCTCCTATGAATTATTTATCATTAGTCAAAAATTTTGATACACTACTTGCCTCTGGCGCCAAATCCCGTGTGATGTTCTGATCAAACTCTTTAGAAAAGAAACGCTTTTTCCTGGACTGTTCAAATGCTTCTTTCACCTCCTCTGAAGGTTCAAGACCGAACTGACTTCCAATCATCATACCTAGTACAGAAACAATCAGACCTGCCAAGAAAGGATGAAGACCTGTCGACGTTTCTAAACTCATTGATGTCCAAATAATATTAGTCGTTGCACCGCCTATCATTGCAGATAAACACCCTATATAATTGGCTTTTTTATAATAAACCGACGAAACATAAGGTACTAAGAAAGCGTTCCCCAGTGTACCAAAGGCAAATAAAACTAATGCAAATACAGAAGGCGGCTCATAAATCGCAACAACAACCCCTACAATTCCCCCCATTAAAATACACAATCTTGATACAAGAATCATCGTCTTCTGACTAGCATTCTTATTAATGAAACGTTGATATACATCGCGTGAAAGAATGGAACCAGCCTGCATCAAGATGGAGTCTGCGGTGGACATAACTGCAGACATAATAGCAGACAGCAATAATGCTGCGAAGATTCCCGGGAATAACGTATAGGCAAGTTCAGTGATAATCATTTCAGGATCCGCAATTGTCGGTAATAAGATAATACCGATCATACCTAGAATATAAGGAACAAAGATGAAGAATTGATTCCAAAGAGCACTAATTATGACTGCTCCTTTAACTGTTTTAGTGCTTTTCATCGACATATGGCGAACTACTACATGCGGGAGTCCCATGTATCCTATAGAGTAGATAAGAATTGCCCCCAGCACCATCCCCCATTGTCCGTAATAAGCCAGCCCCTTACCCCAAATGCTTAAATATGAAGGATCAATATCTTTTAACGCAACATTCAATCCTGTTAGCCCGCCAACATGGAAATACGCCAGAAACCCTATGCCCACAACACCAAGCACCATAATTAAGCCTTGCACAAAAGATGTATAAGCAACAGCTAAATAGCCTCCTGCTACTGTATAGATTATAATCACGCTAATTCCTATAATAAGGGATAGTTCGTACGTGAAACCTGTCAATGTAGCCATGGCCTTTCCAGCTGCAATAAACTGGGCACAAACGTATCCGAACAAAAAAACAATTGAAATAATTGATCCGACTACACGAATGCTTGGACTTTCAAAACGTTTCTCCAAATACTCAATTGGTGAAAGCGCTCCCAAAATTTCAGACATTCTTCTCATCCGTTTACCTAAAACAGATAGGTTAATGATTGATCCTCCAGCATCACCTATAGCATACCAAATGGCATACCAGCCATATTTAAAGGCCATAGCTGGGGCACCCATGAACATAAATCCGCTCATGGCAGTAGTTTGCATAGTCATTGCTGTAACTGCTGGACCGAGAGAACGTCCACCAAGTAAATATTGTTCTGTAGAAGCTGCGGATTTCCTGGAAAACCATAAACCAATCGTTAATAGCATACCTAGATACACAATGAAAATAATCCCATCAATACTCATTGAATCCCCCCATCGCTACTATATATTTTAGTTTTGCTTATGTTGTTCCTTTTCCAATTCATCTTCTAGGTCATCTTCACGTTTTAATTTAAAGTATATTACTGTAGCTAACCCTACCCATATAAACGGCCATGGAACGAACCACCAAAATGTTTCTGCGGGAAATCCAAGCATGTATTCACCTCCTCGTTATACATCCTTAAAACTAGCCGGACTATTAAGTCCTATTATAGTTACAGAAGGACTGTCACACATTAGACACAATGTAAAGATATCCCAATAGGAATTGGTCATTTTGTAATTCATGTATAATTCATCGCGGCTTGTATCCGTATAAAACAATCGAGTAGGAGGCTAATCATTAATTGATTAGCCGACCTCTCACACCACCGTACGTACCGTTCGGTATACGGCGGTTCAACCTTTTAAGTATCTTTGCTCATAAAGTTGGGGTATATCTTTCAGTCCCCACTTTATGAGTTTTTCGTTTGTTATTGCACGATGGAAGGTCATGGTTCTCGATACACGCCAATATCCCTTTCGGGAATTTGCCAGTCTCATGGCATCCTCATGATCGATGCCATATTTGCGAAGCATAGCGTACCTCGTACGAACTTTCTTCCATCGCTTCCAGATGATTTGTCGTAAACGATGGTTTAGCCAGTGTTGGATTTCTAGAATGAATGTTTTCATTCTGCTTACGCCATAGTAGTTAATCCAACCAACCGTCACTTGATTGATTTCCTTGACGATATCCACAAATGTTCCGGGGCGCTTTCGACTAGTCAGTTTTCGTAGTTTGTCTTTGAACCGTTGTTTTGCCGATCCACTAGGCCGGCAACCGACTTTTCCATGAGATTTTGGATATTGAAGCCGAGGAATGTAGCGGATGTGGCACCGCAGATTTTACTTTTCTTCTGGTTGATAAGAAGTTGTAAATCTTTTTCAATAAACTGCGTGACACTTTCCATCACACGTTCTCCAGCACGTTTGCTTTTGACATAAATGACGAAGTCATCCGCGTACCGAATAAAACGGTGTCCTCTTCTCTCTAATTCTCTATCTAGTTTATTAAGGTAGACATTTGCCAATATCGGTGATAACGGTCCGCCTTGCGGCGCTCCCTCTGTTGTTTCGATATAAATATCTTTGTCCAGAATACCAGACCGGAGAAATTTCCATATCAGTTTCAGTACCATTCTATCTGATATGAACTCCTCTAAGTACGCGTGTACCCTTTGGTAATGTATCGTATCGAAATAACTCTTGAGGTCACAATCAACAACTACTCGATAACCCTCTTCGTAGTAGTGTTCTGCCAATTTTATGGCTTGATGCGCACTCCTGCCTTTTCGGAATCCAAAACTATGTTCCGAGAATTTCGGATCAATAATTGGATTTATGACCTGTAAGATGGCTTGTTGTACGACTCTATCCAACACAGTCGGAATTCCTAAATATCTTTTCGATCCATCCGGCTTAGGTATGGCTACTCGTTTAACTGGCTGAGGTTTGTAGGTGCCATCTTTCAGCTTCATCTTTAATGGCTGAAAGTATTTCACCATATGTCCTTTTAATTGATCGACGGTAATCCCATCAACGCCAGGGGCCCCTTTATTGCTTTTCACTTTTGCATAGGCATTCCAAAGGTTATCATCTGTAATAACTTTATCGATTAAGTCGATACCATCTTGTTCTTTCATCTCCATGTTGACATCCCTTGCGCGCTCCTATCTACCCTTCGGTTTCCAACCTATCTCTCCATAGGCAGCCATCTTTTGGCATTGCCGTGATGTTTTCTGCGCTTCGGCGGTGATGTCTACACCTCCCTGTTTTCCAAGATTTAAGATTGTTCAGTCCTTCATTTCCGCTAGGAAACTACTATGACGTCTGCTGACTTCTCACGATAAATCTTGTTTCAACCGAGTTTCCTCGTCCGTGAGACCTTCCCGGGTAAGTGCTACAACCTTCCTCCCATGTAACTGTTGTATCTACTGTATGGAATTCGGGCAGTATCGGACTTCGTTAGGTTTCGCAAACTCGTCCGTTCCAATTCAGCCTTATATACAATTTCTGTTCGTCAGTTCGGGATTTTGCCGTAGGCTTCCTTCAGATTCCATCTCACAATGGACACCCTTGCCCTTAGCTAACAGTTCCTACTGCCAAGCCTGTAGTGGACTTTCACCACCAAGTTATAGCACATGCCGGGCACACAAACAAAAAAACTCCCCAGCCAAAAATCTGGCCAGAGAGTTTTCCTTATTCATATACTGCACTTACTCTTTAATCAATTCCAACTCAACTGGAATATCCGCTTCGATTTCTTCGCCGTTCAGCTTAGCCACTGCCGCTTCCATTGCCTTCTTCCCGATTTCTTCAGGTTTTTGTGCAATGGTTGCAGCCAGTTTGCCGTCTTTAACAGAATTTACTGCATCGTCTGTTGCGTCGAATCCGATGACGATAATATCTTTACCGGCAGATTGGATGGCTTCCAATGCGCCTAACGCCATTTCGTCATTATGTGCGAATACGGCTTTGATATCCGGGTTCGCCTGCAAAATGTTTTCCATGACCGTCAGACCTTCTGCACGGTTGAAGTTTGCTGTTTGTTTTGCCGCGATGTTTACTTTACCTTCCACCGCTTCGTTAAAGCCTGCTCCGCGGTCGCGCGCTGCGGATGATCCTGCAATTCCTTCAAGTTCCGCTACTTTTGCGTGATCTTCGCCAAGCAGTTCCAGCATATATTCTCCAGCCAACACGCCGCCTGCTTTATTATCAGATGCGATGTGTGACACCACTTCTCCGCCTGCCGCACTGCGGTCTACTGTAATCACCGGAACGTTCGAGCTGTTTGCAGATTCTACCGCAGAGACTACCGCTTCAGAATCTGTCGGGTTAATAATAAGCAGATCTACACCCTGCTGAATTAAATCTTCCACGTCACTTGCTTGTTTAGATGCATCGTCCTGTGCATCCACAACGATCACTTCTGATCCCGAATCCTTCGCCTGTTCTTTTACCCCTTCACTTAACGTGACGAAGAATGGGTTGTTCAGCGTAGAAACCGACAGTCCGATTTTATACGCTTTGCCGCCGTCTTTTCCTGCGTCTCCCTTATCATCTGATGAGGATTCTGAGCCTGGCTGCTCCAATGAACAAGCTGCCAAAACCAGCACGACCGCCATAAGCAATAACCATTTGATATTCTTCATTCATTTCACATCTCCTTATGCTGTCTTTTTGCGATCCAAGAGCACCGCGATTAATATAACTGCACCCTTTACGACCTGTTGGAAGAAAGAGGATACGCCAATCAAATTCAACCCGTTATTTAAAACACCGATAATCAGCGCACCGACTAACGTGCCGACAATCCATCCGCGGCCGCCTGTCAGACTTGTCCCGCCGAGCACTACGGCAGCGATGGCATCGAGTTCAAACATATTTCCCGCTGTCGGCTGTGCTGAATTCAGACGTGACGTCAAAATGAGTGACGCGATGGCTGTCAAGCCGCCCGCCAATGAATACACATAAATCTTAATTCGATCGACATTGATTCCGGAAAGACGGGATGCTTCTTCGTTCCCGCCGACCGCGTACACACGGCGTCCGAATGTCGTTTTCTTCAATATAAAGTACAGCACTGCAAAGGAGATGGCCATCGTGATGACCGGAACCGGGATACCGAAAATATATCCTTTACCGAGCATCTGGAATGTGAACGAGTCGCCAAGTCCTGAAATCGGACGTCCTTCTGTGTACACAAGCGTCAGTCCGCGGAAAATCGTCATCGTCGCGAGAGTCGCGATGAACGGTGCGACTTTCCCTTTCGCAATGATCAATCCATTAATAGCACCGAGCAGCACACCTAACAGTACGCCGAGCAGCATAGCGAGAATCGGATCCATACCGCCTGACATCATACCGGCTGTAACCGCACCGGTCAGCGCAAGAATCGAACCGACTGATAAATCAATTCCGCCCGTCAAAATAACAAACGTCATCCCGAACGCGATCAATGCGTTAATCGATACTTGGCGCAATACATTGAATAAGTTATTCAGTGTTAAAAAGCTTGGACTCATAATCGAAATAATGACGACGATCAAAAGCAATCCAATGACCGGCCCTAATTTCTGTAATGAAGATCTCATATTAATCTTGGACAACTTTGTCACCTCCTGTTGCAAAATGCATAATCCGTTCCTGTGTCATTTCTTCTTTTGGCAAATCTGCCATCAGTTGCCCTTCATGCATCACGAGCACACGGTCCGCCATGCCGATCACTTCGGGCAATTCAGATGAAACCATCACAATGGCGACGCCGCGTTCCGAAAGTTCATTGATGATGCTGTAAATTTCCTTTTTCGCTCCGACATCCACACCTCTTGTCGGTTCATCCAGAAACAGAATATCCGGTTCAATCCCGAGCCACTTGGCAATGACGACTTTTTGCTGATTTCCGCCGCTCAGGGATTTCACAACTTGTTCCGGTCCCGATGTGCGTACGCCAAGGCGTTTAGACATTGTGTCATATAAGTTTTTCTCTTTATTTTTCTGAATGACACCTGATTGGGAAATGCGGTTAAAGTTCGTCAGGCACATGTTTTCTTTCACGGAAAAATCGAGTATGAGCCCTTCTGATTTCCGGTCTTCCGTCACAAATCCAATGCCAAGCTTTTTCGCCTGCAGCGGATTAGAAATCACCACTTGTTTGCCGTCGATGAAAATCTTGCCCGCAGTCGGTTTCTTAAAGCCAAAAATTGATTGAATCACTTCTGTGCGCCCCGCACCCATCAATCCGGCAATGCCGACGACTTCCCCTTTATGCACTTCAAACGATACATCTTCAAATATGTCGCCGCGTGCCAAACCTTCTACTTTCAGTTTGACTTCGCCAATTTCACTCGACCGCGCCGGGAAGCGTTCGCCAAGCTCACGTCCAACCATCATCTGCACGACTTCTTCAAACGTCGTTTCCTTAATATTGCGCACACCGACGTACTGACCGTCCCGTAAAATGGTAATACGGTCGCACATTGCGAAAATTTCTTCCATTCGATGCGAAATATAAACAAACGATACGCCTTCTGCCTGCAGTGCGCGGACAGTCTGAAATAACGTTTCGATTTCACGGTCGGTCAGTGCTGCAGTCGGCTCGTCCATGATGATCAATTCCGCATTCGAGGAAACAGCTTTTGCAATTTCAATGATTTGCTGCTTACCGACAGATAATTCACGCGTGATCGTACGCGCATCGACATGCAAGCCGAGTTTTGCCAAAATCTCTTCCGCCTGGCGATTCATTTCCTTCGTCTTCAAAATCCCCGTTTTCCCGAACGTCTTTTCATTGCCTAAATAAAAGTTCTCTGCAACGGTCAGATCCGGCAAAATATTAAGCTCTTGGTGAATAACCGCAATTCCCGCTGCCTCGGCTTCTTGGGCGTTTTTGAATTCCACCTTCTCGCCTTTCACCCAAATCTCTCCTGAATCACGGCTGTAAATACCGGTCAGAATCTTCATCAGCGTGGACTTTCCTGCGCCATTCTCTCCCATAAGCGCATGGATTTCACCTTTCACTACGTCAAACTCGACATTTTCGAGCACTTTGTTTCCATTAAAACTTTTCGATATCCCGCTCATCGCAATCATCTCTGCTCACCCACTTTCAGAATATGACGCCTGACTGCACGATAATATTGGCATAAGGTGTCGCTTCTCCTGTACGAATAATCACTTTGGACTGTCTTGACTGTTCTTTCAGCTGTTCATGCGTCAGCTCAGCAACCGGGCATTCCAACTGATTGATTTCGCTGTACACATGCGGGTTCTCTAATTTCATTTCGCCTGCAATATATACTTTTTCCGCTTGAAAATCTTCTAATATTTCAAATAAAATTTCCGTAAATCCTGGTTTTCCCAACGTGTAGGAAAGATCGATGCAAGGAACACCTTCAGGAATCGGCAAACCGCAATCCGCAATCGTCAGCTGATCCGTATGGCCCATTTTAGCCAGGACCGCCGCAATTTCCCGATTGATCATGCCATGCTTTTTCATTTCATTTCCTCCAACCGCGCGGCTACTTCCTCTGCGCTCGGCATACCGCCTTGTGCGCCAAACTTCTCTACGGATAATGAAGCCGCCGCATTGGCGAAACGGACCGCTTTTTCCAGCTCCATCCCCGCGACGATCGCATGCGCAAACGCCCCATTAAATGTATCGCCTGCTCCCGTCGTATCTACCGCTTTCGTCGGGAACCCTTCCACGATGACATGGCGTTCACCGTCAAAGTACCGGGCTCCGTCTTTCCCCAGTGTGATAATCAAACGGTTTGGATATTTTTCTAAGGCATCTGTCATGTTCATGCCGAAAATTTGTTCACATTCTGTTTCATTTGGCGTCAAATAGGAAATCGAAGGCATCATATCCAGTTCAAAACCGCGAGCCGGCGCAGGATTCAACAGAACAGGAATGCCGATTGCCTGACATTTCGCCAATGTGTATATCACAGTAGGTATTGGAATTTCCAGCTGCAGCATCACCAATTTGCTGCGCTTGATGACATCTTCCACTTCATCGATATGTGCAGGCATCAGCAAGGAGTTTGCACCAGGTACTACGATAATCCGATTGTCTCCTTCCGACAGCAGAATATTTGCAATGCCGGAAGCCCCTTCTTCTGTACGGACGCCTGCAGTGTTTACATGATTCTGCTGCATATTATTCACGATACTCGTGCCGAATAAATCACTGCCTACGCAAGCGACCATATTTGTTTCACTTCCAAGCCGTGCTGCCGCAATCGCCTGGTTCGCACCTTTTCCGCCTGGCACCGTATCAAACACATTTCCAAGAACTGTCTCTCCCTGATCCGGGAAATTTTCCGTGCCCACTACCAGATCCATATTGGCACTGCCAATGACTGTTATCATCATGCTCCACTCCTTGTCGTTTCCCGAATGAGCAGCTCTGCCGGAATTAATACTTCACGCTCCGTCAGTTCCTGCCCTTCAATTAATTTAATGAGCATCCTCGCTGCCGTTGCGCCAATTTTATATAAATCCTGCGCTACCGTCGTCAATCCGGGTGTTAATTGGCCTGCAAGCATCGTGCCGTCATACCCGACGATTTGAAGCTGATCCGGAACATGAATTCCGAGCGAATGGGCAGCTTTCATTGCCCCTGCCGCCGTCACATCACTGCTCGCGAAAATCCCGTCAATCGGCACGTCCTGCAATATGTCCTGGACAATCTTTTCGGACGCTTCAAACTGAAACGGACATTCCACAACATGCGTCTTTACGTCTTTCCCATTCACCGCGTCATTGAATCCGTCGAACCGGTCATCCGCCGGGCCCAATCCCGAAGGACCTCTCATGCAAAGAATATTTTTACAGCCGCTCTGCAATAAATGCTCCGTCCCAACGCGCGCACCTTCCCGGTTATCCGTTGCAATATACGGAATCGACGAATGAATTCTGCGGTCAATTGCTACAATCGGCACATTTAATTCAGTATAGTGTTCCGCTTTTTCATGACTTGTCGCCACAATAAAACCCGCCACATACTTTCGCTGAAGCGTCTGAACATACTTAATTTCTTTTTCCAGCTCTTCATCCGAATTGCATAAAATCACGGTATAATCATACGCCAGCGCAACATCTTCGATCGCCCGCGCCAGCTCCGGAAAGAACGGATTCACAATGTCCGGAACAATCAGGCCGATAAATGTCGTTTGCTTTGTGCTGAGCGAACGCGCAATCATACTCGGCTGATAATTAAGCTCTTCAATCGCCTGCGAAATCACCCGTTTCGCGTCCTCACTTATGTATCCTTTATTATTTAAATAGCGTGAAACAGTCGCTACCGAAACCCCTGCTTTTCCCGCAACATCCCGAATATTCGCCAACCATTCCACCTTCATTCTATTCTTGTGTAACCGGTCTCACATTTCGATGTGGTACCGGTTACACACAATGATAACAGATGAAGATTTTTGATGTCAATAGTGAATTGGAAGCCTGTGGCTACGGGCTTTTATGAGTGAATTTTTAGACTTGTGGGGCTATTTTGTGTGGGTGGGGTTGGGGGTTGGCGTGGGGGTATGAGCGGTTAACGCGTGACTATGAGCGGTTGACGCGGCAGTATGATCGGTTAACGCGTGACTATGAGCGGTTGACGCATGGCTATGAGCGGATGAGGCGGCGGAATGAGCGGATAGCACGTCGTTGTGATCAGTCATCGCGTCACTATGAGCGCGTGACGTAGCAGTAGACCAGTTAACGCGCGGCTATGAGCGGATGAAGCGGCAGTATGAGCGGTTAACGCGGGGCTATGAGCGGGTGGCGCGGCAGTATGAGCGGTTAACGCGCGGCTATGAGCGGGTGGCGCGGCAGTATGAGCGGTTGACGCGGCGGTATGAGCGGTTAGCGCGGGGCTATGAGCGGACAACGCGTGACTATGAGCGGTTGACGCATGGCTATGAGCGGATGAGGCGGCGGTATGAGCGGATAGCACGTCGTTGTGATCAGTCATCGCGTCACTATGAGCGCGTGACGTAGCAGTAGACCAGTTAACGCGTTGCTATGAGCGGATGACGCGGCAGTATGAGCGGTCAACGCGCGGCTATGAGCGGATGACGCGGCAGTATGAGCGGTCAACGCATGACTATGAGCGGAGGACGCAGCAGTATGAGCGGTCAACGCGCGGCTATGAGCGGATGACGCGGCAGTATGAGCGGTCAACGCATGACTATGAGCGGATGAAGCGGCGGTATGAGCGGATAACGCAGCGGTATGAGCGGTTAACGCGTCACTATGAGCGGAGGACGCGGCAGTATGATCAGTCAACGCACTGCGATGAGCGGATAACGGGGCAGCTCAAGCGATTATCGTCTGCGATCAGCGAAGCCCCCTGCCACTTTGTCGCGGCCAGGCACTTCTCATCACTATTTTCATTCGAATCTGCCAGAAAATCAAAACACTCTTCCCATAACCCGCCTTAGCTGCATGGAATCAGCAGCACTTGTCTAGACATATCTATAAGGGTAAGATAATACTAATCTCAAGAATCACACCTATAAAGGAGAGATCGGCATGGCGGATTTCCGCGAGAATGAAAAAGTTCAATATGAAATTCCGGCAAACTTGCGTAAGAGTATAGATTACGTCAGCGGTAATTTATTCATCACTGATCAGCGCTTTATCTTCCAGCCCCGCAATATGCATTTTCAAAGAGATATTATCGAATTCGAGATCAGCGACATTAATAATATCGATTCATCGTATGTACTGGGCATAGTCCCAAATGGCATTACAGCTGAATTAAAAGACGGTACGATGCACACCTTTGTTTTAGAGAGTTCTCATTTTGTAAAGTGCGATGAAATTCTAAAAAGTGTCTGGGCTCTTATGAATAACGACTAGAGTAAATTACAGGGTGAGATTTTAGTACACATTTGTTCAAATTCAAACACTTTATAGTCTACTTGTTCATTATATATCCAGAATATTGATTTATTAGTAAAGTGAATGAAAAAATCAAGGGGCAGAGATAAAAGAGGTGTACGTTATGAATAAATATGGAAATGAGATAACTTCATCACTTGAAAGATTACAGACTGAAAATATGTATTTAAAAATGATCCTGGAAACCCATCTGCCAGGATTTCAAGTTAAAGAACCCCACATGGTAGTTACTGATCATTCGACAGCCCAGGAAAAGGTGCAGCTTTTCCAAAGTATATTTCGCGGCAGGACAGATGTTTATGCAACCAGATGGGAAATGCAAAATGGCAAGAGCGGTTATTCCCCCGCTCGTCAACGTAACAAGTACATTCCCCTTACTGATCAGACAATTTACGATCATCTAAGCGGCAAACATGTAATCGGGCTATACCCCCTTTTAGCAAATAACTCATGCTGGTTTCTTGCAGTTGATTTTGATAAAAAGAATTGGCAGCGTGATGTGCTGTCATTCGCAAGTATTTGCAAAGAAACCCGAATTCCTTTCAGTATCGAAAGATCCCGCTCAGGCAACGGTGCACATATATGGATTTTCTTCTCCCATCCTTTATCTGCTTCACTCGCCCGCCATCTTGGTTACGCTTTGATGGAAAAAGCGGATAATAAAATGTCTGCAGAACTAGAGTCATTCGATCGTTTATTTCCAACCCAGGATCACTTACCTACTGCTGCTAGTTTAGGTAACTTAATAGCCTTGCCATTACAGCGCTATGCACGGGATTTAGGCAATAGTGTATTTGTGGATGAAAATTTCCGGCCGTTTGAAGATCAATGGCTGTACTTATCCTGTATACAGAAAGTTGATCCACTTGCCATCGAACATTACGTAAACTTGCTCGGCGTAACTGGCCGCGGCGATAAAACTACTGCAAACCCTGATGTCCTGCGAGCCGTCAAAAAGAACGGTATTCATTTTACATTGGCGGATTTATCAGATTCACTTTTATCGCAGCTTGAAGAAGTTGCTTCTTTTGGAAATCCAGAATATTTTAAAGCAAAAGCCAAAAGACTATCTACATATAATATCCCGGCCGTGATTGAAGGTTTTGATAAAACTATTACCCACCTCATTCTTCCCCGGGGATGTGAACAGGCTATTCACGAATTACTATCCTCAAAAGGAATTCAACCGGAATGGATAAACGAACGGTTTTCAGGCAGTCCAATTGAAGTAAATTTTCACGGAACTTTGTCATCACAACAGTTCGATGCACTGCAACAATTACGGGCGCATGACAGTGGAATTTTGGCAGCCGGCACGGGATTTGGAAAAACCGTAACTGCAGCAGCGTTAATTGCCGAACAGAAAGTCAATACGCTCATCATT
The DNA here is from genome assembly GCF_002077155.1 of Sporosarcina sp. P33. Classification (GTDB taxonomy): domain Bacteria; phylum Bacillota; class Bacilli; order Bacillales_A; family Planococcaceae; genus Sporosarcina. The sequence continues at coordinate 2,461,512 of NZ_CP015027.1, read as the reverse complement.
GTGAATCGTAAGCAATTAATGAATCAATGGATCGACCAACTCTCACTGTTTCTGGACATACCCCGCAATGAAATAGGGCAATTTGGCGGGGGCAAGCGTATGTCGACGGGAAGAATTGATGTAGCTACGATTCAAACACTCACTTCTAATGGTATCGATCCTGTTATCACGCAGTATGGACAAGTTATTGTAGATGAATGTCATCACCTTTCAGCCTATACCTATGAACAATTAATGAAGATGGTGCGAGCAAAGCATGTGTATGGTCTGACGGCGACACCTGTCCGAAAAGATGGACTTCACCCGATAATTACCATGCAATGCGGGCCGGTCTTATACAAAACAGACGCTAAAGAGCAGGCGCTCACACGGCCGTTCCATCATTTCATCCTAGAAAGAAAAACTTCTTATCAAACCGCTTCTGAAAATATTCAGCAAATGTACAATGAAATTGCAGAGGACACTAAACGCAATCAATTAATTTTCGACGATGTACTTAGTGCGCTGGAAGAAGGTAAAACACCATTAATTCTGACTGAAAGAATTAGCCATGTGAAAATACTTCATCGTTTATTTAAAGGTTTCGCCAAAAATATCGTTGTGCTTTCGGGTGACCTGACTAAAAAAGAGCAGGACCAAGCATTAGAAATGATTCAAGATCTGCCAATGGAGGAGGAACTGTTAATTATAGCGACTGGAAAGTACATTGGTGAGGGTTTTGACTTTCCGAGATTGGATGCACTTTTTTTGACTATGCCTATTTCTTGGAAGGGACTCCTTACACAATACGTTGGGAGGCTGCATCGGAACTATTCCCAAAAGCAAGAAGTACGCGTATACGATTACATTGATCATAACGTACCAAGCCTTGTACAAATGTCCAAAAAACGGTCAAAAGGCTTTCGGGATTTGGGCTATGTCAGCAAAACAGGCGGTACATGCAGTTCGGAGCAAATGAAGCTATTTTGATAGGCGTTAGGAGACGGCTTTCGCGCAGTCTTCTTTTTAAATAGCGCGCCCCCCTCCCAACCCACAAAAAAAGACCGCACACAGAAGTCAACCCCAGCCGACTTCTCGTACAGTCTTTCCTTTCACTAAAACAACTCACATCACAATATTACTTTCCTTCGCTTTCTCAATAAACTTATCACTCGATTTATTGAAGAACTTCTTCAAACCAACTCCCGCGGCTATCGCAATTGCGAAGTAGATGAGCAGGTAGATGATTTGCCGTACCGCTACTGCCCAAATGATGCCGCCGATTGCTTCCCTCAATAGAGTAATCGCGTGAGTGAACGGCATGAATGCTGAAATTCGCTGGAAGAAGTCAGGCGCCATTTGGATTGGGAATGTTCCGCCTGATGCACCGAGCTGCATCACCATCAAAATGATGGCGATGACTTTTCCAGTGTTGCCGAATACAGATACCAGCGTGTAGACGATTGTTACGAAGACGATACTGATCAGCATGCCGAATAGCACGAACGGCAGCTTGTTCACCACGTACACATTCATAATGAACAACTCACCGAGCGTCACGATTAATGATTGAATCGTTCCAATTCCGGCGAAGATAATTAGCCGTCCCATATACGTCTGGTAACTTTTAAATCGTGTCTTCTCGCGGATATCCACCTTCAATGTAGAAACCATCAGCAAGGCGCCGACCCATAATGAAAGCGTCGTATAGAACGGGCTCATCGCGGAACCGTAGTTAGGTATCGGATACAGCTGGTGTTCGTCCAGCACAACGGGGTCGGCGAAAAATTTACTGATGCCGGTTGGGTCCGTCGCGAGAACATCCAGCAGCTTATCCAAATCTCCGTCTTTTTCCAGTGCGCGAATTTTCTCCGCCATCGTTTCAATCATGTCGCGTGCTTCAGGGAAGTATTTCTCCGCTTTGGCCAAGTCCTCTTTCCCGACTGCGATGCCTGCTTCTGCTTTCTCAAGCGCTGTGCGAAGTCTTGGAATTCGGCCATTCACTTCATCAAGTACATCGGATACATCGTACAGCGCATTCGTTGCGTCACGCATAGCCGATTTATATTTTCTCGTTAAATCGCTGTTGACGAAATCAATTGCCTCGCCAACAGAACGATCCAGTTCACCGGATACGCGGTCGACTTCAGCCAGATGCTTCTTGCCATTCGCTTTCGTTTCATTAATACGGCTGATCAGCCCGCCGACCGATTCATTCGCTGTTGATAAACTGTCCTGTACCGTTTTGATCCGCTCAATTTCACTCGACAGCCGATCCGAATTAATGAAATTCTGAAGGTCGGTCAATCCGCCTGTGATGGAACCAATGGCTGAAAGGCCGTTGTCAATTCGGCCGACCATTGTCTGCAATGCTTCAATCGTGCGTTCCGGATTCTCCGCCGTTTCAAGCAGCGCTGCCAGTTTTTCATCGATTTCAGTTTTCGACGCCTGCAATTCATTGAATCGGTCGCGCAGCCCCTGATCAAATGTCTGCAATTGTTTAATCGCTTCATTGATCGCCTGTTGCCTGTTTGCGTCGAATTGCTTTCGTGCATCGGTAATTCGCTGCTCTGTTGCCTCTAACTGACCTTTCAGCTGATTCAGCAGCGCCAGGCTCGGCTTTTCTCCTTTATCGATGGCGGCCTGCAGTTGGCTGATAACTTGCTGCGTTTTTTGCAGCTGCGTCTTTAAGTCAACGAATTTTTGTTCGAGGCCTGCAATTCTGTCGCTGCCTGTCAATTTACCGGCAGCTTCAAGTACGGAAATCACTGTATCCACTTTTCCCAGCTGGCTTTCAATCGCTGACGACATGCCGGCCAATTGCTCTTGGAATCCGCTTAGATCAATGGATTCCCGCTTATCAATTAATTTTTGAACAGCCTGCAGTGCATGGGCATTTACTTCTGTCGCGCGGTCGAGCAAGCCCGTGATGTTCGCGGACAGTTCTTTCAGCTGTTTCATAAGTTTTTCCGTTTGCGGTGACAGCACATTTTCGTAACTGTCTTTCATTCGGTCCATATCTTCAGCCAGTTTGTCTGACAGCGCCTGCGTCTGTGTAATCAGATCAGCTGCCGGATTTTTCCCGCTCTGCAAGTCCGAAATCAATGTTTGCAGATTCTGTTTTAAACGGGTTAAATCCGCCGTGCTGTCACTCAATGACGCCTGCAGCTCTTTAATATTCGCAGAGTCTTTTAATTGTTGATCCTGTTTTTTCAAATACTCATAGATATCGTCAAGACGTGCATTCGTATCTTCCAGCTTCCCCTGCTTATCACGCAGCGAATTGACAAGACGATCCACATCTTCGCCTTTGCCTGACAGCTCGCTCGTCAAATTAGGCACTTTGCGGAACGCCGTCTGTGCACTCTCCAGATTCGACGTAATCATACGCAGCGTATTGTCCACGGCTTTTTCATTTTCTTGGAGCTTCGCAATCAGCCGGGCATTCAGTTTTTTGGCATTGGCATGCACTGCATCCACGTCGTTCAGCACTACATCGACCCGATCCACAGACGAATCTGCGAAATTCAATCCTTTATCCACCAGCTGCAGCTTTGAATAAATGTCTGGAATATCTTCTTCCAGTCGATAAATAATATCGCGCAGCTTTTCGATATTGGCGCGGTTGCCTTCGAGCTCCACGCCCAAATTGTTGAATACTTTAATAACGGCTTTATTCGCTTCTTCTACGAAAGTTTTGTCAATGTTTTCTACGATAGAAGAAGCACCTTTACTTGCCACTTTGGGAGAAATCGCATTGATCTTTTCGTTAATATAGTAATCGAGTGTCGGCTGTTTGATATTATCTGTCACGACACTGCTCAAATTCTCAGAGAAATTTTTCGGAATGATGATGGCAGCGTAGTAATCGCCGTGCTTAACACCTGTAATCGCTTCGTCTTTCGTCACAAACTTCCAGCCTAAATCATCGTTTTTGGTCAGCGAGACGATGACTTCATCCCCGACATTGAATTCCTTATCTTCTATGACTGCACCTTCGTCTTCACTGACAATCGCGACTGACACACCTTGCGTATTTGCGTACGGATCCCATGAAGCAAGGATATTCATCCAGGCATATAATGAAGGAAGGAAAGCAATCGCCGCAATGACAATGAGCGCTGCTTTGTTTTTTGTGATATTCCGGATGTCTCGTTTAACAATAAACCAAATTTTATTCATCTAGTATAAAACCTCACTTCTACATTTCAGCATCATACCAATAGGCTGGAGAAAATTGTCTCATTCAGCACATCGGTAATTTGCTCCTCTGACAGCTGTTCGTCGTGAGTTTTAGACCAATCGACGACTAATGCCAGATAGGATTTAAACAAAAGATAGGCGACCAGTTCGCTGTTGCAAGGCTTCAATTCCCCTTTTGCCACTCCGCGCTCAATCTTTCCTGCAATAAACTTCAAAATCTCTTTTTCTATTGACGTCAGCACATCACCCACTGCCGGGGTGCGCAGCTCTTTTTCTTCTTCAATCAGTTTAACAAACAGCTGATGCGTTTCACGGAATTTCAGTAATTGCATGATGCGTGCATGGGCATTCTCCTGAAACGAAGCGCCTTCTCTCGTGCTTTGCTCAGATACATCTTTCATTTCACCAACCATCTTCCAAACGATGGAATGAAACAGCTCTTCTTTGTTGGAGAAGAATGTGTAAATTGTACCCTTACCGACATTTGCAATTTTCGCTACTTGATCCATGGTCGTCGCTTTATATCCAAACATCGTAAACGACTTTTCCGCCGCCAGCATTATTTCTTCTCTTCGATCCATCATGACACTTCCTTTAAAATGACCAGAATACCATTCCGGTCTGCTAGTCATTATATTACATAGATTCATCAATGAATGCAAGTTTTCTTCTTTCATTTTCAGGCATCGTTTCATTTGTTAGATATAAAACGGACAAGCATCTGGTAACCTATTCCAATGCAGTCTTGACTAATAGTAGCCGATATGACACCATTAGAGGTGGATAAACACTAGGGGTGCTTTTGCTGAGAGAGGCCGTTGCCTTAACCCTTGAACCTGCACTAGGTAATGCTAGCGGAGGGAAGTGGACATATGGACGGGACTGGCCGTACTATGCAACCGCTTCGCAAATAGAAGTGGTTTTTTTGCGTCTATTTTTGAAGAAAAGAAAAGTGGTGCTTACATGAAGACAAAAGTTCTTGAATTTAACAGCGTATCGTTCCACTATCAGACGGCGAAACATGCAGCACCTGCAGCTATCTTGAACAACGTCGACTGGCATGTGAATGAAGGGGAATTTGTCAGCATCATCGGGCCGAGCGGTTATGGAAAAAGCACACTGTTTCGGCTGATTACAGGGCTTGAGAATCCCGACTCCGGCCGCATTTTATTGAATGGTGAAGCGGCTGCAGACCGTCTCGGAAAAGTCGGCTATATGCCGCAGCAAGATTTGCTTATGCCGTGGCGGACGATTCTTGAAAACGTTCGGCTGCCGCTTGAGCTGCAGCGCGTAAAGCCGTCTGCTGATGAAATGATCGGGCTGCTCGCAGATTTCGGACTGGCCGGCGAAGAACACGCGTATCCCGGAAGTCTGTCAGGCGGCATGCGGCAGCGCGTTTCGTTTTTGCGCACAATTCTCACGGGCTCAAATATTTTATTGCTGGACGAGCCGTTCAGTGCGCTCGATGCCATCACACGGCTGACGATGCAGGAGTGGCTGATCGGTCAATGGCGCAAACTCGATAAGACGATTTTATTTATCACACATGACATCGACGAAGCGTTATTTCTGTCAGACCGGATTTTCGTACTTGCTGAAAAGCCGGTGCAGACGATTCGCGAAGTACAAGTGCCGCTTGGCCGTCCGCGGATGATGCGGGACTTGGCACAGCCTGAACTCGTGGAATTGAAAGAGCAGCTGATCGCGGAGCTTCGTTCGGAGGCAAGAATATGAAAAAGAATATTTCTTATATCTGGCCGGCTTCTCTCATTTCGGTCTTGCTGGTCATCTGGGAAATCGCGGCACGTCTTTACAACAAAAGCTTTCTTTTCCCGTCACCCACCGCCATACTGCTCAGATTATGGGAATTAAAAACGGAGCTGTTTATCCACCACTTGCCTCCGACTGCCTTGACGATTTTAATCGGCTTGTCCATTTCCATCATCGTCGGATCTGCACTGGCGATTGCCATGTACAGTAAAAAGCTGATGGAGCAGGCGTTTTATCCCATTCTGATTGCATCGCAAACCATTCCGATCATTGCGCTGGCACCGATTTTCGTTCTGTGGTTCGGCTACAGCATCTGGAGTAAAGTGGCGGTCACTGTGCTGATTACATTTTTCCCGATTACCGTCAGCGTCTTTGACGGCTTGCGTTCATCCGACCGGAACCTGCGCGAACTGATGCGGACGATGGGTGCGTCGGCAAAAGATATATTCTATAAGCTGGATCTGCCGTCTGCACTGCCGTCGTTTTTTTCAGGACTTAAAGTGGCGGTCACACTGAGTGTAATCGGCGCGGCAATCGGCGAATGGCTCGGTGCACAGGCAGGGCTCGGCTATTTCAGCAGACGAATGATGACCCAATTTGACAGTGCAGCTGTATTTGCACCCATCGTCCTGCTGTCTGCAGTGGGCATCCTCTTTTTCCTGATTGTTGTGTCCGCAGAAAAATACTTTTTACAATGGAGGAACGACCAATGAAAAAACACTGGTTACTGGGGATAACGTTTCTTTTATTACTGATCGCCGGCTGCACTAATGAAGCAGAAGCGCCCGGCAATGAAGAAACGCCGAATAACGAAAAGAAAAAAGTCAGTATTATGCTCGATTGGTACCCAAACGCCGTACATAGCTATTTATACGTCGCACAGGAAAAAGGCTATTTCAATGAAGAAAATGTGGAAGTCGATATTCAATTTCCTGCGAACCCAACCGATCCGATGAACTTGACCGCAGCAGGCAAAGTGACGCTCGGTCTGTATTACCAGCCGGATGTGATTTTGGCGCAGGCAAATGAAGATATCCCCGTAAAGGCGATTGCCTCAATTGTACGCGAACCGCTGAATTACACGGTTATGCTCGAGGAGAGCCCTATTCAGTCTCCTAAAGACATGGAAGGAAAAACGATCGGCTACCCGGGCATTCCGCTCAACGAATCATTGATCAAAACTATGGTAACGAATGACGGCGGTGACTTCGGCAAGGTGAAAATGATTGACGTAGGGTTTGAACTGGAATCGTCACTCGTCTCCAAACGTGTTGACGCGGTCACGGGGACTTTCATAAACCATGAAGTGCCTGTCATGAACAGCAAAGGCTTCAAAACGCGCTACTTCAATCCCGTTGACTATGGTGTGCCGAATTACAGTGAAATCGTCCTGCTGACCAGTGATGACGCTTGGAAAAAAGATCAGGATGCGATCCAGGCATTCTGGAGAGCAGCACAAAAAGGCTATGAATTCATGGCAGAAAATCCCGAAGAAGCACTTGAGCTGTTATTGAACAATCAAGATCAGGCGAACTTCCCGCTTGATCAGGCGATTGAAACGGAAAGTTTGAACATTCTGCTTCCTATGATGGATACAGGCGGAGAAGCATTCGGCAAGCTCGACGAAACATCTTGGGAAGAAGTGCGGGACTGGTTGTACGAAATGGAATTGATCAAGACAAAGCCTGAAGTCGAAGATATGATAGAAGACATCAGTTCGACTGATGTGTTTTCAAAAGTAACGAAGTAAAAAGAGACAGACAAAAAGCTGTTGCAGAGAGTCTTTTAGACTTCTGCAACAGCTTTTCTATTAGCCGGCGTCACTTTGGCTGCACAATAAACTTTATAATCACCGACTTCTTCAGCGGCTCATTCTTCGTATTCGGCAACCCGTCCTGAACTCGTAAATAATGAATGCCTTCATCCCAATGCGTGTTCGGTGAAATCAGCAGCTCTTTCCTGTCCGCGGGATTGACCCGGGCAGTAAAATCAAGCTGCCGATCCGCACTGTTCGGCGAACGCGTAATATCAATATACGGATGATAATTCTCCGCCATGTTTAATTCATGTGAAAAACGGACAGTAAATACTTTTGCAGGTTTTACTGTCTTGTCTGGAAAGTCCCCTGTAAATGAAGGCTCATTTCCGCCCGGCAATAAATAGTGGAGCATGCTAATATTCAGCAGCCCCGCCCCGTAATGTGGATCTTTTCCCGGCACACCAAGGTCTGTTGCCGAACTTTCAAGCAGCCGTTTCATGTCACTTGGTGCCAAATGAGGCCGCAGCGATTTCACGACAGCGGCAGCCCCTGCAACGACAGGTCCGGAGAAGGAGGTCCCGCTGACCGATTGATACCTGTTGTGAATGGCCGTAGTAAAAATAGCCGTTCCAGGCGCAACCAGACTAATATGCTTATTATAGTTAGAAAAACTGGCGCGTTTATTCAGCGGATCTGTTGCTCCAACAGAAATCACATCTGCGTACGATGCCGGATACATGATTTCATTGCCTTTTTCGGCACTGTTTCCGGCAGATGCCACGACAGTGATGCCTGACTCGACAGCCCGTTTAATGGCTTGCTCTTCCAGCAGAGAAGGCTCGCTGCTGCCAAAGCTTAAATTGATCACGTCCACTTTTTTCGCTAGTGCATAGTCAATCGCTTTAATGGCATTGGAAACTTTGCTTGTCCCATTCACATGAGAAATTTTCAGCGGCAATACGCGTACATTATACGTTCCGGCAATCCCCGCCACACCGAGGTGACTTCCCGTATCTGCTGCAATGACACCCGCAACTGCAGTGCCATGTCCGTTCATATCTTGCACGTCCCAGTTATCTGCATAAAAATTAAAGCCGCCCGCCTGAATACGGCCCTGCAGATCTTCATGGTGCAGATCAATACCTGAATCGATAACCGCTACGACAGCGTCTTTTTGCTGTTCTGCCGCCCTGGCCCAAATCAGCCGCGGCTTCACCTGCGGAATCCACCATTGCTTCGTCAAATCAAGATCGTCGTATGAAATATGCGAATAGCGTTCATAATTCGGCTCTACATGCAAAACGCCGGGGTCTTCCAGCAGCTGTTCTTTGACAATCTTCATTTCTTTTGCGTCTGTGAAGCTCCACAACTCCACCTGATCCGCAATATTTTCACGGCTTTCCACACCCGGCAATTCTTCTTCAGCTGAAAATGACTGTCTAGTTTCTTCATACTCTACTAATAACTCCGTATACTTTCCATCTTCCGCACTGGCCGATTTATGAAACCCCATTATAGAAAACAGCCCGATAAGCAATAGTAAACTTGTAAGGTGCTTTTGATTCATTTCTTCACTCATCTCTAGTAGTTTTTATATGATTGTGGAATAAAATCCGTTGAATGTACCCTATTATAGTCCAAAAACTGCTAATCTCCCAGACTTATTGATGAGCATAATACCGATTTACAGGAATTATTTTCAAATAGCGTATAAATTGGCATACTTTACGCCCACTGTATACAGCGAAAATCCTTTCATCTAGAATAATCGAGCCAGACATAGTATAATCTTGACTACGTTGGCATCCGTGCCACGGAGCCTTAGCATAAAGTAGGAGCATACCCATGAAAAAATGTCTAATATGTAATGAAGTGAATACTGATGATCAAGAGACCTGTACGAATTGCGGAACGACATTTACTTTACGGCGTTCTTATACTAAAAAACAGTCTTTACTGAAACTGCCTATTTATCTGCTCGCAGCAGCTGTAATAGTGATTATCATACTAACCGGTTATCTCATTTTAGAAAATAAATACGGCAAAGAAGCCACTACAGAGCAATTCATCTCTGCGCTGATCGCTCAGGATAAAGACACTCTTCAAGAATTAATCAAACCAAAAGACACACGCATTGCAATCGATGAAGAAAGCATTCAAGCGCTGCTGCACCTTGTGAAGAAAAACCCTTCCATCGTACAAGTCGCGGAAAATAATTTGCTGAAAGAATCCGAAGACGGCATGTTCTCCCTGCGCGCAGCAGGCAAACGATTCGGCCTATTCCCCCGCTATACGATCAATCCGCCGGGCTATATTATGAAAGTAAAGTCACTCGGTGAAGAAACTGTGCTGGCATTACATGATGCAGAAATCGGCTATATCAAAAAGCGTGATGAAACGGCTGAGTTCGGACCGTTCCTTGCAGGCATCTACCCTATTCAAATGACGACTACGATCGATGAAGAACTCGTGCAGGAAGAAATTCAAGCCAATGTATTCGGCGCAAAACAAACGATTCAGCTGTCATTTGATTCGGTAGAAGAGCTGGCGGCAGAAGCTAAAGAAAACGAAAGCACCCCTGACAGCGAAGCCACCGTACAAAATGACGTAATGCCGGAACAATCCGACGAACCAGTCATTATCAAAGAAGTGATAAAAGAAGTGCCGTCGGGCGTCTATCAGGACCAATTCATCATCTCATACAGCGGAGACGTCTTTTTGGACAAATCCGACCTGAATGGATTATCAAAAGAAGATCTGCGGCTCGCACGTAATGAAATCTTCGCGCGCCACGGCTATATGTTCAAATCAAAAGATCTGCAGAACTACTTCGGTTCGCAGTCATGGTACGAACCCAATCCCGACTTTGACGGAAAGCTCGCGGAATGGGAAAAGCATAATATCCAGCTGATTAAATCATATGAGTGATACAGGGGCGACCGGGAAAGATATTGGACTTTCCTTGGTCGCTTTTTTTGTGTGTCTTGGGGGTTGGATCGGCGCGGTACAAACTCGCTCTGCCGCACCCCTCCGCCATTTCTGCACGCCAAAAAACGCGGCAAGAAAATCTCACCGCGCTTCCTCTTCCGCCGTTTTCAACATTGCTTTCGCCTCATAGGTCACCCAATCTTTATTCGGTTTATTGACAAGCTCCTGCAAAATCGCGATGGCGTCATCGTGTTCATCCAATTGCATCAGCGCACGGCTTTCCTGCAGACGGATTCCTTCCCGATATGGCGATTCTTTATAATTCGGGTTGTCTTCTTTTAAAAATGCCCGAGCGATATCGACGACTTTCTGATAGTCCCGTTCCCTCAAATAACTGGAGGCAAGGAAATAGGATGCGTCGTCGGTGAAATAGTCGCTTTCTTCCGTTTGCACAGCATACTTCAAATAGATAATAGCTGCCGGGAAGTTTTCGTTTAAAAACTGCTTATAGCCTTCATTATAATACGTTTTCGCTGCTTCTTCTGTAACGTATGGAAGTTCTTCTTCCTCTTCAGGCTTTGCTTTAGGCTTTTTAGCAGGTTTGTCCGCGGCTGCGATCGGCTTCTCGGCAGGCGCAGCGGCTGGCGGTTCGTTAGCGGTTTGCTGCTGTCCTATCATATTGGCCAGCAGCATCACGATTGAAACGAGCAGCACACCGGCAATGGCAATTAAGCCTGCCACGGCGTTTTTCTTCAGTTTGCGCTTCCTCTTCGGCTTCGGCACAGGCCTTGCAATATCCGGACGCGGAGGTTCTGCCGCCACAACGCGTTTGATCGTGGAATCGTCCAGTGCGTACATTGGCAAGCCTGCTGTAAAGCGCGCCAGCGTGCCTGCGTGGTAACGCGCCAACAGGATCGTTTTCATTCGATACAGTTCAATCGGAATCGGCAGTTTTCCTGCGAGATGAATGGCATAATCAAGTATATGTAGTGCATTTTCCGCATAGCCCAGCTGAATTTCTGAAACGGCGCGGTTATATTCAGCGACGACTTGCGTGTATGTGTCCCAATTGCCGAGAATCATTTCCTCAAGCTTCGCTACATGGGGCTCCTTACTGTCCAGTTCTTTCAAATAGGCCAGTGCCGCATGCAGATTGCCCACTTTACTTTCAAGCACTGCCTTGTGCCAGAGAATCTGCTTCTGGCTGACACCCATTTTTTCAAGCTCTCTTATCGTATCTAAAGCATGGCTATAACGCTTCTGCCGGATCTCCTTTTGCATTTGCTGGACCAGCATCGGGATGTTAGTGAATGAACTCATTGAATCACCTCCACTTACTCAATGGGCGGACGCAGTGACTCAACCATTGATTGATCAGTGTGCTCGTCATAGACGTTCCCCCTTCTACAAAACCGTTTTCACTAGCGCGTATTGAACGACTTGATCTTCCAGTATAAATGCTCTGCGGAAGACAGCTCCTACCTGGAAGCGGTCCACACCTTCATCAGCTTCTTCTGCTGGTATGGTGCCGATTGCTTCCATAAAGCTTTCATCAAAATACTCGCCAAGTACAGCCCGTTCCTGAATGCCCATCTCTCCGAGCAGACGGTGCGCTTCATCCAGCATCACATCAAACTGTTCAATGAGTTCTTCTGAATCAAAGCCGAGCTTATCGCGGCCTTCTTCAAATAATGTAAAGATTTCCACTGCGCGTTTCGCCATCTTCACCCGGTCCTGCAAGGCTTCCTCCTGCAGGCGTGTAACCGCTTCATCGACAGGCAAGATTGCTTGATTGCTTTCCAATAAATCTTCCAGCGAGCGGAAACTGGTGGAGGTAAACTGCTGAAATTGCTTCAAATCTTCTTTTGTGACCGGCTTTTCAATAGGATCTACTTCAAAATCCTCAATCGTAATTTTCTCCAGCTGCATTAATTCTTTATCTAATAAACGCTGTAACTCTTCCGGCCTGTTATTCGCGGACTCATGCATAGTACTCATCGAATTCCCCTTTTCAGAAAACCTATGTAGTGTTTCAAGCAAGAAAAGCCCAGACTCACGTTAGGCTATTATACTGATAAGATAGCATTTTTTGGGGGCCAACACAATACTGGGCGGTGAATTGTCGAATGATTACGTCCGCCTGCGCATTCTATCTGACGGGATGCTGCAGGATCTGCCACAGATAGACAAAAAGAGTCCCCGCGTTTTGAGAACTCTTCCTGTATTGAACGATTTAGTTGTAGTATGAGTAAAACCTCATTCTGCTTTCCTTGATCAGCGGCGCAAAGTTTGTATTCTGAACATTTTTGGTTATTGTCAGATGGCACTAGTATCCGTTTCATCTAGGCAAGAAGGAATCGATAGCTGAGAAAACCACTGACATTTCAAACTATTTTTGCATTTGTATAATGTTTTGGTTGCTATTTCCCGAGATACCTAGTAGAGTGGGGTTAATTAAACATTCACTTATTTCGAACTTTCCGAAGTAAGATAGAGGCGCAAAAACCATTAGTACACAATCAGAGGATCATGAGGTTCTGTGAAGATTGTCGAAAGGGGAATTTGCCGAAGCGGCGAGAAACTCATGATCTCCAAGCTGATCCTGGACTGAACAAGTGCAGGATTGTCATATAGGAAACTATATGGTGGGCTATCTCATGCAAAGAAATAATTCATTATTTCAACGCAACAGCGAGCCCTCGTTGTTGCTTTTTGCGTTCATTAACATACCGCCCCCACCTCTGTGTTTTTTAATAAAATGATAGGATGTGGAGAATAATGAATTTCGGATCAATTATGACAGCAATGGTAACTCCGTTTACTGAATCAGGAGACATTGACTACACAGCAACTCGCAATCTGATTAACCATCTGCTAGCCAATGGAACAGACGCACTAGTCGTCGCAGGTACCACAGGAGAATCTCCTACACTTACGAATGAAGAAAAAGTGGAACTATTCAAGTTCACGGTACAAACCGTGGCAGGCAGAGCACCCGTCATCGCGGGCACTGGATCAAACAGTACTAGAGAATCCATCGATTTGACCATTCAGGCAGAAGAAGCAGGAGTTGACGGCATTATGCTTGTCGTCCCTTACTACAACAAGCCTTGCCAGGATGGATTGTATCAGCACTTCAAGACGATTGCACAAACGACGACTCTGCCGGTCATGCTGTACAATATCCCGGGACGCAGCGCATTGAATATGCTGCCTGAAACGATTATCCGTCTGGCTGACGTGCCTAATATCACGTCTGTTAAAGAAGCGAGCGGTGATCTGGACGCTGTGGCATCTATTATCGAGCATACAGGTGACGACTTCTTCGTCTATACAGGCGACGATTCATCGACACTTCCGGTGCTGGCGATCGGCGGAACAGGCGTCGTATCGGTCTCTGCACATATTATCGGAAATGAAATGCAAGAGATGATCCATCAATTCAGAAGCGGCAATACCAAGCAGGCGGCAGCTATTCACCGTCGTCTATTGCCGATTATGAAAGCAATGTTCGCAGCTCCGAACCCTTCTCCAACGAAGGCTGCATTGAATTTGACAGGCGTTCCGGTCGGCGGCGTGCGTCTGCCAATGATTGCTTTGTCAGATGAAGAAGTGGCTTCATTGAAGAATGTGCTGGAACTTGACGACCGGGCTGCTGTGGGTTTTTGATGTATATAGAGAAATGAAAAAAAGCTGTTCCGGAAAGTCCTGTCTTGGACTTTTCGGGACAGCTTTTTGTGTTGGTTTGGTGCGGTTCTGGTTCACTTTGATTCGGACAACAATGTGAATCGCGCAGTCAAACAGCACTTTCGATTCATTCATCAAAACTATTAGCTTTTAGCAGTGACTGTGTCATTCACTTCAAATCCATTTGATAGTTCTTATTGGCGTTACTGTCCGTAAAGTATAATACTCCGCCCTCTTTACTGATTTCAGAAGTTAAAAAATCGGTAATTTGCGTCAGTGAGCTGCCGTCAGTTTTCATTTTGAATAAATAGCCGCTATGGGAATAATTACTGAAATAAATCCAGCCTTCATGAACAACCAATTCGTTCGCTCGTACATTCGCTACTTTCTGATTGGCCGATCCGTCTGTTTTCATTTTGTATATCTTAACATCATCGCCCGAATTCGCGTAGTATATCCAGCCATTTTCCGTATCCGACGTCCACATTCCGCTCATGTATTCATATCGCGTATCAGTAGCTTTCGGGAGACCCGCATTATTCCATGAATGGGTTTTTGCCAGCTGACTGTCGGACACCAGGAAGTAACCATAGCTGACTTTGCCTTTTCTGTCAGGCACCGGATCGTCCCACGTGACATCCAGGCTGTACCAGCGGCCATCTATTTTGACTTTATTCCAGCCGTGATTCATGGCAGGCGTACTTTTCACATAAATTGTGTCAATCCCCAGTTCATTGAGCAAGTAGACCATTGCAAGGCCATAGCCATTACAAACCGCAGTTTTATTCACGAGCACACCATACATCGTATAGGATTCTCTCGGTATGGTGTTTTTTAGGTAGTTGTCATAATCATAGGCCGTCTGCAGAACCACATAATCATGAACTGCCTTAACTTTTTCATATTCTGTCATGCCCGGCTTAATGGCAGTCGCATATAACGTATCGATTCCTTGCTTCAGGCTCTTCTTCATTCGTGTGATGGTGTCTTTCGGATAGGCATACTTTGCCGCCAGATACCCCGATGAATAAAAAAGACTTCCTTCATATTGATAATAGAAAATTTCAGGATGCTCGTCCAGAACCTTACGCAGCTCTGCGAATACTGCGTTACTGTCTTTCGTATACTTATCGACGTAAATCTTGTCATCCATGTTGGTTAACCCTATAAAAAGCGCAGAGTATAAGTCCGTAACTTCCGTGATCTCCGGCTTTGCCTCAGGTTGTGGCGGCTGATAGACAAACTGCTGGTAAACATCCCTTCCCAGCTGAACTCCTTTGTGGCTGTCCAAATCCTTTTGCAGAATTAGTGTATATACTGTTCCTGCCTGATAGGGTTCATTCGGCGTAAGAAGGAGACCTTCCGAGTTCAAGCGGATAGTATAATTAAACTCCTCGCCTGATTCATCTATAATCTTTGCCTTGTAAGTATTTTCTTCTGTTACGTTGACCGGCTGATTGAACGTGACTCGCCATGGCTTTTTACTGTCAGCAATCGCTTCAAGGGGCTTCCACTGTTTTGCCAATTGTAAATTCGGAAGCAGCTGCATCTTGTTGTGTTCCGGTACGATAGATTTTGCAGCTGACGGAACCGACAATGCCGGCAGCTCTTCGTATGATACGTTTTCTTGCAAGAAATGCTCATCATCCGTTGGCTCCGGCACATTCATATCATAACTTTCGAGATTTGGAGTGGTTGCAAACGCAGGCTGGATAGCGGTAAAGAGAAAGCTTACTAGCATGAAAGAAAGAACCAGCGCTTTATTGTACATAGTTTCCTCCTTTTGCCGTTATTTTTGGACAGTTTGGCAACGCGGATTGTGCAGCCCAACATCATGGCAGCGCGCACCTGAAAAAATATCGCGGTCACCAACACCGCGGCCATCACATCACTATTTAATACTCATCAACAGTAAGTTCCGTCTCTACATGGTGCTGAAGCATTTTAAAAGCAGCTGCTTCGCTGTCAACGATCGGGAAAATTCTGTCACATTGGGAAATGGAGAATAACTTACGGACAAAGTCGTCAACGATAATAATGACGATTTTCTCCTTTTTCAACGATACTTTTTTGGCAAAGTTGACGATCAAACCGAAGCCTGTACTGTCTATATTCTGAACTTTGCTCATATCCAGGATGAAACTGCGGCCTTCTTTCTGCAGTATGGTCTGCAGCCGTTTTTTCAGCTCTTCCATTGACCCGTACTGCAAATGGCCTGAAAAACCGAGAATCACATACGAGTCTTTTTCCGTCACTTGCAATGCTGCTGTTTTTTGTTCCATTCTGCCTGCCTCCATTACATTTTAAATTTATTCACTTCTTCACGTAAACGATCGGCTACTTCCGCTAAGCTGGTTGTGTTGTCGGCGATTTCCGCTACTGTGGCATACTGTTCTTCAGATGAAGCGGCAATTTGCTCTGTCGCAGCCGCGGACTCTTCAATGATGGCGGAAATATTTTGGATGGCATCTTGGACATTTTGAGAGTTTTCATTCACGTGTACGAATGCTTCTTTCATCTGTCCAACCCCCGACTCTGTTTCACTGACTTTCTCCACGATATGCTTCAGCGCTTCCCCGCCTTGATTAATAATGACGACTTGCTCTTCCACTGCAGTCAGATTACTTTCCATCGTCCGGACTGTCACCGATGTTTCTGCTTGAATATCGGTGATTAAATCCGTAATTTGCTGGGCGGCTGCTTTTGATTGTTCAGCCAATTTACGCACTTCAGCTGCAACGACCGCAAAACCTTTGCCGTGCTCTCCTGCTCTTGCTGCTTCAATCGCCGCATTCAGCGCCAGTAAATTTGTCTGTTCAGAAATCGCGGTGATGACGGTAATAATTCCGCCGATTTCTTCTGAACGCATGCCCAGTTTTTGAATGGAATCGGTCGCATAGCTTACCGTTTCTGTCACTGTGCTTAAATGTTCAATTGCTTTGCTGATTGCCTGCTCACCTTCATGCGCAATAACCGTAGATTGCTTGGCGTTCAGCAGGCTCTGCTCGACATGCCCTAAATTAATTTCCACTTCAGCTATCGTATCGCGCATCATTCCAGCAATCTGTTCCGCATGTTCGGACTGATTCGTCACACCGGATGCAATTTCATTCATGGTCGAAGCGATTTGGCTAGCCGTTTCATTCGTCTGCTGCGATGACTCTGCCAGTGCGACTGAAGAATTGGCGATTTCTTTGGCATTTCGCGCGACGTGCTCGATTGTTTCCGTTAACTGTTCTTTCATATGGTGGAAGGCAGTTGACAGGTCAGCGATTTCGTCTGTTCCTTTTGCTTCATAAAGCGCAACATCTAAATTCAAATCTGCCAGTTCATTCGCATTGTCACGCAAACGATTAATCGGCCGAACAATGATGCGCTGGATAATAAAGCTCGCAATCAGAATGACAAGTACCGCAAGCACTAAGGAAATAATAATCGTCTGTGTTGCGGAAGAAGCAGCAATTTTGATATAAGGCGCCACAGGAATCGCAACCGCGATAATTCCGATCACGTCACCTTCCTTGTTAAAAATAGGATCGTAGACCGCTTGAAACGGCTCGCCCAGAACATCTGCCGTACCGATAAAACGTTCCTTTTTTCCCAGAACAACGTCTCCTACTTGCTCAGACACTTTCGTACCTAAACGGCGTTCCCCATTTTCTATAATATTCGTTGTAATCCGTGTATCATTTTGAAAAATGGACATCGTGTTCCCGAATGTCAGCTCCCCCAGCTGATCTGGAATATCGTATGCTTCGTTCATATCCATTTCGCCTTTATATAACGAACCATTCGTGATGGACCAGTCGCCCGGCACGGAATTATTCAGCAGCTCCATACTCAGCTGCAGATCGGACATCAATTTCGTCTCCGCGGCCTCAAGCAAATTCCCTTTTGTGGCATAGTAATTCAGACCGCTTAAAATACCGGAAAGCAGCACAATTGCCAGTAATATTACTCCGTTAATCTTTTTGCCAATTGACCATTTCATTTATCGTTCCTCCGAAGCCAGTAATTTTTTCTTCACGCCGACCAAAAATTGCGAGCCGGACAATTGTTCAAACCACAGCTGATCAACCATATGCTGTATGAATAAAAAGCCGCGCCCCCGCTCACAGAAGCTTTCATCTGCAAGCGCAGCACCGAGAATTCCAGGCCACTGCTCCTCTGGTATTCCTTCCGCAGAATCGGTAACCGCAATATGCAGCTGATCATCTTCATTGCGCACATACACTTCAATCGATTCAGTCCTGCCGTCTTTCTCCATCGCTTCCACTGCATTAATCACAAGTTCATGCGTCACAAAACAAATCTCTCGGGCGCATGGGATCGCATACAGCTCCGTGTAGTTTTCCATGAGCTGATCTATCAGCCGGATCGACTGCTGGTTCGGTATGATACTGAATGTAAACTCCATAACGGTTTCCCCCACTTATAATGCAGTTGTGATCGAAACAACTGTAATATCATCTTCCAAAGGCAAATGCGGTAATTTGTACTCTTCCGTAAACTTCCGCAGCATCAGGCGGCTATTTTGCGAACTGTATGAATGAAAAAAGTCCCAGTCAATTTTCTGATCAGGATATAAAGTGAACAAGCCGTCTGTATATAAAATGATACGGTGCCAACCTGTCAGACGAATGCTCTTCGCCTTGACTTGGATGGTTGGAAACAGGCCGAGTATTGGCGAATTCGCATGCATCATCACGGTTTCACCGTACTTCCCGAACATGACCCCTTCCGGATGTGAAGCATTTACATACTGCAGCGTTCCATTCTTTGTATCAATGACCACATAGATCGCCGTCACTAAAAACGAATCAAGTCCGTCAGTGGAAAACAGTTCATAAATTTTCCTGTTCATTTCTTTCATTACACTGACAGGATCAATCAGCTTTACGATAATATCCTTCAGCAGCGACCGAATGGACATCGTCACGAGCGCCGCCGACACCCCGTGGCCCATCACATCAAACAGCAGCACCGCAGTCAGATCATCATTGAGCTGAAACCAGCAATACATATCGCCGCCGAGTGACTGAGAAGTAAAATACATGCCGTTCACTTCAATAGACGGCAGCATCAATTCTTGCGACAGCGCACTTTTCTGAACGTTTTTCGCAATGGCCAAGTCCGTTTTCAGCTGCAGCTCATGCGCTTTCCGCTTCTTCGTTTCTTCATAATAGTTCAGCGCAATCCGAATCCGAATCTTCAGCTGAATAAAATCAAACGGTTTCAGGATGAAATCAAATATCCCGGTATCCAGAAGACGTTCAAAAATGACCGGTTTTTCATATGAAGTCGACAGCAGAATCGGCACATCCCGCCAGCCTTTCAGCGCTTCAATTTCACGGCAATTTGCTTCGTAATTGTTTACATTTAAATTCGCGTCATAAATAATTAACCTAATCTCTTCATCTAAAAATAGATGCTCATATTGAATGGCCGTATATGCACTTTGAAATACATGTATCGTGTGCAGATCCAGCTGCTGCAAGTTTTTCTGAATTTTAAGGACATCATTGCCTACATCTCCGATAATAATAACAGTCATTCTTCAGTAACTCCTTAAAATTAGTAGTATACTAGTTCAATATCATTATACTTTATGTCTATGAGGAAAGATATAGACTGTCAGCATTTTTGCAAAGAAATTGAATACAGCAGGGTGTTTATATAGCGAGTAATTATATGTATTTTTTATTGAATCGCATAGCTAATACAATAGTCCAATAAAATTTCACCAAAAAAAGCACACCCCCTTGCATAACAGGAAGATGTGCTTTATTCGTATCACTTGCTTTTCTGTTGCCGCTGCAAACAGTCCAGTGTTTGCACTCATCGGTAAAACTCCCAATACATCACATTCACACACAGCGACACGCACGAGAGAACGGTAAAAATGAAATATACCATTTGCCCCTTAGTAAAATGAAAGGTCCATCTCACTGCTAACCAAGCTGCACAAAACGACCCGGCCATCATTACATAAACCAGTGAAAAAGCCATGAAAACTTTCAGCGAATCGTAAGCAGTGAAGGACAATGCTTGATAAAACATCCCGCTAACAGCAGCCGCCAGCAACACATTTAGTACATTTGGCAGAAGAATGGCCGCGCGCCGCATAGTCTTTCGGAAACCCGCAATACCCAGCAGAATGACCGAATACAAGACAGAAATCAATCCAATCCCAATCAAACACCAGTCAAGCACATGCCGCCACATAGGCACTTGCAGCAAATCTCCGTTATACGCTGACAGAATATTTCCATGCACGGGATGCTTAGAATACATATCACGGCTATAGATTCCCAGCTCCCCGTCAGATATATACACACCGGGACTTCTCTGCGCGTAGACGACTCCATTTGTTTTCAAATCTTTGGAACCGGATGTTGTGACCGATATGCGATTCAGCACACCGTATATCTTGCTGAATCCGTGGTGCGGCATACGTGCCGGCTCATAGACACCTTTCCAAACGGAAGGATCTTCAAGCCCTTGCCCCTCCGTATGATGCTCCGGCTTTCCAAATAACAAATCAGGAATGCCTAATGTAAAATTGCTTTCATTCGCCTGATTCGTCAACACCAGCACACCAATTCCTTTTTTCTGGTCCAGATACATAGAAGAACTGAACGCTGCGGTATTTCCGCCATGGCCATACACTTCACTTGAAGCAGGCAATGCAAACAAACCGTTCGCCATACGCGGAATATCTGTTCCAGGATAATAATCAGTCGGCTGGAATAATTGATGAATCGTCTCTGCCTGCTTAAACAGCGGGTGTCCGTCTTCAGATAATAACGCGGCTGCAAGCAATCCTAAATCATTCGCCGTCCCTATGACACTGCCCGCAGGATACAGCGGAATCGCATAAAAATCCGGATCCATCCGTTCATTTTCCGCCGTATATCCTTTGATTTTAAGCCGCTGCTCTTTCACCCATTGATGATCACGCTGCAAGGGGTCAATGGAAGTGTGCTCCATTCCTAACGGCTGAAATATATGATTGTGCACATATTCCCTGTAATCCTGCCCGCTGACTCTCTCCACAATATACGCCGCAAGCGCAGCCCCATAATTAGAGTACGCGGCGACTTCACCCGGCTGGAACACTTGTTTCACATCGGCGTTCTCCAGCGATTGTGCAAGTGAAGGAATTTCAGCAGGTGCAGGAAGCATCAAGTCTGTAAACGTATCATCAAATCCAGCTGTATGATTCATCAGATGCTGTAACTGTATAGGTTTAGGGAACTTAAATGAAACTGGCAGATAGCGCTCAATATCTCCATCAAGCGCCAGTAACCCTTCCTCCGCCAACTGCATGACGCTGACCCAGACAAGTACTTTAGAAACCGATCCCCACTCGAATACACTTGCTTCATCGACAGGGCGCTGCTTTTCTAAGTCCCCATAGCCTGCTGATTTCCGAATGACTGCTTCCCCATCTTGAACGACTTGTACGGCAAGACCTGCAGAATCGTCTTGATGTTCTGTAATCAGCTGATCGATTTCACGTTCCAGGGATTGTGTATTCAGCGCGTAGATAGATGAAGGAAAAATGATGCACGCTGCACACGTTATAAGTAATAAATGAATGCACGAAGTTAGGTGTTTCATGTATACGCCCCTTTTCCATTCGTTCTGGGTGTTAACACGCAGAACTTCACCAGTTGCTGCTTCTTTCATGAATTTCCGATAAATTATCTAGTGCTTTTCACTCTATTATATTGAAAACCGTGTGTATTGTATTACACCGCTTTGCTGCCTGCTACATACAGTACGGCAAGGGGGTGATATTCATGTCCAAATGCGATAAATTAAGTAATGAATGGCTATTCTTCTTCGGAATTTTAGCCGCATATGCAGTGCTGGGATTGTTTTTAATCGTCCCTGTTTTACTGGCATCCCTCGCAGGAGGCTTGCTGCTGACAGTCTTCGTTGGCATTTTGGTGATCATCATTGTGCTGTTCGCGCTGGCGATTATTTTGAAAGGCCTTTCCCGGCTGTTTCATTTTTGTAAACGCTATTGATGTGAATACAGCCGTCACTTTGTAAGTGGCGGCTGTGTTGTACATATATAAATAGCTGTTTGAAAACTGATTGGATTATTCAATGCGAAAGATGGCTGCAAAATGCACTATTCACGGGGGCGTTTTTAATTTCTCATCTACTATATTAGATAGTTTTGCTAACTAACGCGACTGAGCTAATAATACTGACGAGATTATTTTACGGTAATTTATGGATCTGTTTATTTTTTGCAGACTAATTAAATACTAAGTTAATCACCAGGTCCAATTATATGCCTTTACTTTCACTTCAGTGACCTTCCCTTTGATTTCTTTTGAAATTTCAGGATAGGTCATTTCAAAACCGGCAGTACTTTCTGGATTCAGACTAACTGTCAATGTTTCCTTCAATACACCAATCAATTTCCCTTCACTATCATAAAGACCAGCTGCTAAACGCACATCATCCACCAATTCTTCAGTGGGATTTTGCACAGTCCCTGTCACTACATAAGGATTTCCGTAATCATTATTTGTTTCCCTGAAATTCACATTTTCCGTTTCGAGTAACATGGCAGCATCCGTCGTCTTACTAAAATCGATGTTTACAGTAACGTCTGCCACCACATCCGCTTTGTCTACCGCATTTAGCATAGCGGTATCGCCGATATATGCTGTTTCGCCCGGAGATAGTGTATTAGGAACAGGCGTGACCATGTCTGACGTTCCTACGATTGCACCGCTATCGTCAACAAAGTTAATTTGAATGGAACCTAGATCAGCAATTGCATCACCAGTATTTTTAATCTCTGCACTGTAATTAGTCCATACTGTTCCAATACTGTCTTTCCACGAATAGAATACTTGATCTGATATTTCTACATTTGCTTTCTGTGATGCTTCCTTTTCTTTTCTTTGCTTTAATTTTTTTGCAATCGGTGCTTTAAATTCAGCCCGTAAGTTATTGAAGATTTCCGCGTATTCATCTTCATTTTCAGAAGTAGTACTGTACACTAACTGAAAATCCTTATTCTCTCTTTGAAATGCTAAGATTACCTCACGCAAGTCTCCTGCTCCATTCTCTACATTCAACAATACGAGCTTTCCTTTTGAACCATCATCATACGTAGTTGGCACACTTTCTATAACTTGTACATTTTTACTCTCAACTGTACTTTGAGATTCTCCAACCATGCTGGAAAAATACTCTTTACCTTCACTATGTACGTGTTCAGTCAGAAATTCTTCTTGTTGTTCTTTGCTCCCATTAATAAATTTGCTGTAAAACTCAGAGGCGATTTTTTCCTCCCTATCCAACCCTTTCTTTTCTGCGTTGCCATTCTCCCCGGCATTTACATCGTTCGTTGACATCGTTTCTTTCGTTTCTCCGCAACCAGTTAGAATTAAAGATGAGCAAACCGCAGCAAACAATAATCTCTTCATAAAGCCACTTCCTATTCCTTTTTCCTACTATTCTACATGAACTATACCATTTTAGTAGTTAAATCATACTAGTGAATAGAATTGTGTTAAAAACGTTTAAGATAACAAACAATTTATCAAAAATATGTAATCACTTTCTATAATAGGGCATATAGGCCAACAACGATATCACAAAAATGCAATTGCGTTGTGCCCCGTCACTCTGTTCTAATTTGAATGCGTCTTCAGCAGTCGCCATTATATCCTCCCTTTCCACATACATGCTATAATGCTCAAGCAGCAAGTTATGAATAGCGATGAACGTATTTCATCTAAGGATATCTGCATTTGGTCATCGCCAAGATCGATATCCTTTGTCTCATCATAATTCGTTTCTTGCATATGCACTTTGCATCAGTCTGTTTAGAAAGGAAGTAAATTGTGTCCTCATTACAAATCGTTCAAGTACGTCATCCGAAAGCGATGGCTTTTACATTGATGTTTGGAGCTTTTATCGGATTGTTTGGTGAAACAGCTTTAAATATGGCTCTTACTAATATTATGTCCGACTTCTCTATCACATCGGCAACTGCACAGTGGCTGACTACGGGATATTTATTGACGCTAGGTATTCTAGTACCTGTCTCTTCTCTCTTAATCCGATGGTTCACTACAAAACAATTACTCATTGCTTCTCTTGCCTTTTCAATAGCAGGGACAATTTTAGCGGCGGCAGCACCCAGTTTTGCGGTGTTGTTTATTGGACGGATCGTTCAGGCGATCGGAACAGGAATCCTGCTGCCGCTGATGATGAATGTTCTTTTATTAATTTTTCCGATCCATAAACGCGGTGCCGTCATGGGGGTCATGGGACTAGTCATTACAACAGCCCCTGCAGTAGGCCCTGCCTTATCCGGCGTAATTGTTGATACCCTTGGATGGTCATATATCTTCTGGCTTAGCTTGATATTCTATGTAGGATTAATCGTATTAGGTCTGAAGCAAATTGATAACGTCTCCCAAATTACCAGACCGACGATTGATGTCGGATCGATTATCTTGTCCACGCTTGGTTTTGGCGGATTAATTTACAGTTTAAGTACGATTGCGGAAAAGTCTATAACTTCCGCACAAGTATATACACCATTGGCAATCGGTGTTATTTCTCTCGTGCTATTCGTCACCAGACAGCTGAAGATGAAACAGCCGATGATCAATTTGCGTGTGTTTAAATATCCGATGTTTACGTTAGGCACATTGCTGCTGTTCATTGGGATGTTTTTAATTTTATCTACAGCTATTTTACTGCCACTGTACTTGAGAACTTCTTTACTAGTAAGCGCGGCAATGGCCGGGATTATTCTGCTGCCAGGGAGCGCCATGAACGCATTGCTGTCTCCGGTTGTAGGCATACTGACGGATAAATTCGGTGTCAAAAAGATTTTACCGATTGGTTTTCTATTCACCGCAATCTCGAGTATCATGTTTGTCATAATTATTTCAGCAGAGACAGCCATTTGGCAAATCGTCATTGCATTCCTGATATACTTTATGGGCATTTCCATGATTATCATGCCTGCACAAACCAATGGATTAAATCAATTACCGCGCGAACTCTATGCAGATGGTTCAGCGGTAATGAATACTCTCCAACAAATTGCAGGCGCCACAGGAACGGCATTAGCCATTACATTATTGGTACATGGCCAAAACTTGCTTTTGAAAGTCTCACCGAGTGCTCCTTCTGTTGAATTAATCGCAGCGGGCACGAAATATGCGTTTTACTTTATCACGGCGTTTGCTGTTGCAGGTTTTATTGCATCGCTGTTTGTAAAACGTGTTCGTGTGTGAATTACTGAAAGGTACCAGGTTCCGACACAATTTAGAATTGTCTCGGAACCTGGTACTTTTTTAAGCAGCGCGATGAAGCAACTTCGCTCATTCTATTGTGATATCTAAAGGGCTAAATAACTCATTAACGCACTGCATATACTAAGCATAAATACAATCAGAGGACGTGGTTTCCGTGATAGAAAGTGCGTTGCTTTTCATTATTATATTGAGAGTTATTTCAGGAAGTATAGAAGTAACGGCTGCCGCACTGATGTTTAAATTTAATGACTTAGAAAAGGCGTTTTATATTAACTCTTTGCTTGCGTTAGTAGGTCCTTTTATATTAATAGTTACGACGGGAATCGCATTGCATGGTCTTACTGAAAAAATATCTTTAGTGCGAATAATTTGTCTGTTCACCGGAATCTTCCTCATTATTTTCAGTTTAAAATCCAAATAAATTACTCCCCATACATATCTGCAAACAGAAAGAACCTGACAGTTTCATCGTACTGTCAGGTCCTTTTTCAGGTTCTTTCATTGGATTCTTCAATTTCTTCGACGTTAATAAATTTAAAAACAATAACAGTCAAAATTAATCCGAGGAGAGCGGCAATAATGTAACTGCCGGCGAGAAAATCTTTCATGGCAATTGACATCAAAGGAGGGCCGGCTGCTACACCGATAAATCTTGCTGAACTGTAAAATGAGGAAACTGTGCCCCGCAGCTCTTTTTCAATATTTTCTGTAATGATTGCATCCAGAGCCGGCAATAATGCGCCGATTGCTATTCCTACTATACTGGTTACGATCAGCAACAGGATCAATTTTTTGCTTGTAAAGCCTACAAAAATGACACTCGCGGACATGGCGAGTAAGCAAATGATCATTAGCCTTTTTATGGTTTTCAGATCCCCTTTAATTTTTCGCCCCGATAAAAAGGATGCCACGCAGAGGAATAATAACGGAATTGCCAACACAAAGCCTTTCTTAATTCCCGCGATATCATGTGTTTTCTCAAGGTTCTCCGATAAAAAAAACAGCATACTGAATAATACCAGCATGACCAGAACTCCATTGAGAAATACGGTATACAGCCATTTGCCTTCTGATGCAAATATTTTTTTCGTGTTCTGTATAAAGACCTTAAACTTTACCGGTTCATCTTTTTCTTTCGGGACTTTCACAAAGAAAAAGATCAGTATAAAAGAAATGACACTAAGTACAGAAATAGAGAAGAACGGAAGGAACCATAATACAGCAGCAAATACTGAACCTAAGATCGGCGCTAACACTTTTCCAAACGTATTCGACGTTTCAATAATCCCTAAACAGCTGCTGCTTTTTTCGCTGTCATCTTTATATAAGTCACCCACGAGCGGCAAAACGATCGGCATAGCACCCGCTGCTCCTATCCCTTGTAATACCCGTCCAATTATAATCATTATATAAGGGTCATCCATCTTCCACGAAGCAAATCCGGCAATCAGACCCCCGATCAATGCGAAGACCAAACTTGGCAATATCACCATTTTCCGTCCAAAGCGGTCTGATAAATAGCCGGCCACGGGGATAAGTAAAATAGCCGCCACTGAATAACTGGTAATGATCATACTGGACTGAAACGATGTAATGCCGACTTTTTCTTCCAATAAGGGAAGCACGGGTATGAGCATTGAATTCCCCAGCGTCATAATAAGCGGAATTGAGGCTAGACTTACAATGCACCATACACTAACTTTGTCCCCGTCTTTTTCCATTACCACACCTCATCTTATGCTGTTCTATTGATTAACGGTATGGTTTCCAAACGGGAACTTTTTATACTGTAATAACTTTTTTAGCGCCACTGACATGCCATTATGTAAAATCATGTGAAAACAGCCCGCTGAAGATCACTTAAAACAGCGCCTGATAAGCTTGGATACCGAAGTAAATTCCAAAACCGATCATAGATATAGAGGATATAATGGAAGTGATCAGTAACACCTTAACGGACAAAATCTTGCGTGCTCCGCCGGATAAAGCAGCCATACACAAATCCACGATGATGATACCCGACAATATCGCAAGACTGTTTATGATGATTGTATGACCCGTTGAACCGCCAGCTGTTTTTGCGAGGATTGAACCGTATATGCCCAGCCAAAAAATAATAGTCAGCGGATTCATCAATGACATCAGAAAGCCGGTCAGCATAGATGTCCGCAGTCTGACTCTTTTGCCGAATTTCACACGCATTTCCACTTTATTTAACGTCAGCAGATTTTCTATACCTGTATACATAAGTACAAAACACCCAAACGACCAGAGAATGATTTTAAGTAAAGGTGAATCAATAAATTGTCCGACTCCGAAATACACGAGAATCATGTACATAATATCCGTTGTCACGGAACCTAAACTAAAAGCCCAAGCGTGGAAAAACCCGCGTTTAAGCCCCGTATTTAATAAAACAGTTTTAACCGGTCCGATTGGCGCGGCTAACGATGCGCCAAGGAAAATATATATCAATATTGAATTCACAAAACTGCCCCCTTTAACATGCCGTCATTGCATTTTATTCGAAAATAATGCCCGATAGGACTTGTTAAGAGATAACTTTAAATAATTTTTTTAGATTGTATCTGGCATAGAGGCGGTTTCGTGCGTGAAATTGGCTTTCTTTTCAAACATCACTGCGCATCATGACACAGCATTATCAAAGAAAATGCCACATATAAAATAAGCTCTTTCGTTGATTTCTCAGTTCAGGAGCTTATTTTTCTTATGATTATTTATTTTGATCGCTAACCGGCTCTTTTTAACTATCTGCGCCAAGCACCCGTTTTCCATTGACAAATGTTGTATCACTGGTTCTGGGGTCTGACTAAGATTGGAGATGTTGAAGTAACACTTAATGTCCCCCAATCCCGATGCACTCCGGAGTTGCGTCGAAATTGGATACTTTGCTCTAATTTGACTGTGTGACACGTAAAAAAACTCATCGCCAGCTGGCGATGAGCTAATTAATCATACTTAGTCATCTTTTGTCTGTATTGTCACGGCTGTTTCAGGCTTGCTCAAGTCTACAAATGATTTGTTATTATTTGAAAGTGCAATTGTTTCTATCTCATCTGTGCTATTCTTTTCATCCCAGACCCATGGCTGCTTTTTAATTGCGCGATCTGCAAATGGGATATAGATTGATAAAATAGCAAAAATACCAAGTAGCATGACATACCACATATAAGGAATAATCTCGATTGGGGATACAATACCACCTGCAATTCCCACTAGTAATAATATTTGATTGCCATAAGGCAGGAGTCCTTGTGCTACACTGCTGAAAATATCCATTAAAGCAGCAGTTCTCCTTGGATCTACCTGGTGTTTATGCGTAATTTCTTTAGCAATATCGTTTGTAGCAATCAGTGCTGCTGTGTTATTCGCTATCGCCGCATCTGCTAGTGCGACCATTCCGGAAATACCGAGTTCAGCGGATTGTCGGCCTTTAATATTCCTTGTTACCTTCTCTATGATAAATTGAATGCCGCCAGCATCCTTCATCATTTGAGAAAGCCCGCCAATAAATAGTGCTAACACTACAATTTCAATCATTCCTTCAAAACCATCAAACACCGCCTGGTTGAAAGAAAGGAAAGTTAGATCACTAGTGAACAATCCGATAATACCAGAAAGTATGATCCCACTAGTTAACACAGCAAATACATTCATTCCTAATACCGCAAATAGCAAAACAACAAAATAAGGGATAACTTTTATCAGGTTATATTCGCCTATTTCTATAGGAGCGGAAGTCGCCTGCCCGCCAAATACCAATAGTAATATTACAGTAACCACAACTGCCGGCAAGGCTATCCATAAATTAATACGGAACTTGTCTCTCATTTCAACTCCCTGACCTCTTGTTACAACTATCGTAGTATCAGAAATAATCGATAAATTATCGCCAAAGAATGCCCCTCCCAACACAGCCGCAAATAACATGGCCATATTCAAATCGGCAATCTGTCCGATACTAAATGCGATTGGTGCCAAAGCTGCCACAGTTCCACTTGATGATCCTGTTGCCAAAGACATCAAAGCACAAATTACAAAGAATCCTGCAATAAGAATAGAAGTTGGCATGAAGGTTAAACAAAGATTAACAAACGACTCAACTCCACCCATTGCCCCTGCAACAGTAGAAAATGCACCGGCCAGTAATACTGTTAACACCATAATTGCTATGTTTTCATTTGTACATCCCGAAATAAAGGAACCTATCTTTCTTTCCATTGGGGCTTTGTAAATAACAAACGCTGAGATAACTGCCAAGAATAAAGCGGCAGATGGCGGAATCTGATGAAACGGCTTTTCTACTCCTACAAATGTCAGTATAATCCCCGTTCCAACCATTAGACCTATAAATATTAATAACGGCAGTAAAGCTAATCCATTCGCACCTCTGTTTTCTATTCTACCCATTCCTCCACTACCTTTCCAAATATTCCGACTATTTTTCGCGCGCAAACTGAAATCGCTTACAAAACAAACCTTGGATAGTGTCTGCTATCATGCAGACACTATTCTCAATTATTGTAATTTACCTCTGCCCTTGACTTCGTATTCCCCAAATACTTTGCCTTCTGAAATTAAATAGGCTTTCTCATGTAAATTACATACTGGACAAATATGATTTGGAATGATCTCTATTTTGTCTCCTATTTTAACTTCCTTGTTAAACTTTTCATTGTAAATAATGGCATGCTCATCATAAACATCATAAATGTATACTTCATCATAATCTTTAATACGGCCCAGCCCTGTAGTTTTAGTGATTCCTTTACTTCTGGTTTGTGCAGTAATACCTTTCGCACCGACATCGGTTATAACCCTTTCACGCGTAGGTTTACTAATAACAGTAGTTAAAATTGTGGCAGCACATTGATTGTAAGAATTAATCACATTAGCCTGAGATGCATCCATAAAGACATACGTTCCAGGTCTGATTTCTGTCACGCCGCTTGGTATGTCATAGCCTTGAATTAATGAAGGTGTGGATCCAATGCTAACTACTTCCAGGTGAAATCCATTTTCACTGGCAAGTTCCGCAAACCTAAGTGTTCTAGCCACACTTGTATAGAAAATATCTTTGCACTCTTCCAAGTCTTCGGCCATATAGGAATGCCCATCATGTGAGAAGATGCCTTTAAGATCGATGTTTTTAGACTTTTTCAATTCATTCAGAAGTATGACGAAATCACTTTCCTCTATAATTCCGGAACGTTCTTCTCCCACTTCAATTTCAATTAAGACTTTCGCTTTCTTACCGGAACCTTCAAACACTTCTTCAATATCCGGAAGTTGGCTTGGATCGTCGATGCCAAATGAAATTTCTATAGTATCGGATAACTCTCTAATCCGCTCTATTTTCTGTCGCCCAACTACTTGATTCGCTATAAAAATATCTGTGAGTCCACTTTCCGCCATCACTTCTGCCTCACCCAGTTTGGCAACGGTAATTCCATTTGCTCCAAGCTCTTCTTGGATAATGGCTATTTCAGGGATTTTATGAGTTTTAGTATGAGGGCGTAAAGTTACCTTATTTACATTTGCATATTGTTGCATGGATTGAAGGTTTTTCATCATAATATCCCGATCAATTAATAGAGCCGGTGTATCTAACTCCTTATAATTCATTACGATTCCCCCATGGCAGCGATTGCTTCAATTTCCACAAGACATCCACTATAGAGGTTATTTGAAGGGACGACTACCCTCGCAGGCTTATGATCCCCGAAAAACTCAGAATAAACTTCGTTCAGTTCCGGCCACAGCTTAACATCAGGTATGTAGACCCGGCACATAATGACAGACTCTTTATTTAATCCTGCTTCCTCTAGGACACACTCTAAATTACGAAGCGCCTGGACTGTTTCCGTTTTCACTCCACCTTGAGGTATGGTTCCTGTTTCTGGATTTATGGACAATTGTCCTGATATATATAGTACACCGTTATATTCCATAGCCGGGACGTAGTGTCCTCCGTCACGAATTGAGTATTTTGTTTCAATTTTCCTCATGGTAGCTGCCCCCGTCTTTTAAAAGTTTTTTAACAAGTATTCTAAATCGTCTTCCATATGTTCTTGCATTAAATTTGATGCTCTATCTGAATCTTGATCCTTTATTGCATTGTATATTTCAAAATGTTGGTTATGGATGACTACTCTTCTTTCCGCGTCTCTTAGCTTGGAACTTTTATAGAATCTCGTTAAGTTTCTAAGTTGATTAGTCTGCTGATATAACCTCTCGTTCTTACTCTCGTTGAGAATAATATCGTGGAATGCCGTGCACATTCTATTAAAGTCATCGGATTCATCAGGATTTCCAAGTTCATTGATAAATCTTTCTTTCTGTAAAAATAGCTCTTGTAATTCCTGATGAATTTCTTCATTTAAATTTGAAATTAATAGTTTGACTGCGAGTGATTCTAGAGCAATTCTGCATTGATAAATCTGTTTTAGATCTTCCTTGGAAGTTTTGTAGACAAATAATGTACCATTTTTCCTAAGAAGAAGGCCTTCCAATTCAAGTTTTCCAACGGCCTCTCTAATTGGACCCCTACTCACGTTTAACTTCTTAGCTAATTGTGCCTCTACAATTTGTTCATCTGCTTCAATAGCACCAGTTAAAATATCTTCTCTAATAGCCTCATAAATTTGTAAATACAATGGCGGAGCTTGGACTATTTGAATTGTCAATTTCTACTCCTCCTCTGTCACCTATTATTTAACATCAGCTTTCAAAATACTCTTTATTGACAGGAACACCTGCAGCTAATAATACCGCTAGCTTAATCCTAGCTTTTTTTCCATCATAGTCGCTAGCAAGAATAACCCCTTCATTCTGCAAACTCCATGCACTGCCCGGGAAGTCATAGACAGTCTTTACCTCTCCTTCTTCTGCGCTAGTAGTCAAAATTACAATAATGCCTTTCTCAACTGCTCGCTTCACGCTGTCTAGAATATAAGGAGGAGCGTGTCCTCTGCCTGGGGCCTCAATGATAATACCTTTTGAGCCTGATTCTGAAGCGCAATCAATGAATTTCCCATCTGATCCAAGTGCACATTTAACGAGATCAATAGCTGGCAAAGGATTTTTAATAGTATAAGTTTCTCTATGAATTGGTTTTTGATAATAAGAGACTTTCTCTTGATCTACAATTCCTAAATAACCAAACCCGAAAGATGTAAACCCGTCAACGTTGGAAGCATGCTTTTTTTGAACATAACGACCTGAGAATATTCTCTCATTAAACAAGGCAATTGTTCCCAAACTACGGCTTTCCGGATGTGCAGCTAAAATAATCGATTGTCTTAAGTTTACAAAAGCATCCGTTCCAATAACAGTTGGTCCTCTTTGGGAACCTGTAATAACAACAGGACGATCATCTGAAATTACGAGATCTAAGAAATAAGCAGTTTCTTCTAAAGTATCTGTACCGTGGGTAACTACTATTCCATCAACTTGTTCATTTTGAAACACTTCTTCAATCTTCTCTTTAAGTGTATATAAATATTCAAAGTTCATATGGTTGCTTGGAATTTGGAATACCGACTGAACGTCTACTGTAATTGTTTCAGGTAAGTCACACATCTTGGATAATTCTTCTCCAGACATAACGCCAGCCGTAAGCAAACCTGTTTCCGGATTTCTTTTACTGGCAATAGTTCCGCCAGTACTTAACATGACAATTTTCTTCTTTTCCATTTTTAATCCACCTACTCTTTATTTATTCTTCATATATCTTTCATTTGGTTGTCAGCTGTCATCTGTTAACAGCTAACAGTTAACGATATGGAAAGCTTAAAACAAGTTAACAGAATTGTCAATACTATTTAGTGAATTATAATTTTCCCTACTAGTTTGCATTTTATAATTCGTTTTCACACTAAGGAATAGAAACTGTATGAATTTCATAACTAATGTAAAGGTAAAAGGTCCCGCTACAATTCAGAATTGCAGCGGGACCTGGCACTGAAAAACAGGGCTATTACAATTTCGGCAAAACTTTTCTAGCGCCTAATATCAGCCAAGTACCCAGCACAAATGGCATTGTCAAAGCGGGAAGCCCCAACGGCAATAGCCAAATGCTGACACTTGCCATAAGGGGAACTGTAATACATGCCGCCACCACACCTGTAATAGGTGCATAGCGATTTTCCTTCGTGTTGTACACAACCGATACGGCTAGAATGGTCAAAATAGCGTTATAGCCATATAACCCCAGTAGGATTAGCGCATGTTCCCCCGCTAATGCCAAAGCTGTCAAACACGCGACCACATTACCGATGACCGCATATATTCCCATTTTCCTGCTAGCCCAAAATATCGCAATGAATAGTAAAAGACCAGGTATGGCTTCGGTAACGAAAAAGATTTGACCGATTCCATTAAACGTTGATTGAAGCAGATTGATTTTTCCTTCTATATTCAATTCCCAATTAGCTAAACTTTGAGGAGACAGTGACCCGCTTAACTTGATGCTTTCAAGTTTATAGGATGCAAGCAGTGTGAACCAAGTTAATAGGATAAATGGCAATGTCAAGATTGGAATGCCGAGGTTTCCTAAGAAATACATTAACGTCGCGGTTAGTATCGCAGTGACCGCTGCGCCAACCAGTGCCACAACCCAGGCAGTAGGCCCGGTCAAAAATGTTTGAAGCACCAATCCGGTAAGCACTGAGTTATAGCCCATCAAACCTTTACGGACCAATGTTTCATCTGCACCGCCTATTTTCGCAACTAGCGTACCGATCATGGCGGATAAAAATGCAATCACCCCTAATGAAAACGAAGATATCGTAATCGCTAATAAAATTAGAAGTCCTGTTATCGTGTTTTCAATATAAATGATTTGGGATATCCCTTTGAGGCATTCTTTAAGAAAGTTAATGAAATCTTTTTTATTCATTGATCTCACCCCCATATCCTGCAATGTCTTGTCCGCTTTTTTTCCGTCCCACAGTTCTCTCCTCTATTCTGTTTACTCATTTCGCATAATTATTTAGTTGATTATACACCATTTATCTAAAGGTACCAGGTCCCGATACAATTCAGAATTGTATCGGGACCTGGTACTCTGTTCGTACTCTATTCATCGCCTTCCCGGACCCAACCGTTTCTTACCACGCTCATCCGCCAATAACTTTTCCAATTTACAACGAATCGCCTTTGATTCATCCGTCGCATTCGCAGGATCAGCCAAATTTTTCGTCTCCAGCGGATCTTCGGCAAGGTTATAAAGTTCAAATTGATCGCCAGCCGGCTCTGTTTTGACTTTCTCCACCAAGCATCCGTCTTCCTCAACAAGTGTTGTATCACTGACTCCGGGATCTGTCCAAAATTGAGGGTTGTCGAAGTATCGGGCGAATTTCCAAATTTCATACTCCTTGCTGCATCCCGTTGGAAGTGAGGCAAAGACGGCTTCGATCGAGCTTGGCTGGACAACTTGTTCGTAGGGGCGCCCGGTAATCGGGTTTGTTTGGTTGAGCCCTTTGAAGACATTATCTTCTGTCATGAAATACAGCGGTTCGTTTGCCCGAAAGAACTGGTCACGGCCGTAAAAGAGCGGTGTCAGGTTTCTTCCAACGAGCGGCTTGGCTTCTGTATGATCGCAGGATAATTTCCGCTCTGCAGCCGCCGTGTCAATACCGGCTAAGCCGAGAAGAGTAGGCAGAATGTCGACGTGGCTCGTTAGCATGTTGGTAGACTTTGCATTATGGAAAAGTTTTGGGCTATGAATGATGAGAGGCACGTGAATGGATTCTTCGTACATCGTGTACCATTTCTGATACAGGCCGCCATGCGCACCCAGTTGCTCCCCATGATCCGAAGTGAACACGATGATCGTATTATCGAAAAAACTGGACTGTTGGAGAGCCGTAATGACTTTCAAGAGTTCGTTATCCACTTCTTTTTGAAGACTGTAATACAGCTGACGGTAAAAATTATTATCATGTATCGGCTGAAGCCCTTTTGGATACGTTTGCCGATAGCTTTCCTGTACAGACGGTTTCGATTGCAGTGATTCGTGAACAGTTGGGGCTGGAGGTATGAAAGGCAGTGTGGGATCCACTTCGAACGTAAAGTCGGGAGAAATCGCTGAAAACAAGCCATATAATGCGATGTCATGCGGGTTGACGAATGAACATTGAATAAACCAAGGGCTATCCTTTTTATCACCATGTCTATTTTTATCTAATTGTGTAATGAGTTTCACGGTATCCGCTGCATACACTTCATCGCGCCCGCTCGTTCCAGTCCCTGCAGATGAAGCAGAATTTCTGGGATCTGCACCATGGGGGTCCGGACCAATCCACTCAGAAAAGCCGTATTCATTCAGACGGTCTGCTTTTCGATACATTCTCTCATTCTTTTTATCAGGCACACCTGTCTGCTGATCATAACTTCGCAATGAATTTTTTGTTCCCGGAATGAGGATATCAGGTTCCGACGCATGCCACTTCCCTTTCCAAAATGTCTTGTAGCCTGCAGCGCGGAAATAGTCCCCTATTGTTGGAACGGTATTTGGATCCAACCAGAATAGATCTGCGTCAAACGAGCCCTTTGCAGCACCCGGTGTTTGCGTGACGCCATGTAATGAAGGATAGTGCCCTGTATATAATGAGGTCCGGCTGGGAGCACAAGCCGTACTCGCTGCATAATGGTTCAAAAATGAAAGTCCGTTTTTCCTCAACAGTTTCTGCGCAACCAGATTCTTTCTTCTCCATTTTTGCAGCTCCTTTGTTTCATAAACAGGCGGAAACCGATCCTGATCCACCATTAAAAACAAAATGTTCGGTCGTGACTCCCCATAATGGAATTCGCTTGTCATCCAAGATTCCCCTTCCTGTATTAGCCGTGCTTTTATAAGTTATGTCGGGGATAGGAGTGCAGGTGAATGAATTCTGTGGATTTACTAAGATTGAATGATACAGTATGTAAATAACGGTATCCATGGCAAATATAGTTATAATGACCCTTTGAAAGCTGCGCAGGCCATGGTAGACTGTTCCTGTTCACACAATTAAATACAATAACTAGGGGTGTCCAACGTAATTGGACTGAGATGGAATGATTGTACACGCATTCCGGACTCTTTGGACCTGATCTGGCTCGTACCAGCGTAGGGAAGTTTTCATTTTATCAGCAGCGCATTTTTTTGCGTTTTGAAGACCAGGTCCTATTTACGGAACTGGTCTTTTTTGTTGCCGATTCCCTTTACTTGAATCGAGTCATGTCACCCCTCAAAAGGAGACGATGACAACATGCAAGAGAAGAAAGAAGAAATCTTTATCCACAAATGTTTCCCGGCAAGCAGAAAGATTTACGTACAAGGAAGCCGGCCAGACATACTCGTGCCGATGCGCGAAATTGAGCTGTCACCAACTGTAACGGAGCAAGGTGAAGTAGCGAACGAACCTTTCCGTGTCTATGATTCAAGCGGTAAATATACGGAAGCCGGTTATCAGGCAGACATCAAAAAAGGCCTTCCCACTATCAAAACGAATTGGATCGTTGAACGAAATGACGCAGAAGAGTATGAAGGCAGGCAAGTGAAACCACAGGATAATGGGTATCGGTCAATGGAACAAATGCAAAATGATGCCGTATTTCCAGTGTGGAAACGTAAACCATTGCGGGCAAAACGCGGCATGAATGTTACACAAATGCATTATGCGCGCAAAGGAATCATTACACCTGAAATGGAGTTCATCGCACTCCGGGAACAGGTAACGCCTGAACTTGTTCGGGATGAAGTAGCGAGCGGCCGGGCAATTATCCCTTCCAATATTAACCACCCGGAAGCGGAACCGATGATTATCGGAAGTAAATTCCATGTGAAAATCAACGCAAATATCGGAAATTCTGCTGTCTCCTCATCAATTGCTGAAGAAGTGGAAAAGATGACGTGGGCTACACGCTGGGGTGCCGACACTATCATGGACTTGTCGACTGGAAAGAACATCCACACAACCCGTGAATGGATCATCCGCAACTCCCCTGTCCCAGTAGGAACGGTTCCGTTGTATCAGGCGCTGGAAAAAGTAAACGGCAAAGTGGAGGATCTTTCATGGGAGATATTCCGTGACACATTGATTGAGCAGGCAGAGCAAGGTGTCAGCTACTTTACAATTCATGCGGGCGTTCTGCTCCGGTATATTCCAATGACGATTCACCGTATGACGGGAATTGTCTCACGGGGCGGTTCGATAATGTCCCAGTGGTGCATGCTGCATCATAAAGAAAACTTTTTGTACACACATTTTGAAGATATATGTGAAATTATGAAACAGTATGATATTGCGTTTTCATTAGGAGATGGATTACGTCCAGGCTCAATCGCTGATGCCAATGATGAGGCCCAATTCGCTGAACTTGAAACACTTGGAGAACTAACGAAAATTGCTTGGACCCATGATGTGCAAGTTATGGTAGAAGGCCCCGGACATGTGCCGATGCATTTGATTAAGGAAAACGTAGATAAGCAAATGGAGATATGCCAAGAAGCACCATTTTATACACTCGGCCCTTTGACGACAGATATTGCTCCCGCCTATGACCACATCACATCTGCTATTGGTGCGGCTATGATCGGCTGGTTCGGAACAGCGATGTTATGCTATGTGACGCCTAAAGAGCATCTTGGCCTGCCAAATAAAGATGATGTGCGTGAAGGCGTCATTGCTTATAAAATTGCAGCACATGCAGCTGATTTGGCAAAAGGCCACCCGAATGCACACAAACGGGATGACGCATTGTCAAAAGCCCGTATTGAATTCCGATGGAGAGATCAATTTAATTTGAGTCTGGATCCTGAACGCGCGATGGAATACCATGATGAAACATTGCCCGCTGAAGGCGCGAAAGTCGCTCACTTCTGTTCCATGTGCGGTCCAAAATTCTGCAGTATGCGAATTTCACATGATATTAGAAAATACGCCGATGAAAACAGTTTAGAAGAGAAGCTTGCCATTGAAAGCGGGATGAAAGAGAAAGCCGAACAATTTAAAAAATCCGGTGCTGGAATCTACCTATAATAAGGAGTGAGTGGAGTTATGACCGCAGAGCAGTTACTTCATCAGATTACTGTAAAACAACAAACTCTTCATCAGTTAGAAGAACAGCTGGCTCTCCTGCAAGCACAGTGCATACACGAATATACCGAAACCGTAACATATAGAAAATGCATAAAATGCTTAAAGACGGAGAGTGTCCATTACTAATAAAGGTTCTGCAGCGTTCAAGGATTTTACGGCAATTAGCCATAAACAGAACTGAATTCTTGAAGTGTGTTTTTGAAAGTCACTATGTTTTAAATACAAGAAAGCCTTCTGAACAGTTTCGCAGAAGGCTTCTTTCAATTTTCCAACTGTCAGAATTTCACGGGCACCTGGCACCAAAACCGTGCCGGCGCAAAAGGAGTAAGCTGCTTGTGTGTCTCCTGACAGCCGTTCACGTAATCCTTCATTAATATACCTGTAATCGGGCTAAGCAAAATGCCGTTCCGGTAATGACCCGTACATATATTCAGCCCGCCGATGAATGGATGAGCCCCCATGACCGGCAGATGGTCTGCTGCCTGAGGACGTACCCCTGCCCATGTCCGGTGGATTTCTCCATCACTGAGCACAGGCAATAGGCGGGAAGCCCGCTGTAATAGAGAAAGAATACCGCGGACCGTTACTGATGTATCAAAGGAATCGGGAATAGACGTTGCGCCAATAAGCATTTCCTTATTTCGTTTTGGCACAATATAACAGCCGTCTGCCGCAAAAACCGTTTTGACAGGTGCAGGGCCGGCCAATCGGATCGACAAGCATTCGCCTTTTACAGGAATGACGGGCAAGGAAAAGCCGGTGTCAGCTAACAGATGGCTGCTCCAGGCACCGGCCGCAACCGTCACTTGAGTTGCATAAAACGAGCCGATTGATGTATCAATCCCCACTATCCGATCTTGCTGAATCAGCAGACGAACAGCCTGCGCTTCTTCATATACATGGGCACCGGCATGTATTGCTGCTTTCAAAAAGGCCTGTGCGAGTAAGGGTGCTTTTACTTGATGGTCTTTTTCCAGAAGAATCGCACCGGCAGTTCGGGACGTCATACAAGGTTCAATCTCCGGCACTTCCTCCGGCTCAAGCCACTGAATGGATGGATCCTTTTCGGACAAAAAATGATAT
Organism: Sporosarcina sp. P33; assembly: GCF_002077155.1. Lineage (GTDB taxonomy): Bacteria > Bacillota > Bacilli > Bacillales_A > Planococcaceae > Sporosarcina. The sequence continues at coordinate 2,421,685 of NZ_CP015027.1, read as the reverse complement.
TGCCGGCGCAACTCATCACGATCCTGTTCTGTTGCGGCTGTTTTGATCAGGCCGGCTGTTCGTAACTCAATGTCAATACCCGTATTAGAAAGCAGCTCATCACGAAGCTGCGGGAACATCCCCCGGCTTTCCAGCGCGATGTCCAACAACGGATTTTCCCGCTCAAATTCATTTTGCGCACCAAGCATTCCCCCTGCTGCCATCGAAGCCTGTCCAGCTTTCCCTGCATCAAATACAGCTACACTTACGCCTTCCTTAGCCAGCCGGTAAGCAATAGAACAGCCAATTACCCCTCCGCCTATAACAATATGATCATATGTCTTCATGGTCTCCGCTCCCTCTAAATGGTTAACATACTGATGTACCGGTCTGGAAGGAAATAAAAAAACGCCGCTTCCCGGAAGAAAGCAACGCCTCATGTATACAGTCTATAACATACAGTTATTGTAAGCAGTGCCACTTCCCTCCGCCAGTATAACCTGGATCAGGTTCTAGGAGTCCCAAAGTCCATTACTTTGATCTCAGCCTCTTCAAAGGCACCTCCAGTGGATGAAATATTTATTTTTTTCAGATTACCATACAAGCTGGTGTTTGTCATTACTTTCTAAATTATTTGAGGTACCCTATATGACTATCATTCATTGTCTCCTTCTTTTAAAAATCCTTTGATAATGAAAAGATGCAAATCGCTCTTATAAAATGTAAAGCAGTAGCCCCCCAATAAAATTAAAGTGAGGCCAATAAAAAAGACATGTTCATCCGGATGTAAAGGTTTATCAAGAATACCCAAAAAAGTAGTCACTAAGATTAAGGCACTTAATAAATGAGTCAAACTCGCTTGGAACGTTTTAATAAACTCTCCTGCCAAAGAACTTTTGTCAATGCACACCTTTTCTCTGAAAGCGCGAAAGAAGCGATGAAAAGCAACGCTGGAAATGACATAGATCAAATAAGTAATGATGAATGACTTACCTATGAGTGAGAATACTTGAGCTCCTGGCAGCTGTGGAATGTCGTTCAGTGCAGTTGTCTGCATGATGCACATGAAAACCAAAAAATAAATAGCCAGGAAAGCTGCAAATTCATAAATGGCATAAGTTACAATACACAGACAGTCGTATACATGCTTAAAAACATCTTTTTTGGGACTCCGAGTGGTCCAATTGTAAAAGAATCCAGATAAAAACTGAGCTATGTAAAAGCAAACGGCTAAAAAGAGCAATGTGAACATACTGCCGGAATTTAATATGTTTAGAAACTTGTTATATAGCGTTTTTATAGTGTAGTAATAAGCTGCTATGGCGGCAGCAAGGAATGGGACTAAAAAATATATTAGGCCATATACATATAGGGATTTATTATTTTTTATTGAAATCATTCCTTTGTATATTTTTCGGGATTACGAATCAAATAAGAGTAACAACAATAGCAATAGGCGGAACGATAAAAACCTAAAACATCTTCAAGTGCAAACAATTCCTAAAATTTTCGTATAAATATGTACGACACAGGCATCCTCACTTAAGAACAATACCTTTTCTGTTGTCTTCACTTATCTTACCACCCCTCGCTCTACAACTCTAGATAGCCAAAAGCTAGAAACGACCCGATGATTAATTTTATTTACTAACACCAATGCTCTCTGACAGATTATCTATATTCAGTCTTTACTATTTGTACATTTTCACATCGTAAGAATAGTGTCAGATATGCGAGTTCTCGAAGTTCTTCCCCTACTATTTATGATACGATAACGATATAAATGGAGGGAGATCGGATGAAATGTGAACAATGCAGTACTGACAAAGTGCATGTGCAATTTGGCAATCAGCCGCTTTGTATGGATTGCTATAATAGCATGATGGCGGCAGAGTTAGGAATTGAACTTCCTGAACTGCCCATTACATTTATTGCTGATGACGCAAATGGGGTAATGCGCATCTTTGAAGTGGAGCGAATGATCATGGGAACAACAATTTTGCTGACTGCGCATGAACGACGGGAGCAAGGATACGAATTTGCAGTGGATGGGCAACTAGATGATGACCAGCATAAACTATTTAAACAACTGATAGAAAAAACAACACGCGGACTGTCCGAGACGTATCTGGCCACAGGAAAATTTCCATCGGGTGAACCTTATACATATATAAAACAAAATCATTTGAAAGGCGTACTCTCCTATGATTCGGACAACTGCGATACACCACTCGTAATCATCGATGGAAAACCGTATACATGGAATGAGGTAGGCCGTCTCTTGCAAGCTTTTGAAGGATTTCAAGTGAAGATGGTGATGAAGGAATTGGCTGATGATTTCGAGTGAATGGCAGAGCATTTATTTCTATGGGGACTAAGCCAACACGAGGCTCAGTCCTTTATTTATTGTAACCCTAAGCAAAAAAGAACCAGCCCGAAGGCCAGTCCTCTCTTATCTGGTTAATTTTAAGTTCATGGGTTCGCGTATAAACTTCTACTACTCATCAATCAATTGCCAGAATAGCATGTGAATAATGTGAGATCCCGTTGCCACATTTAACACGGTTGTGAATCGAGATACGGCTCTGCCGGGTGATTGATATTCAGAACTCACAAAAGGTTATCGTACATTATTAATTGCGGGGTAATTGTGTGGTGCTCATTACTACTTATCTTTACTAGCGTTACGATGCTGCTCTGTAGCCTTGATATCAACCGTGCGAGATACAGGATCTACCACTACTCCATAGTCACACAAAGCAGCCTCTACAGAAACGAATCCATTCAAAACATCGTCAAGCACCTGGGCCGGCTCTCTTTCAAAGGGATTGCCCCATCCTCCGCCGCCAGCCCGGTAAAATTGGATAATTCCTTCAGGGGGCATTTTTACTTCAAAGGCGGTTTCTTCGACATCCTGAGCTTGCGATGTTCCATAGTTAACAATGACTTTATTCGATGGCGCATCTTTGCCGCCGCAATACCCTTTAGTTGTATTACGGACACCCGCCATCATGACGCTGGTGGCACTGTCTGTCAGATGCTGAATCTGCACATCCAGTCCCGGTGTTCCTCTCCAGCGTCCGGTTCCTGTAAAATCAATCATATACTCATGTTTTAACACCCGGCTTGGATATTGGACTTCATTCATTTCAATGGACGGCAAAGTGACACCCGTCATGACGGGAGGATATAAGCCCCAGCCATCTGTTTCATACGCAGCGCCAGCTCCTCCCGTATAGCCAAAGAAATTCAGATTTACCCACGGGTTGCCGTCTTCGTACTTACCATGTGAATAGGCGAGCGGCAATTTATGCGCATTGACGCCGACACGAGTGGGCGCACACTGGGAAATTGCCTGAAGCACTGCTTCTGCAATCTCTGCGCCGACACACGCCGTAGCATGTCCGCACGGAGCCGGCATTCTTGGATTCACCACGGTTCCTTCCGGTGCTGTTACGGTAACCGGATTCATATACCCTTCATTAATTGGAATATCTTCATCACAGCAAGTGGAGATGGCTACAAACGCGAATGAAGTGGTATTGGAAAGCGGACTATTAATAAAGCCTTTTACTTGCGGCGAAGAACCGGTAAAATCGATATGCAAATCACTTCCTTCCACAGTGACTGAAGCCTTGACTTTAATATCGCGATTGCCTTGAAAGTCATGATCCGCAAACGTTTCGCCGACATAGACTCCATCGGGCCAGCTGCCAATTTCATCACGGACTCTTTTATCGGTATACTGAATCCGCTGATCAATGGCTTTGACTACTTTTTCTTCCCCGTACTTATCCAGCATATTCTGAATTCTTTCAGCTGCCACTTTACACGCACCAATCATGGCATTCAAATCACCCTCCAGCCAATGAGAAAGCCGGTTATTCGCGACGATCATATCAAAAACATCCTGCCTCTTTTCCCCCCGTTCATATATCTTCAGCGGAGGTATCCGGAGACCATCATGCCAAATATCCTTAGACTTGGGATTATATCCCCCTGCAACCGGCCCGCCATTATCTCCCATGTGACTTCGGACAGCCGGCAATAGTATGGGTTTGCGATTATAAAAAACAGGCATGACAATCGTCCAATCCAAGCTGTGTGAGCCTCCATGATACGGATCATTCACAAGCAGAATATCGCCTGGATGAAGATTATAGCGGAATGCATCCATCAAATGATCGACAGCTCCAACAACTGCATACAGATGCAGTGTACAGCCCGGGGCCTGAGCGACAAGCCGAGACTTTTTTCCCGACAGGTCAAATACCCCTGTTGTAAAGTCATGCGCTTCATTAAATAGAGGAGACCTGGCTGTTCGGGTTACTGTTGCACTCATTTCCCTTGCGACAGCATCAAGCGAACCGCCGACAACTTGCGATAAAATTACATCTTCATTTCTCATTCATTTTGCCCCTTTCCAGCGTACACAAAGACAAGGAGGTCGCCTTTCTTCACGTGCTGGTTTGTTGCGCTTTGCTCTATTTTTCGCGACTTCTCCCTCTCAATCGTCACAGATCCGAATCTATCATCTTTACCTGAAGGAAGCAGCAAGTTGAAATAGACATCGTCTTCCTGATTTTCCAGCACGACTTCCAGCCCGGCATTTTTCCATTCCCGCGAGATCATTTTAAAACCATGATACAGCTCCAATTCCTCAGCGGAGACCAGCAGCCGCTCTCCGAATAGGGCAGGCGGTCCAAAACCTTGCTGTGCGGCAGGAAAACCGGGCACAAGGACGATTGGCTCCGTTTCCTCGTTCACACCGAGTTCCGGGTAGAATATGGCCTGTGGACCTGTACCGTAAATTGGAGGGAATTGATCCGCATTCCCACTGCTTTTGATTGCCCTGTACACAGCTTCAGCCAAAAAGTGGCCCGTGATGCCAGGTGCCAGGGCGGTGGCAGCCGGAAATGCAGGATCACAGATTGTCCCTGACTTTAATAAAACGGTAAAGGAGCGCATCAGTCCTTCATTGATCGGCACCTCATCGGCAATCATGGCAAGAAAAGGCCAAACTGCAAATGCTTTTGTTAAAGCAGCCGGCGAATTGATCGGTTTCTCAGATTGGGCCGACGATTCACTTACATCGACTGTAAGCGAATCTGCCGATGCCTGAATGCGGACAGCAATCGTATTTCGATCATCCGGCGTGATTCCGAACTCCACAGATGCCGCCATCTCCGTATCTTGTAAATTGGATATATGGTTTTTCACCCGATTTTGACTATATTGGAAAAGGGATTCAATGGATGAATCCACTGCTTCCATCCCAGAGCTTTCAATCAGTCCCTCCAGCTGTTCCCGTGCCTCCCGTAAACAGGTATACATGGCTTCCAGGTCCGCTTTAAATGAAGAAGGCATTCTGCTGTTCGAAAGTAAGAAGTTCAATATATCCGCTTGCAATACTCCTTGCTTATAAAGCTTGATCGGTGTAATCCTTACATTCTCCTGCCAAATTTCAAATGCCTCAGGATGGAAGCCGCCGGGGTATTCTCCGGCCAAATCAATCATTTGCGCCCGGATTACTGGAAAAAGAACAAGCTCTCCTTCCAAAAACAAAGGGGCCGCCATTGTTAAAGACTGCCCTTTCGTTCCGCCCCTATATGGGTCTGCAACAATCAGCACGTCTCCATCCGCAATATCAAATGAAAAGTAATCAAATAACTGGGCCACACTGTCTTTCACTGCATAAAGATGCTCCGGTTCATATTGATGCTGAACAGCCAATTCCAATTCTGGCGTAAAAAGGGCTGTAGCAAATGCACGATCTTGCGACAGCAGCGGGGAGCGGGATATCCTCTGCAAATTGTATCCCATTTCCCGGCTAATTGACTGCAGCTTACTATATAAAATCTGTGCCTGAATCATTCGTTCCCACCTCTTTGCGGGGATACAGCAGATTGTTTAACCTCGATAATGCAGTTGCGGTATGCATCAATTAATGCTTCATGTCCAGGATAAACAATGATGGTATTGCCCCATTGTTCAATTATGGCCGGCCCTACAATCAGATTACCTGATTCCAGCAAGGAGCCGTCATATATAGGTGTCTTAGACGTTTCGATATCGAAATGCAGTTCTCTCACACTTGTCAAAGCATGGCTTGGATCCTCTTGCCGGAATGATTCTTCTTTCATTTTAACAGGCTCTCTCACACCCGCTAAATCCAGGCGAAGGTTTAAAATTTCAATATCATGTCCGATTTCTTTATGTGCAAACATTCTTTCATGCAACTCATGAAAGTCAGCAACTGTCGCTTCCAAATTCAGTTCGGTGATGCGGCGGGTTCTCGATCTTACAGGAACAGTCACTTCATGCACTTCACCCGCATAACGCATATCAATAAAGCGGCGGGTTTCATACTGATCTGTGACAGATTGGCTGCCGAGCTTTTCTCGGGCAGTTTGTTCCATTGCCTCGTAAGCAGCGTTCATTGCCTGCAAATCAACGTCTTTCAACCGCTCAAAAGAAGTCCGCAGCTCGGTCACTTTCAGATTGGCCGCTACATCGCCAAGCGCACAAAAAACTGGCGCTAACGAAGGAACGATGACCGTATTAATACCGAGATCCTCTGCCTGTTTACCGGCATGAATAGCCCCCGCCCCTCCAACGGCCATGAGTGCGAAATTACGCGGGTCATGGCCTCGTTGTGTCGTAACAAACTGAACGGCATTGGACATATCACTATTCACAATTTGTGAAATGGCAAGAGCAGCTTCCACCGTAGAAATTCCAAGCGGTTCGGCAATACGAGTGCGAATAGCTTTCTCCGCCAACGAGCGGTCCAGCTTCATTTCTCCGCCCAGAAAATTTTCAGGATTGATATAGCCTAAAAATACATTTACATCCGTTACAGTAGGTTCTTCCCCGCCTTTACCATAGCAAGCGGGACCAGGATTGGAACCGGCACTTTTAGGGCCGACTTGCAAGGCTCCTCCATTATCAATCCAGGCGATGCTTCCTCCGCCCGCTCCGATTGTATGGATATCCATCATGGGCAAAGCAACGCGGTAACGGCTGATCCAGCTTTCTGTAGTAATGGACGGATTTAATTTTTCAACTACGGAAACGTCATAGCTTGTTCCGCCCATGTCTACCGTAATAACATTTTCATAACCTGATTTACCGCCAATTAAGGAGGCCGCTGTGACTCCGCCTGCCGGCCCAGACAGAAGTGTGCCTGCTGCAAATCTAGCACTTTGCACGACGTTTTGCACACCGCCGTTGGATTGCATGACAAATAATTCACCGGCAAAGCCATCTGCGCGGAGCCTCTCATCCAAATGCTCTAAATAACTCTGCATGGCTGGACCAATAAAGGCATTGACGATCGTAGTGCTGACCCTCTCGAATTCTCTTATTTGCGGCAGAACTTCACAAGAAAGAGATACAAACATATCCGGTGCTTCTTCTTGAATAATTTCTCTGACCCTAATCTCGTGGGCAGGATTTAAAAAGCTAAATAGAAAACAAACAGCTATCGCCTCAATCCCTTCCCTGACAAAACCGCGTACCGCTTCACGAACTTTATGTTCATCCAATTTTTTTAAGACTTGTCCTGTTTGGTCCAGACGTTCCGGGATGCCAATCCGATATCGTCTTGGCACGATCTGAAACGGTGCCTCCAATCTTGGGGAAAATACGCTTTCTTTGTAAGCACGACGAAATTCAATTTCATCGCGGAATCCTTCTGTCGTTAACAGTCCAGTTTTCGTTCCTTTATACTCCAGCAATGCATTGGTGGCAACGGTTGTCCCGTGAACGATTAGCGGGCTGCCGGCTAATACTTCTCTGACATCTAGTCCCAGCAGTTCTGAAACTTTCACTATTCCGTTCATAACTCCATCCGATTGATCCGGCGTTGAAGGGGTCTTCGTTGATATCATCTTTCCATCGCGTCCGGTAACCACCACATCTGTAAATGTGCCTCCCACGTCAATGCCAAACACCCATTGTTCTTGCTGATTATCCATAAAATTATTTCCTCCTTCTCATCAAAAGCCTGTCGACTCTTCCTTCACTTCTCCAAACTCATACCGTATATGTAATTTCGTTAAAATATAAGTCAATACGATGTATAGGATGAATGCCAAAACCGTTGAATTCAGTGCACCGATGCCAAACATCAGCTTGGATGCGATCAAACCGCCCGTTACAACGGACACAATGGCGACAACATTTAGGGCAGAATACGTTGAGCCTGCGCCAAACTGGTAGTGCCGTTTACGGATCTTCGCAGACACAATCCAATGATCTGCTATCATCACACCTGCAATCGGAGGAACATACAACCCTAGAAATGATAAAAGCGGAACAAAAAAGTCCTGAATCCCCAGCAGCGCGATAACAATGCCAGTTGTTCCCATCAGTATGACGAGCAACTTTTTAGGCAGCTTCACTACGTTGCGAAGCCCGAGCGAACCGGTATATAAATTATTATCATTCGTTGTCCATTGCGCAAAGACCAAGATCAGAAAGGCGAAAAAGCCTAATCCAAGTTTACTCATGGCGGCGGGGATATTCGGAGTCGATCCAACGTCTGGCACTTGCGCCGCAATCGCCATCGCTGCTCCGGCAATGATACAAAATACACCGCCAAAAAAATAGCCGCTCGATGCACTAATGCCCCCTGACACTGCATTCCTGGCATACCGGGTAACGTCCGGAAAGACCACTGCGCCTAATGCAGCATTTCCTACAACAATCGTAATACCATCAAATATCGTCATAGGGTCGCCAGACGGTTCAAATGCCATCAGATTGCTCCAGCTCCCCGAATAATTCACTGCATTTACAATGCCCCAAATCGATAAAATGACAACGAGCGGAACCGCGATAAAGCTTAGCGCAGCAAGGCCCCGGTAACCGATAAAAGCAGTAAGCATCATTAAAATGCCTCCCCAAACAACGGCAACTTCAGGCTTCGCCAGCCACACGCCAGGAAACATTTCAGAAATTGTCGTGCCAAAAAAGGCCACTTGCCAACCGAACCAGCCGATTCCCATTGTCAAAGCCAGCACAATGCCAAATAAACTGGCACCATGTCGTCCAAAAGCTTGCCGTGCCAAAACGGTAGTGGAGATTCCGTACTTAGCCCCCATCATTCCCTGGAAAAAACCATACACGGCCAAGATCAGCATCCCGAATATAGCCGCAAGAAGAGCGCCGGAGAAATTCAACCCTTGTATAAGCGCACCTCCCGTGACAATCGTTGATAGCGATATGACCCAAGCACAGCTCGTCACTGCTATATTCAGCGGCGATTTTCGATAAGAGGCAGGTACAGGGGTAATAGCAAAATCATCTGTTTGTGCTTTTGATAGTTGTTCCATTTTATTTTCCATCATCCAATCTCCTTCAGCTGCTAGATTAACTCTTGTGTCCGAATAACTACACTTTCTTTAAGCGTATTACCTATCGTACAAGCCCTTTCAGCAGACAATAGCAATTTTTTTCTATAATCGGAAGCAATCAATTCAGGAAACCGAACGTTTACAACACATTGTTCTATACGAGAAGGTCCTTTTATTGCTTTCTTGGCCGCAACCTTTACAAAAAGCTCATCTTCCGGTACTTCAATACCGTCCCTTTCCAACATTCTCTTTATCGTAATCGCAACACACAGTCCTAGAGATGCCTCAAGAAGCTCAATCGGAGAAAGACCCTCTTCATCAGCTGCCTTCTTCCCTATGACTTGAATTCCATTCCCATTAGCAATACTAAACTCTCCATTAATTTGTTGAATCGTTGTCATAGATCCTTCTCCTTCGCCGAATAAATTTTCGTACTTATCAGTCTTTTCACTCTTTAAATGTTTACTTAATTAATAGGTTTAATATAAAATCATAATAGGTAAAATGTCAAGCTGTTAACTCGGCTAACTGTTCAAATGTTGCTTTATTCTGTTATTTTCTGCATTTCCTAACTTTATAAAGCAAGTTTGATTATGTCAATGCCGGTAGGAACCTCCACCAATTCCGTTGATGAAAACAGGGAAAGTTAAGAAGAAACTAACGGTGGTAGTAGTCGTACTGATGAAGGCGGAGATTCACAGAAAGTTGTAGTGAAAAAGTTATGAAAGGCTGATGCTGTTCAGAGAACTGACATTGTAGGATTTAATTTGAAGAAGAATATATACTATGACTTTCCCGGGAGTTGCATTACAGTCACTGTAACTACCCACTGAGAAACAATTCCGCATCCAATGGAACTGTTTCTTTTTTCTGCCTGATTACGTCCTGCATGACTGTCTCTGGTTATAATTTGTCTGGATCTTTAGTGTGAAAAATGGGAAGTTCAGTATAGACTCACTTTAGCGAAAGAGATGAAAAGAGCCTACTGTTTGATTTCTCATTCAGTAGACGCTTCTTTTTTCTACTATCAAGTTGTCGGAAGAGTGTCTGCATAGTGTAGTGTACTCAAATCTAAATAGTATTTAATAATTAGCCGTGATCCATACTCTTTAGTTTCGATATTTCCTGCCCGTGGAGTTGGCAACTGAATTATTTCATCGCCGGAATCCATACACTACGAGCGATGCATAGGCCGCCCTTTGAAAATTCACCCAAAGCTATTTCTTGGTTTCTGTTCCCCTCAAGGTCTTAAATTATTATCAAGACTTCCATCAGGATTACTTCTGTCATATCCGCTATTCCCACCGCGCCAATATCCTTCTACTTTTGTACCGTCAGAACGTTCATAACCTTCCACCCAATGGGGATCGACATGGTGTATTCTACTATTATCTGAAGGAACAGTTTCCTCTATTATGTAGTCACCGTAATCATACTCTTCATTGACGGGACTATCCAAGAATTCATAAATCAGTGACCCAGCTACAAGAAAAAGCGTCGCAGTAAAACTTAGCGAAGCTATTTGGGACGACCAATTCTTCACTACATACCAAATATAAAGAGGATTATATACCTTGACAGCGGCTTCAGCATCCCGATATAGTGCAGCACGCTTGTTTGCTCGAAACCACATAAAGAAATGCCTGGAGTAGTTCTTATTGAACTCTCTTTCCACATCCTCTATCACCTTTGAGTGGGGAATAAAAGTGAGAATAGTAACCAGCGCAAACACTATGAAAGCAATTCCTGTAATAATATAAAATTGTTCGTACCAGATTTCCTTTTCCCACGTTTCAGTAATCCATTTAAAAATATACATGATTAGTTACCCCGTTTAAAAGAACCCTCTGGTGTATTTATTAATTGTGTAATACACTGGAGCCCTTTACTCAAGTCCGTTACTACCCAGCTATAATTGTGTGGTGCACAGGCATCCTAACCTGACCATTCAACGTTTACAATACTACCATTGTGAATAAAGAAATCTTCCACATATTCATATAGAGTTGTTGTTATATGGTAACGGTAATACGTTCGATTTTCATGTCTACCAGTATAATAATTGTACAGTTTTCTTGTGCCAGTAGTTAAATAAGTAACGTTTACTTCCTCATTGTAGTTTGATTTTGAGTAATAGTTGGATAAATATTGTTCTACCTCTTGCGTTGTAAGAGCAGGAAGTGGCTCTGAACCTAAGGAAATAGATTGATAATCATCGACTAACCAGCGACCGTTTTCATATTTAAACGTGTAAATGATATGACTGCCATCCGTATTCGCATTTCCGCGCTCAACCGTTTGCACGACGACACGATTGCCCTTTGCTTCAAGAATATCAAATACTAAATCTGTATCGACTTGTAAAGGGAACAAGTAAACATCAATGGTACTATACACATGTTCTTCATAATATGGTTTTAATTCATCGTAAATATAATCGTCTGTAGCGTATTGCTTGAGTCCATCAACGATTGTAGAAAAGTCATCTTTTGTTGGGTTAGCGCCACTTTCTAACACGCCTTTTAATTTACCACCTATATCTCCAGCCATTATTTTCATTTCTTCAAAAGTTGGCATTTCAATATGATAGACATCTTCATTACTTTGAACAATAACTTCGACTTCTTTCGTCAGAGGATTTTTCCATTTACCACGATCATAAGTAATTGTAATCGTTGTACTTTCTCCATCTTTAGCTTCTGGATAAATGACAACATCACCAAATTGATTAACTCCTGCAATGCTTGTGTCATTTGATTTTAAGCTCACCTTGTTATCAGGTAATTCGATGTCTTTGCTAATATTCCAAGGGTCTAGTCCTGTTAATTTCAATGTTGTTTTTTCTCCGCCACGCAGTACGACTGGCTCGACGAGAATATCAATAAAATCACAGGTCGTCCCTTTGCTTAGAGCGATCGAATAGGTAAGTAATTTACCTTTTTCAAAATTTGTTGGGCTCACTCGATATCTACTTGTTGTATCGAAATAAAGCGAATCGCTTAAAGTATAGCAAATCTTTCCAGGAGAAATTTGTCCCTCAATCTTCGCACGATAACCAGCATCAGCCTCAATTCCACCCAGTTCAAATTGAATGATTTTCGCAGTAATTCCTACACCTAAGCCGACTTTTCCCGTTAAAGTACCAGTTAATCCATCGATATTGGGAGTTGTTGCCGTTGTTGAATCGTTATATACTTCAATTCCGTTTTCCCCATTTTTAATTCCAAGTCGATATTCACGGCTGCTCGTTAAACTAAAATCTAGCGAAACTTCTCCAGAACCAGAGATTTTAATGTAAAATTGAATTTCAGCACCTGCTACGCCATATGCTTTGACAGGTATTGGAGTTCCTAAATTAAAATACTTCTCAGCTTCTACACCTATAAATTCATATTTCAAAGTAAACGATTCTTCAATTCCACTAACGAATTCTATTCGATTTGGGAGCATACGCTGAACGTCTATAAATACTTCAGGAAGATTTGATTCTAGTTTTCCTTCTATCTTTATTTCCCCCAAGTTTTGTTCTTTAAGCACAATATCACTAAACTCTACGAAAACATTATCTCCATCCATCCCAATTTCAATCTCTCCAATGGACATTTCGTCTCTATTTGCTACTTTAAAATTCCGGTGGTTCCCCCGACCTTCCTCACTTATAATATTTGGGTAAACTTCAGGATCGAGCATGACATCTTTCGCTTCAATGGCAATAATTTGAGATATGTCAATTTTATCAATGACGTCTTCCATATTCGGCTCTTTCGTCTCAATAATCGTATGGGAACCGTCAAATTCGATCGTAATGATTTCTTTTGACCAGCCAAAAGGGAAATCTTCGGTAGGTGGGAGAATAAAAATATCACCGACTGAAAGATGACTTAATTCTTCTGGCGCACCAATAAATACAAATAGATTACCTTCATAGTCTAAAGTTTCTAAGTCTGTTAAAATACGCTTTGATAAATCAACAACATCCTCTTTTAACTCAACGATATTTTCACTTTCCGCCCGTGGCTGAAATGAATCTACTGGAACTTCACTAGAACCAGTTCTGAACGGCATTTTAACTGGATGTTTCATTAATTTTCGTTCTTTCGAATAAACATTTTCTGAAATATATAATGTATAAGACGAATTCGGCTTGTACCCTTCATTAGGTGGACTTACTAAAACTTGCTTCCCTTCATCTACTTGAACGATAGTGACAGGGACCTTTCCATTCGTTGAATCTAAAACATAAATATTGTCATCGATTAACGATGAAAGTTCAACCTCATGATTAAATGTAATCGTCCACTTTTTATTAAGTGGGACATTTTTCATTTCAGTGAATTCCTTCCAACCTTTTGCGGTCCCGTTATCCGCTAAAATGTTACTTGGAAATAAAAAAATAAAGTTCAATATAAGCACAATAACAAACATTTTGGCAAGGAACTTTTTCCTCACAAATGTTCTCCCCCTTTATTTAACCTATTAATTGGTTGTGTGATGCACCTTCACTCTAAAAGGCTCATTTTTCTTCAGGCAATTCAAAATGAAATCCCGAATTTCCCGGCGTTTACGGGTATCCAACTGCCGCTGTACTTCATGATCAATCTCAAACATCACTTCCAGCATGGAGATTCGAACTCGAGTACATAGAACCTTTTTTCTAAACTGATTGTAGCTCATTCCTCTCATTGTTGTAGTGACTCCATTACTCGTCGTGATCAATACCTCATCTGTCTTTTGACTCAGTATAGGCGTTAAAGCGTTGCTTGTCTACGAATATTCTGACTAGGAAAATTTACTAGAACAGACTATTATTTCGTGATTGCTTTTTAGCCGAGGCTTTACAACTTTCACATATTGTGCTTCGACAAACCACTTTCAATGAAATCAGCAATACTCTGTGAGTTAATTAAAATTGCATACAAAAAAGCCTTTTGACCGTATCTATCAGTCAAAAGACTTCATAGCATTCCCAGCTCATTTCCACTCTACAACATTGTAATCTTCAAACTGCTCCATCCTGAATTGTGTGATGTACAGATACATATTACTACGGTTCGCTGTTACCGCCTCCTCCAAATATGGTCAGACCTATTTCATTCTCTTTTCAAAACCATCAAACAATACTCCACATAAGCCGCCTGGGTTTTCTCAAACGGCTTAGGCAGATAGCCGGGGATAGAACTCGTATCAACGCAAGAGTTAGGAATATTACATCCGAATGACAGAGCAACTTTTTTCAATCAGCAATAACAAAATTCATTTTTGTTACTTGCTGAAGAGGCATGCCGGATGCCGACTGAAGTTCACGTATCCAAAGTGTGTACCTCTTACCCGCTTCGTAATCTTTCACAGGGATCAGCTGTACGGTAGATGATTTATTACTTCTCACATAATAGAGAATGGGAATGATCTCATTTTGATCATTAGTTATATAAATATTTTTCTCTTTAATTGTCTGTATATCTACTTCTTGATTAAAGTTAACGTCCCAAACTTTATTTTGAGATATATTAAGCTTTTCTTCAATTTCCCTATAGCTCTCCACTTGAATTTCGATGGATGCGCGCAAGCCGCGATACTCTGCAATGATATTCGCTTTTCCGGAGCGGATTGCTTCTAGTTTGCCATATAAGAAGTCTGCTACAGATGGTTCAGTAGATTGCCATTTGATTTCTGACGGTTTGATTCTCTCTGCAGTGCTGTCACTATACATACCGATCACTTCTGCCGCTTGTTTTTGGCCAGGTTCCATGTTAGTAGAAGTAACTTCTATCTGAATCTTTTCAAACTCTCGAACGGGCAAAGACGCAGTGTCGTAAACTCTATTCCCTGCCGCGATTCGATTAGTTGCTTCACTAAATCTAACTCCACGCACAAGGAATTCAGGCTGTCTCACCTGGCTCACTTTCTCTTTTGTTATAGTATCAAATACCTCTAAGTCGCCTCTTGTAAATAGAGCAACGTATTTCCCATCAGGGCTGAAATCTATATCATTTCCCCAAGATCTTATAGTGTTAAAATCACTCGGTTTCAGATCCATTAGCCTATAATTCTCACTGGCATTCAATAGAAATGGCTGGTTACTTTTTTTAGATGCTCCGATTACAATATTGCTTTCTGACGAGTAACTGATCGACCCTTCACCAAGGTATATACCGGTTAATGTTTTCGCATAAGCACCTGTCTCCGCATCACGTATATGAATATCACCGTTCTTTGTTGCAATGGCCAGCTGTCGGAAGTTATCTATATATGCAAGTGAAATCACCTCTTGCGGCATCTTAAATTGTTTAATCTTTTCCCATGAATCAGTATCCCAAAAGGCTACTGTGCCATCTGTATAAGATGCATACAGAACGGTACCCTCCTTATTAAATACAATATCAGTAGGAAAAGGCGAGTAAGGTTCCGTAACCTTCAAGGTTTTAGCAACCTTTCCTGTACTTACATTAATGATTGAAATATTTTCCGTTAAAACGGCAATTTGTTTTCCATTCGGATTGTAACGCACTTCGTCAATGAGTTTCGAAAACATTCCAGGAAAGCTCCATTCCCCAATTAATGATCCTGTAGCAGCCTCCCAGACCTTTACTGAACTACGCCTAGTCGTGACATCATCATATTGACTTGTCACTATGTACTTCCCATCTCTGCTGAAATCTGAGGCAATCACGATTGCTTCTGTGTCAAATTTCAAAATTTCAGGTATCGTGTACTTGTAAGTTTCTGCAGTTTCTGCAGTTGCTACGCCTGTCTGCAGTATGTATAAAATGCATACTGCAAAAGCAAATTGCATTACCCTCTTCACGCTAATTCCCCTTTCTTTTTTACTATTCATAACTGATTATATAGTACCACATGCAAGAATAATTAACATTACCTGTTAACAGACTATTTAGTCCTCGCTTTCCCTCTTCAATTTATAACCACTGATATTATGAAATAGTGCTTTATGACAGCAAACTATAAATACTTTACTATTTCCAGGAGCCTATGCAACATGGCAAATCACTCATCGTCAAACTAGATATTTTGGCAAGCTTTTTTATGGCTATTGAAAAGAAGAGAAGAGAAGTGACTATCAGCCGTGTAAAACAAATCGTAAGCTATCCTTCCACCCTCACCCTAATTGCTGCCACCAACCCATGCCCGTGCGGCTACTACGGCTCAAGAGAGCGTTACTTGTATTTAAAACCATTGCATCACAAAGTTAACAGACAATTCAAACAAAAAAATCTGCCTCCTGATCATCCATCAGGAGGCTTTTCATATTCTCTTAAACCGTCGTCACGCGGCAAGTAGTTCTCCAAGCCGATGATCTCCTCCAAATCCATTTCACAATATACCACGTAAGCTGCCCGTGTTTTCTCAAATGGAGGAGGAAGACAACGAGGAATGGAGGAGGTGTCTGCGTAAGAGGGTAGCTGATCTGGCTGTGTTTTGTAAAAAGGAAAGGAGCTGAAAGGGTAATCTGCCAGTCGGCTGACCATCGGTACGATGGTTTCAATTGGATTGCGGTGAATGTAGCGGCTGACGGCGAGGAGTGCCTGCGGAGTGTCTACTGCTTTGGCAAAGTAGCGGCGCTGATAGATCCGTCCGACATGATGATAGCGTTTGGCGTAGTAATCGCTGTATCGCCGGTTGATCTGCTGCATGATCTTTGACAGGTCGTCTTCCGAGCGTATGAGCAGGTGGAAGTGATTGGTCATGATGCAGAAAGCCGGGATAGCAAATCGGTATATTTCTGCGGCGTGCGCGATACAGCGCATGAGGTGGTACATGTCCTCTTCAGCAGCGAAAATGTTCTGCCGATTGTTTCCTCTCATGATCACATGGTAGTAGGCATTCGGCTGCCAGTTCCGCTTACGTCGGGCCAAGACGTTCACCTCCCTGCAGTGCATTCGGCAGCTTGCGCCATTTAATAGCTTCTTCGATAGCGGAATCAGTCATTGCTTTGCTGCCTTGCAGATCCGCAATCGTCCGGGCAAGCCGGAGCAGCTTGATTTGAGTGCGGTTGCTCCATTTCTGCTCGAAGCAGACTATACTGACCCGTTGCAGCTGGATTTCAGAAAAGCCGGCCGTACGTTCCAGCTGTTGATAGGAAACCGTGGCGTTCAGTGCGTGGCTGCGATAACGTTCATGCTGGAGACTGCGTGCGCACCCGACACGGCGGCGGATGTCTGCCGATGTTTCGCTCGCTGTCTTTTCCTGCAAGCCGCTGCTTTTCAGTGACAAAACAAAATCAAGACGATCTAGGATGGGACCGGAAACTTTTAACTGATAGTCTGTCACCTGTCGCGGCGTGCAGGTGCAATAACGTTCTTTGGAACCGTAATAGCCGCATGGACAGGGATTGGTGGCTGCGATTAAGATGAAGGAAGATGGATAAGTAACCATCTGTTTCACGCGGCTGATGGTCACTTCACCAGACTCAATTGGTTACCGAAGCATATCGAGTGTTTTCCTTGAGAACTCACCCAGTTCATCGAGGAACAGCACTCCGCGGTGAGCCAGCGAAATCTCTCCCGGCTTTGGATACGTACCACCGCCGATCAATGAAATAGCAGACGCTGAATGATGTGGCTGGCGATAGGGCGGGCGCAGCGACATGCCTTTCTTTTCTCGCGCGAGATGATACAGGCTGTAGACTTCCAATGCATCTTCTTTCCGCAGGTCAGGCATAATGGACGAAAAGGCGCTGGCCAGCAGACTTTTACCGCAACCCGGCGGACCGACGAGCAATGTATGATGCCCGCCCCCTGCTGAGATTTCAAGTGCGCGCTTTGCCTGCGATTGTCCTCGTACGGCCGAGAAGTCCGTTTGAAATCCTTCCGAATCGTCTGCAGCTGTAGAAATCACGGAAGTCAATATCCCTTCAAACAGGAAAGACGATTGTCCGCGCAAATGCTCGACCAGCGCTTCAACGGTCGGCAATGGAACGAGTTCGGCTTCTGCCGTGTCATGCAAGAAAGATACATCGACCGGCGGCAGGTAGATTCGTTTGAAGCCGAGCGACAGTGCCTGCTGCACAGCAGGCAGCAGACCATGAAACGGCAAAAGTTCACCGCTTAGCGAGAGGGATGTAATGACACAGACTGAATTATCGATCGGAAGTGGCGAATCAGTCAGCTCCTGATAGGCAGCCAGCAGCATCGCTCCATCGAACCCTGTCCCGCTTTTACGCAGATCAGCCGGCGATAAATGAATTGTCAGCTTCTTCATCGACAGGTCAAAATCCAACTGATGCAGACAGCTGAGCACTCGCTCCTTTGACTCTTTCATACTCGCATCAGGCAATCCGATGATCACACACTGTTCTTTATCAATCCGCACATTCGCCTCTACCCGAATCCGTTCTCCTTTCATGCCTTGCAGTCCTACACTCATCACAGCAGAAGACATACTTACTCACCTTCCTTTCTTATATTTGTATATTTGAAGTATAAGCGCATGCAGAAAACTCGTCAAAACAGCAAAATTGAATTTTACAGAAGACAAAATGTGTAGGTATCAACTTTGGATTTTCAAGAATTCATTTTTGATAGGGAATTCGTGGGAAGAATTGAATTCTTACTGTTTTACATAATGGTGTTTTGGTACATTTCCGACTGACCATTCCGACTCTGGACAATAGCATGGCATGCAACCAACGCAAAAGCCTTCTAACCGAACATTCGATTAGAAGGCTTCCCTATTCACGCTTCAAATTATTTGAATTGCATGATGCACAGGCACTGTTTACTAGGCTCTACAGTTAGAATGAAAACTCTTTGACACTAAGATAGAAAAAGTCTCCCAGCCGATTACTTATCTGAAAGACTTCCTTCTTCATTACATCGTTAAATTGTCAAAATAGTGTCTGAATTGCGTGATGCACCGGTTTTTAATCGCCTACCGTTCTGCTCATTTCATGGAAAGTCATGAGTCTTGCTAAGGTGTTAGAAGAATAGCAATGATTGCATAGCTTTGCTTCTTGTATCGGCGTCAAATAAGCTGCAAATAGAAAAGCCTCCTGACTGAATAATAGAGGCTGATTTAGTTAGTTGAATTGCGTCAGAATTGTGTGATGCACAGGCACTGGTTTTTGACTGGGTTGTTTGATGTATGGCGATATCCTATTTTCCATCGTGGAGGGGAACGTAGGATCCTTTTTTCTAAAATATTCCTGACATTTTCTTATCAATATGGTATAGTCTTATTAACGCATAACATTAGTTATAGGAGGAAATTCATGATGAAAAAACTCAAAAAATTTTTTTTGGCTTCTGCATTGTTGATGCTTGTCTTTGTAAGCACACCTAAAACTGAAGCAGCAACGGATATACCAGATGGCGTCTTTTTCTCAAAAACCGGTGAATATTATAATCCACAACAATTAAACAGTCTATCTACACAAAAAATAGGGAAACTTTTTTCTGAGAATTCTTTATTAGAAATATATATTCATTATAAAGGTATTGGTGCAGCTTCCCTTGCACAATCAAATGCCTCTGATTTTATTACAGCAGCTAATAAAAATGGTAATAAAGATAATCCCGGAATTATAATTCCAAATAGAACTTACATTGATCCCAGTGGTAATAACGTTGAAGTGATTGACACTGGTGAACAGGTAACTAATTTCGAAGTTCTTAGTATTGATTAAGAACTATATACGACGCTAGATAATAATTATTTTATAGTAAGTAATTTAACAATAACTTTATGTATTATAAAAACATTTCACCCCCTTGTTTGTTAACATCTAACAATCGAGGGGGTTTTTCAGGCTATTTTACACTATAAAATTTTCAAGTAAACTTGTTTGGTTTATTTCACTTTTTGATTGATGACACGACAGTACATTGGAAGTAGGTAATGACTTTTACGATGCTAGATTGGTATAATAAAGAGAAAGGAGTGTTTGAAGATGGATACTCTATCCTGGATTCCTCCTGATCCTTTTTTAGAATTGCTTCATGTCAATCTTGCTCCTGAAAAATTCATTTTAATTGCTCAAAGTACCCGATTATCCTCTTATTGCCCTTCTTGTGCTCGTTTGAATACTCGTTCTCATAGCCGCTTTGTCTAACCGCCGAAAAAATTGCTACAGCCATTCATATGCCGATAAGCCACGATGCCTTGTTATCGCTGATTTACCGGACAGAAATAGCGCCAGAGGTATCACCCTTTCCTAGGAATTGATGATTTTGCTTTTCGTAAAGGGCACACATAGGGGACGCTGATTTGCGATCATCAATAGGGTGTGCAAGTCGTTCTTTTACCAAATCGGTTTCCTGAAACCGTCACGGCTTGGCTGAGGAATTATCCGTCTACCCAGATTGTTAGCAGAGATGGCTTTCCAGCTATTCGAAATGCAACTACAGAAGCTGATTCTTCAATCAAGCAAGTATACGACCGCTGACACTTTATACGAGCTGCGAAAAAACAGGTAGATGCCTATCTGGGTATTCTCGTACCTGCTACAATCACCTAGACAGAATCAGCAGACGAGGGGCCGATGATTCATTTGACGAAGCAGGAAAGAATTGCAGCTGAAAGACAACAGAATAAATGACTGTTGATTCAAGAAGTACAAAAGCTTATCTGCAGGACAAGAATATTACAGAGCTCTCTAAGCAGTATCAATTAGATTGGCGTATCATCAAGAAATATATAGATTTAAAATCGCCACCCTTTAATCAGCGTATCATAGCTAAACCGATTGACCAGTATACAGACGAAGTGATCCGCTCGGAGCCTGCAGGTCAAACGGTCAAATCTATTTACCACTCTATTCATAAAAAGGGCCATCAGGGAACCTATTCATCCATTCGAACCTTAGCCCAAATAAAACGTAAAGAGCGAAAACATGATACTAAACCGACCACTTTACTGTCGAGAAGAAAATTGTCTGCGATTATTTGAAAAAAAGTGGAATTGAGTGATGTGGGAGTAAATCTCCTTCAGCGCTGTATGCCCATGTTTCCTGATATGAATACGTTCTATAATTCCATCCAAACATTCCGAAAACAAAAAGGCCAGTCCTTTAACTGATCACCATAAACTATTAAGTCGTATCTTATTGCTATCCAAATGTTTAACATCCAATACAGCTGCAGGATAGTCTTTCATGATCTCCAGTTCATCCTGTTCTTCTGCCGCACTTAGTTTGGCATCCAATTGATGAATTAGGCGGCTCAATGAAGCTAACCCTTTCCACTGTCTGCTTTTTATCAACTGTTCGGCAACCATCTGTTTCCGTTCTGTAGATAGACCTGCATAGCTGGGCAGCGGGAGAGTCTCCAGTTGTGTCTGCAATGTCTTCGCATCTTCTATTTCAGCAAGACGGGCAACTTGGCCTTCTAGTGCAGAGACTGTTTCTTGAATGGAAGCCACTGGCACATCCTCGCCAAATTTCTTTAGAACATCCTTAACTACGTGCTCTCTTCCTGCCTTGCCAAGATTGATAAAGCCATCTCCAGCCTGCTCAATCGCGAATTCCATTACTCGATCATTTGCGCTTAAAGAAGCACGTTCAGGTTCAGCATGAATAGACTCAGCTAAACGATCCAATGCTGTGAGCAATTCAGACTTTAATGGACACGTCTGAACGGGGCTAAGCATTGTGCGTAGGCGTTCAGCTTCTGTCGATGTAGAAACAGATGGCAGCGCACCTTTTACGTCATAGAGGCACTTGAGCCAATCAATGCGAAGCTGCACTTCTTCTTTGGCTTCCACATTGATGACTAGATCAGCGGAGGCATGCTCAATCGCTTGCAATTCATCTTCATGAATGACAGTACTCGTCTCCAACTGTGTTAATCGTTGGTTCAATTCTTGGTAAATCGGTGCTTCATCCTTGCCAGCTGTTACTGTATAATAAAATCCTTCCGACACTACTGGCTCAAATGAAGGCGCAGCAAAACTGCCGGGAAGGGCGGAATAGTCAAACATGTTAGTTCCTCCTATAGATATACCTTTCTCTTATTATAATAGATGATAGCCCAAATAAAAAGAAAAGAACCAACCCGAAGGCTAGTCCTTTCTTGTTTCCTACTCTCACTTTATGAGTGATAGATTAAATAGATAGAATTAATTAAATCTTTTCCTGATTTTCTGTTTCAGCTGGTGTTGTTGGTTCTGTAGGACCTACTTGTTCTTCTACAGTCTCTTTACCTGTCCACGTTCCTTCACCAGTAATAGTTCCTTCAACAGTCGTTTCTGCGTCAATTGTAAATTGTTTTCCTGTTTCTACAGTAATCTTAGCTTCACCTGTTAAAGTTACTTTGTATCCGCCAGTTAATTTCACATTTTTTGTTACTGTAATATCTGTTCCTCTTTCGATATCATTAGCAAGTAACACGGTTGCGCCCTCGGAAGCATCGCGAATGATCGCTCCCAGATTACCGGAAGTTCTAGCATAACCGTAACTTACACCTGCGTTATTTCCTGCGTAGTTGTGGTGCATATAAGCATAAGTACCACCTACATAACTGTTTCCAGTTGCGATGAGTTTGTCGTTAACTGTAATTTCTGCTGATGTAGTACCAGCCATTCCAAAACGAGCCATATCAAGTCCTTCTACAATTAAGATAGCTGTAGATGACCAGCCAGGTGAATTACCCTCAAATGACTTGAACGTATTCCCGCTAATGTTGAACTGAGTATCCCCCGGCGTAGTAGACCAAATGGCTAGTCCGTTACCAACATCAACATTATTCGGATTAATTAACTCAAGAACATTGTTTTTAACGGTTGCTTGATTAGTTAGAATGTTGATACCAGTTTTCAATGACGCTGGTTCAGTGGATCCGCCACGAACAAATAGGTTCAACCCTTCCAAAGTAACACCAGTAGATTTAACGTTAAAAGTACCGTAAACTGAGTTATTTGTAGCACCTTTAATTGTTAAAGCTCTTTCAATATTGAATTCACCGAAATCGTTAGTTGAACCGATAGTTCCATCTACAACAATCTCGGTAATTTTTGTATCTGCGATAGCATCTAGTAATAATTGCTTGCTATCCACTTTTACTGAAACTTCAACATCGCCTGCAGCACTACCAGTTACATTAGTTGGCACTTTACCTTCTACAGCTACTGGAGCATCAGCTTGTAAAGTAGTAACTGTACCGTTATTAGATACCTTGGATCCTGGAGCTTTAACATCCAAAGTAGTAATAGTAGATCCTGTTGGAACAGTAACGGTAGTAGGTTGGTTCAATGTAAGTGAGCTAACTGTTTTGCCTTCACCGATATTCAAAGTAACGCCTGTTGAATCGTTTACGATAATTGTGTTATTGTCTGCATTTTCATTCCATGTACCTAAAGCAACATCCGTGATAATAATACTTCCACTCTCTACAGGAATGCTGTTATTAACAGTTGCATTCTGCGCGTTCACTACAAGGTTTCCAACGATTTTTCCACCAGTTCCGGCTGAAAGATTAATAGTACCCGCTAGATCAGTTTCTATCTTTAAATCACCAGTTAGGGTTCTATTATTCAAATTGATATTTACAAGACGATTAGCTTTAAATACATCACCTGTAGACCCGATACTTGCATCTAAGTTAATTGTTTTAACAGCTGGGTTTGCCAAAGCTTTTTGGAATTCGGCTGAAGTCTTTACCACCTGAGTTGCAGAAGGTGGTGTTGGCAACGGTTTACCATTCCGTGTCTATCCTGCCATGGATTTCGACCGGTCTACACCGTACGTGCAGCTTTCACCGCATACGGCGTTCCATCGATAGATTTACTACCGACTGGGTTCCTTCGCTCCCGCCAGTTTTTCCCTCTCCGCATGTTACCATACAGATGCAAACGGCTGGCGATCGACACTACTACGAACCCGCTGACTTCCCTGATGCCTCCCTGGAGTTACTCCTCCTCTTCATCAAGGCCCTCAAACGTTCCATACCTGTCATCCCTTGTTTTGATGACCGTAGGCCTCCACTATACAACATGAGAAGAACCGGTTTAATAGCCTGAATTGTTCCGATTCCCGCTCTGCTATTCCAAGCAGACAGATGACTGACCAGCCGAAGGTTCTTTGTAGATCAGCCATTAACTCATGCAGCTTTACTTCATGGATTCATTGCTTAACCATAGTCATCTTTTAAGGAGCCCCGCATACGACTCTCACGTATTACGACTTCACCTGGCTTCATGCCATCTGGTGAGTAAACCATTTGGCATGCAGGAGGATTAAGCTCTATGTACATTAGGCTATTACATAGGATAGGTGTTTCACCCATCATTTGACAGTGTATAGTTAAAGAAAGGCCCCGCACCTTTCAAAAGATACGAGGACAATTCTTCACCCATTTCATCTACTGTTTTCATAGATTTATAGAGTAACGTTTCGCAATTTTATTATTCGACTACTGCTGTGATTGCTTTGTCAACGCCTGCTTTTACTGCAGCAAGTGTTGTGTAGTTTACTGGAGCACCAGCTTCAGTTTGTGGATAGTTTGCAATGAATGCTTCTGCAACTTCAGCTTTTTTACCAGCAGAAAGATTATCAAACGCTGCATAATCAAGGCCTTCTAACAAGCCCACTGTCTTGTTAATGTTATTATCTAAGTTTGTGAAAGTATACTTAGCAATTTCACCCGCATAAGCATTAAGGATTCCACTAGTAGAAGTTGTTCCTAAGACTGTAGTCAATCTAGTTTTGTCAGCAAACTTTTTGTTTTCTTCAGAATCACGAGCTTTAAGTACCTTTTCCGCTACATATAATTTATCAGCAGACGGGACGTTTACATAATCAGCGATTGCTAACTTGTCCAGAGCGGCTTTAACTTCTGTAGCAGTTGTAGCAGCGTTGATTTCATCAACAGATGAGTTTTCAGTAACTAACTTATTGATAGCATTAACTGCATCTTGAACATTTTCCACTGAACTTGCAGAAGCAAGTTTAGTAGTAGCAGCGTCAGCAATATAAGCAGCCGCATTTGCTGGAACTACATTTTTAATTTCAAGAACGTTGAGTTTTGCAATAATGTTAGAGACTTTTGCATTGGTTGGTTTAACTGCATTTACGTTAGAAGTATTAACTCTTGTTTGAATTTGGTTTGTAGTACCGTCTTTAGTAACAGCAGTTTTACCTTTACCAATATCTTTTACATATTGATCTTTATTAACATCTGCAACATTTTTCAGACCAGGATAAGCTTTAAGAGCTTTAAGAACAGCTTCTTCGCCTTCCGCATTATTAACAGCTATAATTGCACTGTCAACTGCATCTTGATTTACTTGTTTAATGATTGCATCAATATCGCCACGCTGATTTTTATCTTTCACTTCTTTGTCAGCAATTGCTTTACGGTATTCAGCTAATAAGTTATCATTCACGTTTTTAATTTCGAAATCATCAGCAACAGCTGGAACGTGAACGTTATTTTTGTATTTCTCAACAAGAGCAGTCTCTAGGTTGTCAAGCGCAACCAATGCACTCTTAAGAGTGTTATTAGTTGTAGCGGCATTAACACGGATTAGAGCTTCAAGGACATCTAAAGAATCGTTAGCGTATGCTTTAGCATCATGATCGCCTTCTTCTTCTGCAGTCGTTAAGTATTGGTTCGCAAGAGCGCGAGCTGCATTTACATCAGCAGTTTTCAAAGATTTGAAAGCTTTATCGTATGCAGCAGCTACTTGAGCTTCGTTTATAGTATCAAGAATTTCTTGGATACCATCGAAGTCATAGTTATCAAATGAAGCAGATCCAGCAGCGTTTTCGCCGTACACATCTACTGCTAAATTTGCAGTAGTTTTATCTGTATCAGCAATAATAAAACCAGCTTTACTTCCTTTGGTTGCTTCCTCTCCAGGGTTAACAACCGCATCCCCAACTTTACCGCCTGCATATGCAGCAATCCAGCTATCATTTACACGCTCAAAGTTAGCTTTCAAAGCATTCAATAATTGAATTTGGTTTGTTGCTTCTTTAACAGCTTTTACTGCTGCGGCTTGATCAGCTGTTTCAGTAGCATTTTTGTTAACGGCATCAACAGCTTTTTGAACATCTGCTAACACCTCTGGAGAAGCATCAACAATTGCATCCGCATATGCTTGAAGTCTGTTATCATCAACATTTTTGATGCCAGCAGCCTCTAAAGCATTGTAAAGTGCTAATTCATTAAATGGATTTGCTGTAGCGGCTTCAGTAATGTCTGTAAGTAGGTTAATTGCATCAAAGTTATACTCTTTACCATCAACTGTCCAAACGCCTACAAGAGCGTCTGCATCAACAGCAGTTTTGAAAGTAAATGATGCAACAGTATCCCCAGCAGAAATATCTACAGGGTTCACTTCTACAACATTACCTGAACCATCTTTAACTTCAACAGTAGCACCAAGAACATCCTCTTCAGGAGCGGTGATTGCTACGTCTACTGCAGTAGTGGTAATCGCCAAACCTTAACCAGCTTTCATCCTATTTTTGTAGACTCACAATTCCATGGGGCCCATGACTTTGTCCAAATTCTCATTTCGAGGTAGAGATAAGCTATGTATTTAATAGATAGGTTTTTTCGTAAATATAGAAAAAAGTAGTATAAAATCTGTAGAGGGAAAGTCTACTTTCTCCCCGGCGAACCCGTCAACTGAACCCGACACGTTTCGATGCGCCCCATGGAGTTCCCGAAAACCCGGAAAAACCTGGACAAGACACCTACGAAAACCAAAGCCGAAGGCTTAAAATAAGAAAAATAAAAAATGTAAAAAATACAATGTAGTGGTAACTGACTTTACCTATACATTTTCTTCTATGTAATATGGAGGCACATCTCCTAAGAAGATGCACCTCAGTCGTTATTCCAATCCTAACTGTTTAATTATCTGATGTAGCTTTTCTACGGAATGACCTGTTATGGCTGAAATCGTTTCGATAGGAATATTACTTTTTACACTGTTACGAATGATTTCCTCATCCCGTTCTTTAATCGCTTTGTACTTCACATCATCCAGCTTACCTTCTTCGTCGAGGATATATTTCAGGCGTGATTGATAGGCTACAACGTCTTTTTTCGACTGACTTAATTCTTCCCAAGCAGTAAAAGCATTCATTAAGCTGTCATCTCTCATCGCTAACTCCTCCAATTCTTGATAAATCTGATCATATACCCTGTTCTTACGAGCATCTACCATGCTGAGTAACAGCAACCATCTGACTAAAATATCATCCAGTGCATTCAATTCATCTCGTTCCCACATCTTAAGGAATTTATTCAATTCGATGAAGTGAATCTCTAACACATCATCTTCACGATCCAATCGGCGCAATGATGAATCTTCGTATAAATGAAAGGTATTATGATAATATTCGTTCTTGTCGTAGACGGTGAAATTGCAGATGTTAATCGTAATCGTTGGCACTAACTTATGATAACCCTGTCCTGTTTCAAGTTCTGTTGTATAAAGATTAGCCCAGTAAAATAGGGTGCGTTTGAACATCGAATGATCATTCGCGACCTGTACTTCTATATTAATCAATTCATTACTTTGTGTCCTTACCACAATATCCAATCGCGATTGCTTATCGTCCTTGTACTTACCACCAGTTTCTTGTTTTGCAAATATAACTTCCTTGATGGTATCCCTGCCTGTGCGTTGTAAAATGGCATTTAGAAATACAATGGTAATCTGTTTATTCTTCTCGCTTCCAAACATTTGTTTAAATGCGTAATCAACAGTTAGATCCATAAAGTCGGTCAAAGGAATTCTTCGTAACGCCTTACGATTCATGGTTTTTCACCTCGTTGTGTATTACTAATTATACCATATCCCGACTACTCGAGCGATTTTCCGTAAAGGGAAGTTGTCTAAAAAAAGCCGGGATTCCGGGAATCCCTTGGTACGTGTGGGATCGCACCGGGTTCAGCAAACGGAACGTCCGGGAAATGAAAAAGGCATGCCGCCAAGACACGCCCTTCCAGTTCATCTAATTGTGTTACGTAATGACCTGTTGAAGCTGTTCATCATACCCGTACTTTTGGAAGAACTCCGCAAGTGCTGTTTCAAGAATTGCCCGCTGAGTGATATTAAACTCCTTGCTGTAATCACTCATCAACGTATCGACACTTGACGCAATCCCCAATGTCTTCTGAACCTTTGTTCCTTTAAAGGTATAGGTCGGAACTTTTCCATCATGCCCTGATTGCAACAAATCCATCAGCCGCTCTTGGTGGGCTAGTAGAAAGGGAAGTAAATTGCTTTCATCCAAAGGCCCGGTACTGCCCGACGGAATGAGGAGGGCAGCAGAAGATGAACCTGCCCCTTTATTGGACGCCGGATCTTCACAGTAATTCTCAATTTCATGATCCCAGATGTACCCTTGCGATTTCATGTACTCTCCCATTGCCTCAACTGACTCAAATCCTTGCTTGGAAGCGACTTGGCGAATGTTCGGATGCTTCACATCTAACATGCGAATGATTTGCGCCGCTTTGGTATTCAGGGTTTTAACTTTTTGGCTGAGGGATGTGGATGATTCCTTTTCCTTTAAGACAAATGTGGCATTCTCTTTATCCCACCGGAAACCCCTCCTACGCATGTACATGTCCACTGAACTGAAGTTCTGCCCGTAGTACTCACCTACCTCCTCACGGCTTTTGCCATCTGCCAACATCGTTAACACTTGCTGCACCTTTTCGTCCTTCATGATTTCATCCATCTCATTCATCTCCCTTATTCATTATCTAAGAATCCGATTGAATTCACAGCCTGTTTCAAGTCACTTTGGTTCGCGTGCAAGTACACGGAAGTTGTCCGAACATCCGCATGGCCAAGCAATCTCTGAATGATTGCTACATGTGTGTCCGTTTTCACCAATTGGCTCGCAAAGGAATGACGTAAAACGTGGCTCGTCACGTCCTTTTGGATGCCGACCTTTTGACAGGTCTGTTTTAGCACCCGGTTTACGTACTGCTGACTTATAGCTCCTGTCTTCTTTGTCGCAAAGAAGTTTAAAGAATTGGTCTTTGGGCGTATTTTCTTCAAGTACGCCCGCATGACCTGCACTAATGAATCATTCATTGGAACTGTACGATCCTTCTTGCCCTTCCCCTCGATGACTCGGACAACCTTCTCATCAAAATCCACGTCATGTAGGGTAAGGTTGGTGCATTCACTGACACGGAGACCAGTGTTAGCCATCATGATGACTAAATGCTTAATGATTGGATGTTCCATCGCTTCAACAATTTGCTGAATCTCTTTAGCGTTAAGGAAACAGCGCTCTGCACTTTTCCCTTTCACCCGCTCCACGTACTGCGCCGGATTCAGACCAATCCACTTCTTTCTTACCGCGTAATTGAAGAAGCTGGACACTGCATTCATTTTCCGGTTAATAGACGCGGGTTTTAAGCCTCTTTGTTGCATCGACTGTTGGTATTCCTCTAAATCTTCTGTCGTAATTTCATCTACGAACACTGGCGCATTGGTTTCTTTTGATAGGTATTGGCGAAATTGATTCAAGTCGACTTCGTAGCCACGAATGGTTTCCATGCTCATTTCCTTTATCTTCAAAAAGTCGATGAATTCACCCTGACCTACCGTAAAGGTCGGGGGAACAACTGCAGGTGGTGTATTGCTTTTAATAACCATTTGAATGACCTCCTCTTTTTTAAAGCGGTAAGGAATGAAAGTCTCCTTACCGCCTTGGTATCAAAGTAATGATATATACTTACTCGGCATTATTGATACGGTATCCACTCTTCTAGATAGCGTTTCGGTATACGGAAAGCGTAGACTGCTTCCTTTTTTGATTCTTCTCGTAGTTTGACTCGTTTGGTTTGGCGATCGCTTTCGTGTTCAAAATAGGATTTCTTCTTCAAGGCATCTACGACTGTGCGTTTGTTGCTGAGTTTCAAATCCGCAAGCAACTGATCAAAAGCACTTGGCAAGTAATGAACCATGTACTCTTGGCGGGAAGGGCTTGGCAGGAAAATGATTCCCTTACACGTTACGCCTTTCGGTTCCAGCTTATCGACAATGAACTGAGAGTTGGTTGCCCTTACATCTTCAATGACCGCCTGGTACACTCTTTCTGCATTATCTCGGTGAGCAATGAAATTCTTCTCATGCTCGATGATGAATGCCTCCACTTCTTCCAGCGAGAAATCAATTCCTAATGCTTCGCCGCCAAGTTGCAAAGCAGCAAGAATCAATGCGTACTTTTCAGCAACTCGTTGTTTTACATCGGACTCCGGCAGAGAGTTGAGAAGCTGTTCTTGCCATGCTTTGACCGTTGTATCGATGATGGTCCAATCTTGTGCCAAGTACTGAACGTAGGCAAGTCCTGCATGACCGTAATGCTGTTCGACAACTTCTCTCAGGGCATCTGCATGTTCTGCACTTTTGGTCCATTTCGTTTCATTGAATTCAAGAAAACGCACCATCAGTCCTAAGTTCTGATTCGATTTTTCAAGGATGCTGTTTTCGCCATTCGTGATGACAGTAGTTGCCCACTCACCACTTTTTTGTAAGCCTGATTTATCATTCAATCGGGAACGATCCCGTCCTTCGACTACCCGGTAAATGAGGGAAGTCGTGTCATGTGCCGTACTCATTGAGAATTCATCCATCAAGTACACGACACCCCGGTTTCCCGCTAATTTATGAACTAGGGCATTCTCGGTACTATTCCAGGACTGGAAGAGGCTGTTTCTTCCTTTAACCGGCGAGCCGTAAATGGAAAGGGCTAGTTTACTGCCAGTCGTTTTCCCAGTCGTTGATTTTCCAGTCAGACCAATGAACAAAGAATCTTGATCCCGTCCACATTGTTTGAAATAGGCAACTAGGACAGAAGAAAACCCGACGGCTAATAGAAACTCTAAAGGCGGATAACCAAGTACATGTGTACGTACCATGTCCAGCCACTTGTCTAACTCACCGTTCGGTTCCACATTGAAATGCGAGCGTTCCTTTTGCCACTCCAATGGGTGAGCAATTGCCCCGATTGGCTCCGACAAACCGAACACATGTGAAGCTGTTCCCGTAGCTTCTTGCGGGTTAGACATAAATCCTACTTCCTCGTACTGCTTAACTAATGGAGACTCTTTTTGTTGAGTGACAATGAAATCAATAACACGGTTTGCTTGCAAGTAAGTTAGGGGGAAGCCTTACTCTGCAAGGATTGTTCCAAGATTAGAGAGTTGTGACATGGGAATCTCTTTTGCGACAAATGCGCCATGTACCCAAAACTTAACGACCATGATCATTGTGCCACTTTGATAGTCCTGAAATCGCTTTTCAACAAAGAGTGGATCGCAGACGTACTCGAACGCATCTTCTTTCCGGTTAAAGGCATGTAAACCAGTTCGGTCTAACTGAAAGCTGCCGTAGTCAAATCTTGTATTGTTCAACAATTTTTCTTCACTAATGGGTTGTGACTGGTAATTATTCATTTGCATGTTTGGACACTCACTTTCGTTTAGGTAATCTTTTTATTTAGTAGTGGTTGTGTTTTATTGGGAAGGAGCCGCTACGGTCAATCGCCGAAACAGCCTCCCTTGTTATTGGTTCTTTTACTTGGAAATGAAGGCATAGACTTTGCCGTTTACTTTCTTGTATTCGACATTCATTACACCTAGGGAACTGCAATTGGAGAAGTCTAGTCCAAATGCCTCGGTAGCTTCTTCAACGAGCTGCTTATTGTAGAGAACATTTGTCACCTTACCCGATTTTTTTAGCTCTTGACCGTTTTCATCGGCAGTCAGGTAAACAACACCTTCTTCCTTATTGACCCCGACGCTTACACGATTGGGAGAACCGATCTTAGTAAGGATGTCTTGACGAAATGACGTCCGAAAACCATTCACATGATTTACTATTGTCATGGCACGTCCTCTTTGACGAACTGAATGGATAACGGGAATGGGATTGTAACCATTTAAGACGGTTTCATCCGCTTCAGCCACTCCTTCTATCGCTAATGCTTCACTCGCTACAGTGGTTGACTGGTCGACAGAACTTGCGGGCAGATCGCTCACTTGTTCGTTGTGGGCAGCAGTCCCGGTCACTTCCTCCAAAAACGAGTTTTCCGGCTCGTTTTCAGGTGCTTTTTCGTCGTTTGACAATTGAGCTTGGGCTGTTTGGTCGGTCTCGAAAATGGGTGTTTCTGATGTTTCTGGTGTTTCTGGTGTTTCAACAGCAGTCTCTTTTACATCTTGCACCGGGGCTTCAATCGGCATGTCTACTACTTTTTCAGGTTCAATAGCTAATTCCGTTACATTAGAAGCCTTCTGTGATTTGTTTGATTTTACTGTTTTTTTCTTTTTCATAGATTATTCCTTCTTTCGTTTTTAGTTGGGCTTTCGGTTTCTGTTACTCTTGTAGCAATCTATTAATCATCGTATTAGATCATAGTCGTTCTTCGACAATGACTTCTACTCTATAGTCATATTCAGCCTTAGCTCGAAGTCCGACTAGTGACGTCTCTAGCAACCAAATGAATAGTGGCATTTCTGAAGGGTTTTGAATTCCGGTTTGAAGAAAATGGATTAGACCATTTTTGCAGACTACTTTACAAAACTTCACTCTTTGCTCTACGTAGTCATATAAGTTGGGTATCGAGAAATCCTTTTCGTATGGGTACTCGGCAATAATCACTACACTCTGGATGTGTACAGTACCGAGTGGTTGCTGGGCCAACAATTGATCAAACTCTTCAATATCCAGGATCAGATGATTTACACTTTCTTGGCATAAAGACTTTTCTATGATTGACTTCGGCAGGATGACTTTACCTTGCGTAAGACACACTTTCTGTTTCTTCATGATTCATTTCCCCTTTCAGTGTTTTTATTGGATTGGAATTGTCTCAACTTCATTGCTCAATTACTGTAAGATTGAACAGCACACAATAATTGGTTAGCCCAGCGGATATAAGTTTATTTTCAATTGCTGGTCCAAGTGTGTGGTTAATGGTTGATGCGATTTCTTCAGCATTATGCGCTATTGGCGCATGAGCCAAGTAGATTTTGAAAACTGAAAGGTCGTGGTCTTTTTCGACTTCAATCACATCAAACCATTTATCAACTACTGAGACATCTACAGATTCATCCTTCTGAGACAGCAAGAGCTCGGGAAAGAAGAGCCCGTATCTTTGGCATGGTCTAGTTATTAAGTGCTCCCCGAAATCCCTGTTCACATAAAAGCGAAGGTTATCGAGTTGAGAATTGACTTTTCTCATGAAATCTTCCTCATTCACTTCCTGGTACAAAGTAGCACCGTAGGTTTCCACTGTCATGCCCTCTCCCTCTGTTGTAGTTAATGTTGGTTCATTTGCTTCTCTCATACAAATCCCCCCTTCTTCTTTTTGGAAGGTTATAGAATTAAGATGCTTAACTAACCTTCTGAAGCTTATTATAGGTGGCATTAGAAATCGCACCTAAGAACTTTAAAAATGAATTTCAACTAAATTGTTCCTATGTAAAAAAAATAAGAGCATTCGCTGTTAAACGAATGCCCTCATTATTTAAACCTATTATCGATTTCTTGTATATTTCGATTAAACTTGTATTGAATGTAACTTTCCGGATCATTTTCCTCCATGTCCGCTATGAATGCTTCTAATTTCCCTAAAATATAATCGATTCGACTTTTCATAACCTTATCGTAAAACCTTACTTTGTCTTGATTAGAAAGTGGTCTAAAACGATGCAATACTTCCTGTAACTTTTCTTCTGGCTCATTAGCGTATGCGGTCATATCTTTGAGTAAAGTAAAACGATAGAGCAGGCTTTCAATATTAAGACAAATTGTCTGCCAACTTCTTCCGTCCCCCTTACTTTCCCAGATTGATTCAAATTTTGGAAGGAGTGATGTAAAGGAATCTACCCACTCTTGTTCTTCGGCTTCAACCTCATTAATATTCGATCCATTCCGTATCTTTTTCATCAATGATTGATTAAATAGGCAGGTTAAGCTCGCCAAAAAGATCGCATCAATCAGATTAAAATCATAGCCTTCAAACGCTTTACTGTACTTTGCTTTGGTTAAATTCATTTCCTCGTTATAAAAGTAGTTTCCATCATTTCCATTCACTTTTCCCTCTAATACTTCTTGAACCCGTTCTTCATGAAGGAATTCAATTGTATTATTCAGTCTGCTTTGCAACGTTGAGTAATCCCTGTGAAGTAAATCTCCTACATCTTCAGCCAGTTTAATAATGTCATCTTTACTATAGTCCTTTTCCATGTAACTATCCCTTTCATCACTTTAGAATTTTAGTTCCTTTCTACTTATCTTATCACTTTTAAGAAATTGATTTTATTTAAATGGTCATTTCCCTTATAAGCAAGAAGCACTCTATGACGGTATTATAGCTCCCTATTAAATCACATATATGTTGGAGCAAGATTTTCACATTTCTTGCTCCATCTTTTTATTAGTAGTCCTGTGGGTACAAAATAATTACATAATCCTGTTGATCCTGCACCCACACCTTTTCATTTATTGGTTCAGTTTCTTCCAATCCTACAAAAATTGTTGTTTCCCGTTCTGGCTGTTCCTGTCTTTGCACCAGCCACTGTTCACCATCCTCGATGTAAAACTCGAAAATTTGAAGGTAATCATTGAGGTGCTGATGATGTTGGTGAATGTACTGTAAAATGAATTGTTGGTGTTCTTCACTTAATTCTTCTGCGATTGCTCTTGTCATGTAAAAGGGCTTTGTTGGATCGAACATTAAGAATCACTCATCCCTTCATTCCATTCTGCTTGTTCACGGAGCCATTCCTCAGTTTCTCGATCATGTGTATTTAATGGAGAGTAATACAGCTGAAGGCTTTCACCACGTAAAGCACAACGGTAAAATTTTACTGCATCCAATTTGATCGCTTCCACGTACTCCAATGCAAACGGGTCATTCAGTTTTGCAAGGACATCATCACCTTTTTCAAACACAAAAAGAGCCTTCCCTAATGGCAAGTAAAAGTTTAATAAGTAAATATCTTCATGATTTACGGCTTCATAAGCATTTAGGAAATCCTGTTCAATTTCTTTAATAAATGGTAAAGGTAACTCATTGTCTGATTTTAGATACTCAATATCACTTAAATGCTGTATGATTTTCATTCTGTTCTCCCCCCTAGAGTAAATCCACTGCCTGTTGCTTTGTGCTACGAGATACAAAATTGTAATGTTTTTCCAAAACGGAAATACTGTAATGTCCTGTCAGCTTTGCAACGGTAGTAATAGGTACTTGTTTCTTCAACAAGAATGTCACAAATGTTCTTCGGAATTTATGCGGATATACCTTAAACCCAATCTCTTTAGAAACTTTTTTCATCCAGCTATTTACTGCATCACGAACAATTTTTTCTGATCGATTGCTGACAAAGAGGTAGGGACTTAACTGAAATTTCGATTGGGACCGTTCTGTTTTAATGTATTCTTGAACGACTTCCACAACATCTTGCCTTAACATGATTTCTCGGTACTTCCCCCCTTTGCCCTTAATGAACAAGGTTCGTGTTAAAAAATCCATGTCAGCCATCTGAATGGAACATAGTTCGGATATTCTCATGCCACCGTAAAGAAGCAGGTAAACAATCGCTTTATTTCTTAGGCTCACTTTTTGCTCATTTTCAACATACGTTAATAGCTCTTCCACTTCTTCTGGCAAAAAGGCTTCGACAATCTGTTCACTTCCAGCTGCAACCTTCACTTGATCTTTTCTTAGTGACACAAAAATTCGATCCACTTCCTTCTGTTCTAAGAGGAATTTATTAAATGCAAGTAAGCTTGTTACTTTTGCATTGATGGATGAAATGGCGTATTTTTCTTTCTCTAAATATTTGATGTACCTTACAACCAAGGCTCTACTTAGTAGCTGTTCTACTCCTGAACCGTTTTCATTTAGAAAACCATAATAGTGTTTGATGTTGCCGAGGTAGGTTTCTACTGTTTTTGCAGCTTTACCATCGTCTTCAAGCCAAGATTGGAAATCTATTAGCCTTTCCGTCAATTTTCTAACCCCCTACATTTATTCAACATCATCCATTAG
This sequence comes from Sporosarcina sp. P33, assembly GCF_002077155.1. GTDB lineage: Bacteria > Bacillota > Bacilli > Bacillales_A > Planococcaceae > Sporosarcina. Next base: position 2,385,355 of record NZ_CP015027.1, on the reverse strand, counting down.
CTCTTTAATGACATTAGTTGCAACTGTGATGAGGATGGTTACTAATACCTTTTGCCACATGTAAATCACCACCTTTCAAGAAAATAAAAATACCCCTACGTCACAAATGGACATAGGGGCGTTACTGCTTACAAATTATATTTCTCAAAGTATTCTTCAAGAGCCTTGTTAAGGGTTTCTGTAATAGGTATTCCGTAATCTTCCCTCACTTCTTTCAATTTCTTGTGGTTTTTCGTTGAGAAGTAGGTTGTCATTCGTTTGTGGGTGTCCTCAAACTTCTCCTTCTTTTTGAGTGTTGGCTTCGTGGTGTTTGGCTGTGTTATTTGCGGCAGCTGTGCCTGTTTTTTGGTCGTGTAGACTGCTTTTCCATCGCTTTCTGACTGTGACGATCCACCTTCCGCAAGTCCTTCTAGTTTGGCTCTCTGTGGCGCAGAAGATTTTTGTGGTGCTGGAGCTTGCTTTAGAGTTGCTTCTGATTGCATCGTTGCTTTGTTTGGTGTTTCTTCCCCTTTCTTTTCAGGCATTTGCTCTCGGACTCTTCGCAAAGCTTCCTGACCTCTCTTCTCATTTTCTGTTAGTTCTCGTTTTGTTGTTGGTGCTTGTCCTTTCTGTCTCTTTATTACCCTTCGTGTTGTAGTCATTTTCTTTCTCCTCACATTTACATTTTTAAGTACATTTTCGTAAACATGTACGTTTACGTGTACGTAATGTATTGTTCGGAGTTATTTTTTCTGAAAGGGAACTTTACCTGTTATTGTGTAAAAAACACTTAGTATCGACTTCTTTTTCAATGACCACGCTTGTCTTACTTTGTTTTCATCTAGGATTCGATAGTGGTTTGTAACAATGTTCTTCTGTAGCTTCCAACCGCAATGTTTATCAATGGTTTTCCACCAGAATTCACCTCCCAGTGTTTTCGTAGGTATATTTGGCATTAACAAATTACTTCATCTCCTTTTTAAATCTTATATTCCTTTTTTAAAGGTGTATTTCAATCATTTGGTGAACGAATCATCACTTTTTTCAACTTTCCTGGTTTAAACGTATTTTACGAGGTTTCACGACATACTTATAGGAATGCAGTGTAAGAATTTTTCCGAATCCCATGGTAATCATTACTTCTGCCAAAACGATGAAACGTTTTTTACTTATGCCGTAAAATCCAGGTAAAATATGCCGTGAATTGTCATGATTTTTCTTTTGGAAGCGGTAGCGTTTTCCGAAACACTAACTCACCATTTTTCGTAATAACCTGCAAGCACCATTCCGGGGTATCAGGGTAGAATGCAATTGCGCCCACCCACTCATTCGACATTTCATCATCATAAATCATTAGCTCATACAGTAAACTTTCAGGTAACTCAAGAAAAACTTCTGTTGGTACAAAGAAGTCCTCTACTTCATCCAGTCCCAGTTCTGTAGCTTCTGCTGATGTTTTGTGTACTTTTATCGTAACCCTAAACTCCTTTTGTAAAATCTCTTGAAACCAATTAATCTCCCTTCCTATGATTCTCATTACATATACCCCCGTTCTTTGAGAGAGACAAAACTGTCCTCGCCGACCACCAAATGATCCAGTAGCTCCACGCCTAGGATGCTGCCTGCTTCTGCAAGTCGTTTGGTCACTTCAATGTCCTCCGGACTTGGTTCTGGCCTACACGCTTTGCCGGAACATACTTCTCCTCCTTGACCATTGACCACTCCAACTGTTTCGCTTTCAAACCATACATCTTCTTCATCTACAATCCCTCCAATTGAAATAGCCCTACCTCCGTCATGGGAAGTAAGGCTTTGGTTGTTATTTCAGTATAATAATATAGAATTGTAAAGGGAGCAGAAACGGATAGAGTAGAAAACAAAAGAAGAACCAACCCAAAGGTCAGTCCTTCCACCAATCAGTAAATCATCGAATTTGAATCGACATGCCTTCCAGCTGATTAAAATTCAATGCGGTAGCAACTCCGCTCGCCATACTTTTCACCGCATCCTGTTCTTCTGCCGCACTTAGTTTGGCATCCAATTGATGAATCAGGCGGTCGAGTGAAGCTAACCCTTTCCACTTTCTTTTCTCAATCAATTGCTCAGCAACCATCTGCTTTCGTTCTGAAGACAGGCGAAAGTAGTTGGACAGTGGCAGAGCCTCCAACTGATCCTGCAATGCTTGTACATCATCTATTTCAGCCAAACCATCAACTTGTTGTTCCAGTTTCGTAACTTCTTTTTGAATAGAAGCAACGGATACATCTTCAGCGAACTTTGCAACTAAATGTTGAACTACTTGCTCCCGTCCTGCTTTGCCTAGATTGATAAAGCCCTCACCTGCTTGCTCGATGGCAAACTCCATTACTCGGTCATACTCACTAAGTGAAGGTGACTCTACTTCTGCAGGGAGAGCAGCAGCAAGTCTATCCAATTCTGTCAGTAATTCAGACTTTAATGGACAGGTTTGGACAGAGCTTAAAGCTGTACGCAAACGCTCCGTTTCTGCAACAGTCAAAACTGAAGGCAATGACTTCTTCACATCATATAATCGCTTCAACCAATCAATGCGTAGCTGTACTTCCTCCTTAGCTTCTATCGCAACTACAAGATCAAGAGATTTATCCTCAATTTCGTTCAGTTCGTCTTCATGTAATTCTGTACTGGTCTCCAACTGCATGAGACGATGGTTTAGTTCTTGATACATCGGTGTTTCATCTTTTGCGTCTTTTGCTGTATAAAATAACCCTTTTAACTCCGGCATCTCAGCAGAATGTGGCAAAGCAATGCTGCCAGGAAGGGCGGAAGTATTAAACATATCAGTTCCTCCTATGAACATACCTTTCTTCTATTATAAAGGATGAATGTCCAAATAAAAAGAAAGAACCAACCCGAGGGCTAGTCCTTTCTAGTTATCTACTCTACACTTTAAAATGTTTTAAGTGGATAAGGATTCTTGAATTATTATTCCCCTTAAGGTGCTGGTACTGCTGATACAGTAAATGTGTAGTTTACTGTCCCCAATGGTTTTAAGGAATCTTTGTTAGCATGCTTCAAATCTTTTGTAACACGAGCTGACTCATACATTGTTACAGTGATTTTGTAGGAACCATCAGTAGCATCAGATTTCAAAGTACCAGTGATGTCAATTGCTGCTGTTGCACCATTCGTGAAATTTACACCAGCGATGTTTGAGTGAATACCGTAGTAAAGTGTTCCAACCTCATTCCAAGGAGATGCAGAATACAGTTTAGTTCCCGTGTGACCTGCATTTCCAAAGTCAGCTCCAGTACGCCCAGTGCTTGCTTGAGAGTAATCTTGGATATTTGCACTGCCCTGCGTTTGTAAGGCAAATGTATCGAAGACTGTGTTAAATTCTACTGGAGTATTATCTTTCGTTAATTCGATTGTATAGAATGCTCCATCCGTTGTATAACTGAATCCTTGAGCATTACTTGAAGCCCACTCTTGACCAGCAAAGTGTACACCCTCAGTTCCTTTTGCTCCTATTTTCGAATTAGCAGTTACATTAAATGTATTTACTCCTTCAAAATTAAATACACCGCCACCAGATAAAGTTGCAGAAACTGGAGCAAGGAAATCGTTGGCTGCATCAAGCATAGCAACAAACTCTTCTCCGATTTGTGTATCCTGTACGCCTGCTGTTCTTGCTGCATCTGTTGCTGTGTTTGCAGCATGTACAGCTGATTTATATTCATCAGAGTATATGTCTTGAACCTCAGCAATCTTATTGATAGCTGTCTGAGCTGCATAAATCAGCAGGTCTTCTTTTGCAGCTTGAACTTTGCCATTTTGTACTTCGATACGGGAAGTTAATTCTTGTTTAGCCACACCATCTGCTACTGCTGACACTTTAATTTCCGCTGTAGCTCTAAGGGAATTAGTGTTGGCGATTTCTTCTAATGTAGTAATCGGTGCATCTTCATAAGCTTTTACAGCTGTCTTGGCTGCTTCCAAGGCAATAACTGCTGGATCAGTAGTATTGTTATTGTCGCCAACTGTGCCTTCACCTTTAACATCTACCGGAGCAGTTCCAGTAACCAAGTTAGTTGTCGCGCCTGCATTATTCACCAACTCAACAGAAGCCTGAGCATCAACCTTTTCAATTGTTCCGTTGTTTGTAATCGTGACTTCGCCAACTGCTTCCGGAGCCACTGTAATAGTCGCCACTGTTTTACCTGGAGCCACTGTTAGCTTGATGCCATCAGGATCATTTACAACTAGCTTGTTGCCATTAGCTTTCTCATTCCAAGTTCCGAATGCAACATTGTTGATATTAATGTTGCCTGTCACTGTAAGCTCATTATTAACAGTTGCCTGTGGTGCCTCAACTGTTAGATTGCCATCAATGCTACCATTCTTCAAGTTGATAGTACCTTTGGCTGGCGTATTAATTGTTACGTTACCAGTAATCTTCTTGCCATTAAGATCAAGATTGACTAATTTGTTGATAACAATATTTTTTGTGATATTACCTTTAAGTGATACCGTATCCCCATTCTTCGCAGCTTTCAAATCCGCTTCGAACTGTTGGGCATTCGTTGTTGGCAATGTTCCACCATTCCGTGTCTATCCAGCCAAGGATTTCGACCGGTCTACACCGTACGTGCGGCTTTCACCGCATACGGCGTTCCATCGATAGAATTTCTACCGACTGGGTTCCTTCGCTCCCGCCAGTTTTCTCCTCTCCATATGTTGCCATACAGATACAAACGGCTGACGATCGACACTACTATGAACCCGCTGACTTCCCTGATGCCTCTCTGGAATTACTCTTCCTACTCATCAGGAACCTCAAACGTTCCATACCTGCCATCCCTATTTTTGATGACCGTAGGCCTCCACTATGCAACATAAGAAGAATCGGTTTAATAGCCTGAATTGTTCCGGTTCCTGCTCTGCTATTCCAAGCAGACAGATGGCTGACCAGCCGAAGGTTTTTTGTAGATCAGACATTACCTCATGCAGCTTTAATTCATGGATTCATTGCTTGACCATAGTCATCTTTTAAGGAGCCCCGCATACGACTTGCACGTATTACGACTTCACCTGGCTTCATGCTTCATGGCGAGTAAACCATTTGGCATGCAGGAGGATCAGGCTCTATGTATATTAGGCTATTACATAGGTCGGGGAATTCTCCCGACATTTGACAGCATATAGTTAAAGAAAACTCCTCATACCAAAGCGATATGAGGAGGTATTCTTCACTCATTTCATCTACTATTTTCATAGATTTATAGAGTAACGTTTCGCAATTTTATTATTCGACGATTGTTTTGATTTCAGTGACAGTTGAGAATCCAGCTTTTCCGTCAGCTTTAAGAGCTGTCAAAGCGTTAAGAACCGCTTCAGCTTTTTCTACTTGAGCTGCCGCATCAAGCTTAGCAAAGTCAGGTAGAAGTGAATCTTCTCCTGCAAGAGCGACTTGTACTCCTGCAATCGTTGATTCATCGTTAACATCATTAAGGAATGCAGTTCTTACCGCAATTGCCCCTGTTTCAGGAGTAGTAATGGAAGCAAGAGCTACATCTTTGTTTGCAAACTTTTTATCATCTTCAGCATTACGCTTAGCCAATACAATCTCAGCTACTTCAAGTTTTGCTGTCGAAGATAGGTTAGTGAAAGCAGTTGCACCATCTGCTGCTTCCAGAGCGATTAAGGCAGTGCTCATTTCAGAAGCAGTAGAAGCGGAGTTTACAGCTGCCAGACGAGCATCAGCATCTTTAGCCAGGTTAACTTTATTTACTAATGTTTGTACCGCCGCTGCATCTATTTCAACAACTGGATCTGCTGCTGTATATGTTGCTAGAACTTCTGCTTTATAAGCTTCAGAATAAGCAGGTTTAACTTCTGCCGTAACTGTCTCTTTATCTAAAGCTTTATATTGTGCTAATAATGATACAACATCAGTTGCTGCAGTTTTAGTGCTTACTTTATTAAGGTTTTCAAGAACTTTTTCTTTTGCTGTATCTACCGCTGTATTATTGGCATCAGTAACGATTTTCTGAATATCTTTACGTTGATTTTTAGCTCCAACTTCAGCTTTAGCAATTGCATTTCTGTAAGCTGTTAGGTTAGCATCTTCAACTGTATCAATATCAAATTCGCTTACCAATCCTGCTTCAGAATACTTCTCAACAAGTTCAGTTTCAAGCTTGTCTAGGTTAACCAATGCAGTTTTCAATGCAGAGTTCGTTTTAGCTTGATCTACTGCGATTAACGCATCTTCAAGGCTTAAAAGATCTAATGAATATTCTTTCAGACCGGCAAAATCAGAATCTTCATCTGCAGCAAACTCTGGAATCCAATTAGTTACTAGTGTTCTTGCCTCAGCAACTTTTTTGCTGTCTAATGACAAGTTTGCATCTGCAACTTTTGGAGCAACTTTAGCAACGTTTGTATTATAAACAGCTTCTTGGATAACATCAAAGTCTCCAGCTACATCTGCTGGTTCTGATGATGCTTCGAAAGCTAAAAGGTCAGCATTCCCAGCAGTCTCAGCTGTCGGTTCTCCACCTTCTCCTTCAACTTCAGGATTAGCATAGTTTACAATCCAAGTTGGATTCACAAGATCGAAGTTATCTTGTAGTGCTTTCAACAATTGAGCTTGTGTTTTAGCATCTGCAACCGCTTTTACAGCTGCTTCTTTATCAGCTTCTGTCGCTGTATCTTCGTCTACTTTTGTGATTGCTTTTTGAACTGCCTCAAGGGATGCAGTTGCACCATCTTCTTGAAGTGCAGCTAGATACTCAACAATTCTTGTTTCGTCAGCGTATGTAATACCTGCTGCGTCAAGAGCTGCTTGGAGTTCAATTTGGTTACCTTTTGTTACTGCATCAACGATATCAGCCAATTGGTTGATAGCATCAAAACTATATTCTTTACCATTTACAGTCCATACGCCAGTAAACTTGTGGTCAGCTTTAAATGGTGTTGTAAATGCAAATTCAGCTGATGTTTCGCCTTCAGCCAATAGTTTTGCTTCAGTTGGTACAACATTTCCTTCGCCGTCTTTGACAACCACGTTAGCGTCTTCGATAGCTTCTGTTACTTCTGGGAATGTTACCTCAACACCAGTAAAGGTAATCGCACTTACTGATTCAACAGAAAGTTCTGGAGCAACTACATCACCAATAACTATATCGTTGCCATCTTTCCCTACATACGAACCTTCAGGAATGATTTTTTCTGGCTCATTTTTAAATCCATTTTCATTTGCAGCACTGATAAAGTCAGAAGCATTTGCTTGTGCTAATGTAGCAGTTCCTATTCCTTCTGTGTAAATGAATACCTGATCAGTAGAATTCTCATCAAAAAGCTTACCAATCTTTTGTGTTGATAAATCCCCCAGTTGCTCTACTGTGAAAAATTCATTTGTAGCAGAAAAGTACACGCCCTCTTTAACTGGAGTAGCTGCAGACGCTACACTGCTTATCGGTGCAATAATTGCTGAAGAAGCCAATGCTGCTATTAACAACTTTGAAGTGCTTTTTTTCATTATAGTTTTTCCCTCCATTGCTATATTTAAGGACATCTGAGATTCATATATATGAATCTCAGATGTTTAATCAATAACTGATAATCAGTTAATTAGTATTTAAACTCAATAGCCTTTGAAGCAAGTTCTTTACCAGTAGCATCATATGCTTTTAATGTAGCTTTAGCTGCTTTTGCAGAAGAAGTAATATATTCGAAGCTACGGTTTTCTTTATTATAAGTTACATTCAACTCATCTGTAGATGAACCTGATTCTGCAGTTAAGACGATTTTCACACTATTTACATCGCCAACAGTAGTAGCGATAGTACCTGCAATATTGTAGTCAGCCAAAACTGGTAGAGTAGCATTTACTTTTGCAGTTTGTGATGTAAGAACAAAGTCCTCAGCTGGAGTTGCTTCTTCTAGTTTAGCAATTTTAGCTTCAGCAGCTTCAAGAGCAGCTACTGTAGCAGGAGTTACTAAACCTTTTTGTGCTGTAGTCAATGCATCGTATGCAGCACGTGCAGCTTCTACGGCAGCTTTATCAGCAATTTTAAGGTCTCCAACAGCAGGAAGTGCAGTCACTTTTGCAGTTGCAGCATCAGCGGCAGCTTTATCAGCAGCGTTTGTTGTAGCTGTATCAGTAGGACCTGCTTTAGTAGTATCTTGCTCAATGATATAGAACGAAGTTGTGCTTCCTTTTACTTCGCGAGTGACAGTAACTTCACCTTTTTTCAACTCTTTGATGAAGTCATCAGCAGTTGCGATTGGTGTATTACCAAGACCTTTGTATTCGTAAGTTACATCTTTTTCACCAGCATATTTAACTGCATCTTTTCCGCTGAAAGTAAGTTCTTTCTTTTCGGAGTTGAAAGATACAACATCGCCAGTGTAAAGATCAGATACCGCTCTTGTAGCTGTGAATGAAGCAGTAGCTTCTTTCGCAGTGAACGCATAATCCTTACCGTCTGTATCAACAGCAATTCCAGTAGCTACTACGCGTACTGAAGTGTTTTTATCCATAGTTGGTGCTACTTTAAGATCTGTATTGCCTGTTTCCTTAGTAACTGTATAGCTACGGTTAGGAGAAACGACTTGACCTTCAACTGTCACATCGTTAGCACCTGTATTAAATACAGTATAGGATGCCTTCTTAACAGAAGTGGATGCAACTTTTTTGTTTGATTGGTTAACTAGTTCTGCTTTAAACGTTGCAGTTTCGCTACCTTTGAATTCTTTTGTTTCTTTACCAGCAGCGTTGTAAACTTTCAATGCTGCGCCGTCTAGGTATGCAGCCTGGAAGTAAGAGATTTGACCAATTGCATATGGCTCGCCTTGATCAAAGTTACCTTCCACAGCGTTTGGATTGTTTACATCGATCCAAGCGATTGGAGTTGCATAGTCATTCACTTTATCAGAACCGATAACGAATGTCGCTTGACCTTTGCTGTCTGTTTTCACAGAGATTTTTTTAGCTTTGTCTCCAGTGAAGTATTGTTGTGTACCATCGCTGCTAACTTCAATGAATTTAGCATCTGTGTTAGTAGAGATTACACGGTCTAAGTCTTCATTGAATGCAACGTTAACGATTTCGTTCACTGCAATGTTGCCGTCTTTGTTTTTAACAGTCAACGTGTACTTACGGCCATTAGTTCCGCCAGTTGCTGCAACATCACCGTTGTCGCGAACCATTTCAAGAGTATACTCTGCTTGGTTAGCTGAGAACGTTACTTTTGAAGCTGTTGCTTGTAAATCAGATGCATCATATTTGTAATCTTTAGTTGTTGGAGTATTGTTAGCAACAAATACTACAGGAGTTACTGATGTATTTTTACCGGAAACAGTGAATGTAGCTTCACCTTTTGAGTCTGTAGTGATTTGTGCAGCTTTAGTAACTGTACCGTTTGACAATTGAGCAACTTCAACGCCGTTAACTGTAGCGTCTTTCAATTGATCAGGTGTTACTTCGATGTTTTCTTTGAATGAAACATTCAAAGTTTGGTTTGCTACTGGCTTACCAGTTGTAGCATCCTTATGAGTTACTTTGTATGTTTTATTAGCGCCATTGCTGATTGTTGATCCAGCAGTTACGTCTTCTACTCCTAGGATTGTGTCAACGCCCCAGAATACATAACCGATGCTGCGTACTGTTGGTGCACCTGTTGGGTATGCTGTTACTTGATCTTGACCTGCGGAGTATTGAGTGTAAGAGAATGTCGCAATTCCATCTTCGTTAGTCATTACTTCGAAGACTTGGTCTTTGTTAGTTGTGCCGATAGTGTTAGCTTTCACGTTGAAAGTAACAGGGATGCCAGCTTTTTTCACGCCAGTGTCAGCTGAAAGGATAACCTGTTGTCCAGTTTTACCTTGTACTGATTGGTTAGTGATTTTGATAGAAGTTGGAACTGTAGCTTCGATGCCAGTGAATGTACCGATTGCTTTGCCGTCCAATTTCACTGTGTACTTTTCTCCGCCCTTTTGAACAGCAGTTGTCAATACAACAGTTTTGTTATCAGTTTGCTTAACTGCTGCGTTAGAAACAGTTAAACCGTCGATAGAGAATTTCAAAGAGTCAATGTTTTTCACTTCGTCTTTGAATGTAACTTCAACTGTTGTAGCATTGATGCCTTTAACAGTTGCAACTCCAGGAGCTACTACTCCGCCGCCAACTTTATCGAAGTCTACTAGAGTAGTCTTGTAAAGGAATGAAGCGAATTGTCCGCGAGTTGTTGTGTTTTTAGGGTTGAATTCTGGTGCAGCTGGGTTTGTGATGTCGAAGAAGTCTAGAACGTCGATTGCAGGACGAGCTTCAGCTTTTGCTTTGCCTAGGTCTGTAACGTCTTTCTTGAAATCTTGATCTTTCACGTATGATACTAGGTCAACGTCATGTACGCGGTCGAATGCACGAACAAGAACGATTGCCATGTTTTCACGAGTGATATCACTTGATGGGTCAAGTGAACCATCTGGTTTACCAACGAATACACCGTTGTCGTAAACTAGTGCAGACATTTTTAGAAGCTCATCGTTAGATGTAGTCTTCAAGTCTGAGAAGCGTGGCTTTGTTTTGTAGTCTGCAGGTACTTTATACCCTTCAGATACTAACCATTTACCCATTAACTTTACTACGTCAGAACGTGTAAGTGTTTTGTTAGGTTTGAATGATCCGTCTTCGTAACCTGAGATAACACCTGCATCAGATAGAGCATTGATTGCCTCTTCGTGTGTGTTTCCCTTTGTGTCGTTAAAAGTTGCAGCGAATGCTACTGGTGCTACTGCAGATGCTACTAGTGCAGCTGATGCAGCCCCTACTACAAACTTGCGATATTTCGTTGGTTGGTTAGCCATTGAATAATTTCCTCCTCTAAGGTATCTCTTTGTTTTTGCCAGTAACTACCTATGTATGAAAGTAGTAGGCATTACACATTAAAGTATAGATAAGAACGTGCTGAAAGTCAATTGAATCTTGGAATATTTACTAGTCTAATAGCATAGAACGACAAAATATTTTTGCCGCATCTTCTATTGTAGCGAAAGATTAATATAATACAAGTATTTTCCATACCGTTTAAAAAATAGAGTATTTTGTGCATGCAAGGAATTTTTGCAAACAAAAAGGCTAGAACAGATGGGAACTGTTCTAGCCTTTTTGTTTGCGGTCAACCAACCGTAACGCTTTGCACGAGCTGTGCTATATTCTAAGAGAAAATTATCCTTACACTTCCGTATTCTATCACCAAGTTAGCTAGATTACAAGATAGTTATACTTGGGTGATTAGGAAAAGTTGTTATTTTCTGTTAGTTATCTGAATTTACTTATGGATTCTCGGTCACTGTCTGATTCTATTTCGTCATTTCCTGCGGTACACTTCTACTAGAAACTTTGGTAGATTCATCTGCCGTTTAATGCGGCTTGGTTCGAGCAGCAATCGATACAGCCATTCTGCTCCAGCTTTTTGAAACGCAGCCGGTGCCCGTTTAATATTTCCCGCCAATACATCGAATGATCCGCCTACTCCCTGGAATAGAATCGGATGCAGTTCGTTGCGGTATTCTTCAATCCACTGTTCTTGCTTCGGCGAACCCATAGCAACGAACAGAATATCCGGCTGTGCTTCGTTGATCGTATCAAGTACCACTTGTACATCTTTTTCGTACCCGTGCTGCACGCCTGCGATTTGTAGATCCGGATACAGCTCCTGCAATTTCGCAGCTGCCGCTTCCGCAACACCAGGTTTAGCGCCGTAGAGGAAAATTCGTTTTCCTCTGACGGCTGCTTCCTGTACGACCCGGTCCATCATGTCGATGCCGGTGACGCGAGAGCGAATCTGGCCTTTTTTCAGCTTGGATGCCAGAATGACGCCAATGCCATCCGGGATTTGAAATTCTGCCCGGTTGAGCAATGCTTTCAGTTCGGGATCTTCTTTTGCTTTCATCAGCTTTTCAGGATTGATTGCTACGATCAGTGATTTCTTTCCTTCTTCTATATTCGCAAAGACTTTCGGAATGAGTTCATCGTAGTTTTCCGTATTCACCGAGACGCCTAGTATTTCTTCTTTCATTGATAAAGCTGCCCCTCTTTTTTGCCGTCTCCCAATTTGAAGAAGCGATATTCTTCCTGTTCCCATTTATCTGCGTTCAGTGCGTTTTTCGTATCCAGCACAATCGGCCGCGGCTGTTTCGTCTGCAAGTTTGCCGGGTTCAGTTGTTTGAATTCGTCGTGATCCGTTGTTAATAGAAGAAGATCTGCTGATGCCGTTGCTTCTTCAAGCGTTGCCACTTGTGTCGGGTGCTGCAGTTCTTTGATATGCGGATCAAAGGATACTACTTCTAATCCGAGTTCTTGCAGGGATTCTACTACTTTTGTAGCCGGGCTTTCGCGCATGTCGTCGACGTTGCCTTTGAACGCCAGTCCGAGAACCGCCACTTTGCCGTTTTCAACACCGTATTCCTGCAGCAGACGCTGTGCGCGCTTCGCTGTATACATCGGCATACCGTCATTTGTCAGACGGGATTTTTTGATGATGTCCGCTTTTTCCGGCGCCAGTTCCACTAAGAACCATGGATCAACTGCGATACAGTGACCGCCGACGCCAGGGCCCGGTGTATGGATATTGACGCGCGGATGGAAGTTTGCAAACTTGATGGCTTCCCAAATATCCACATCAATGCCTTCTGCGATTTTCGCAAGTTCATTGGCAAATGCAATGTTGACGTCGCGGTACGTGTTTTCCATCACTTTGACAAGTTCCGCAGTCGTAGCGTCCGTCAGATGGATCGTTCCTTGTACGAAAGCCTGGTAAAGGTCCTTTGTCATTTCTGCCGACTTCGCGTTGATGCCGCCTACGATGCGGTCGTTGTTGACGAGTTCTTCAAAGATTTTGCCTGGGATAACGCGCTCCGGTGAATGAGAAACGAATAGCTCCTCCCCGATGATCAAGTCTGTTTTGCGCAGTTCGGGCAGCATGATATTTTCGACTGTCTTTGGAGGAACAGTGGATTCCAGAATAACGAGTGCGCCTTTTTTGACATATGGCACGATCGATGCTGTGGCCGCACGGATGAACTCCAGATTTGCTGTGTTATCCGGGTTGATCGGTGACGGTACGGCGATGATGTAGACGTCTGCTTCCACCGGTGCAGTGGACGCCTGGAAGTGCCCTTCGTCTACTGCCTGCTCCAATCGTTCCTGGAGACCGTTTTCTTCTATATGTAGTTGTTTATTGTTGATGAGTTGTACGACGCGTTCGTTACGGTCGACGCCGTGTACTTGCAGGCCGCTGTTCGCGAACATGACGGCGGTTGGAAGGCCGATGTAACCAAGGCCTACTACGCATAATTTCTTTTTCATAGTGTATGATACCTTCGCTTTCTAATTTGGGTGCCGTCGCTGCCTGGTAAGGCTAGACGGTGGGTTGGGTATTGGATCTGCACTGCAGGCGGACGCTTTCCGCGGGCACGGCTTCAATCTCCTCGTCACTGCGTTCCTGCGGGGCTTTCAGCTCGTGCTGTTCCCGCAGGAGTCGCCGCCTTCCGTTCCGATCCTACTTATAGTGTAGTGGCAGATGGTGACTACCGTTTCGTTTTGTTGGGATTTTACGTTCAAGAGATTTGATTCCAACAAGTTTTAGTTCAAAGTAAAAGGATGAATTTCTTCATCCTTTTAGAAATTTAATTCAAGAAGAGCAAGCCAGTTGATCGTAAGTGGAAGGCGGCGACTCCCGATGGATCAGCCCGACAGGCGAGACAACCAAAGGGAGCTTGCGACCTGGTTGGCTCACCGCGGGCCCATGGGAAAGCGTCCGCCTGGAACGTCGTTCAACGTTGCCGTCCCGTTTACTCCATCTTCCCATTATACCAACATCTCTTCATTACAACCAGTTTATTTAGCTTGTGTCTGTACTGTATAAGGTGTGTACGTACCCTGGACTACTTTCAGCCCGTTGGCTCCTGTTATGCCCGGGTGGACGACGAGCATGTATTCTGCCCCGAGTGCCATTGGTCTGGCTGGCTGAATGGTCATAGTTTTGTCGTCGATTGCTTTTTTCACCGTTTGTATAGAGACGCTGCCGAATTTAATAAGTTCCATCTTGTTGAATTCTTTTGCCGGTTCGAAGTTCATTTTTTGTGTAAATTCGACGTTGAAGACTTTGGACTGCGGTACGCCGGATGGTCCTTTGATCGGTTTATAGCCTTTTGCGGCCAGGTCAGCTATGATGAGGCGTTTGTGCATGCCTGCCTGCTCTGTGCCCGGCTTCATTTTAATATTCGGCTCGACGCCTTTGTGCTGGACAGGTGTCCCTTTTGGTCCTGTGTAGTGACCGGTCGTCAGCTTCAGCGCGCCGCCGTTTTCTAATTCAAATAATGACTGGACGCTTCCTTTGCCTTTCGTTCTCTCCCCTACTATGTTCGCCGCTGTCTGATCTTTGAGGCTGACTGCAACAATTTCAGACGCCGATGCAGAATAGCGGTTGACGAGTACATACGTGTTTGCCGGGAATTTATTTTTCGCAGGGATAGCTTTCGCTGACTGTGTGCCCATGCGTGTCTGCAATTTATAGGCTTCTTTCGCTTTTGGGAAGAAGCCAAGCAATTGCTCTGCACTTTCCACGTAGCCGCCGCCGTTAAAGCGCAAATCAAGGATCAGTTTCTCCGCTCCCTGATTTTTCAGGCGTGCCCAGTGCGTGTTGACGTCTTCCAGCAAATGCGCAGAGAACGTTTTGATTTTCATATAACCGACATTACCGTACATCATATTGGACTGAACATTATCTTGATTATACGGCGCGGCCACACTCGCAACTTGCGCAGGAGCTTTGGCGCTCGCGTATTGATTGAGATAGTCGTTGTATTCCGCCGGTGACATATAGACCGAGTATTCGTCAAGCTCCCGGACGATTTCCGTGACGTTTCTCGCGCTGTGAAGATTGGCGGGCTGTTCGCCGTAATAATACAGTTCGACAATTTCTTTCACTTCGTCGAGCGTCGAAGCTTCAGTGGCAGGCGTCAGGCACAGCCAGGCCAAAACAGCCGCTGCTGCAAATAAAGTTTGTTTCATGGCGCTTCCTCCTTTATTTCGGTATAAGGATTGGTATGTATCTTCTCATTATACCCTTATACACAGACGATTAAGCGGACAGGATGCACTATTTTTTCGAATACAATGTGACCCAATAGATTTTACCGTCTTTATCTGGCGCGGTTCCTGCACCCATATGCGTAAATTTCGAACTTAACAGATTTTCCTTATGTGACGGAGATCCAAGCCACGCGTTCGTGATTTCGAGCGCATCATCAAAGCCCGCCCCAATATTCTCCCCAAATGAAATCCACTTGTATTCGAATGTATCGAACATTTCCTGCACCGTGCCGTATGTCGGCGTCGTGTGTGACAATTCCCCAAGCTTCGCCATGTCTTCTGCCCTCATGCCGGCCATCCGGTTAAGTGCCGGATCTGCCTGCAGGCCGGATATGTTGGCATCCTTGCGCTTAGCGTTGACTGCGATGATTGCCTGTGCCGCGAGTGACGGCTGTTCCGGTTCTGGCTTAGGCGGCTCTGGTTTTGGTTTTGGCGGCGTTGGTTTAGGTGGCTCCGGTTTCGGCTTCGGAGGAACAGGCTTCGGTGCCTCAGGTTTGGGCTTGATTAAATTTTTATCCTGATCGACATATCCCACCTTCTTTTTATCATACGTAATCAGACCTTTTTTGCGATTGTTGTCGAATTCTATCGTCCGATACAAAAACGCCGCCAGCTGCCCGCGTGTGACGGGATCATTCATATTGAATTTTCCGCCCGGGCGCGTTGTGGTGATGTTCAGTTCAGCAATTGTGATGATGTATTTGTAGTAGCCGCTGCTTTTATTGACGTCGTCAAAGATAATAAAGTCGTTGTCGTCCGTAATAATGTTGTAGCCAATGACTAGCAATTTGGCCATCTGCCCCCGGGTTAATGGTTTATTCGGATTAAATTTCTTTTGATTGGCAAATAGACCGCGCTGTGTCAGTGCCCGGATATGATCATAGGACCCGTTATCCGGTGTGACGTCCGTAAAATCCATGCGATAGGCATGACTCGGCTCCGCACCGATGGCAAGCGCTATCATTTTCGCCGCCTGCGCGCGCGTAACAGGTTTATTCAGGCGATATGTATTGTCCGCATACCCTTTAATAATCTCGTTGGCCGCTAAATACATGACCGCATCGTAGGCATAATGCTTTTCAGGAACGTCCTTGAAATTGACAGGCTTCGCGGCCTCCACCGGCGCAGCAACAGAACCAGTTGCTGCCGACGCCGCGACTGCAATGGCAGTAGTACTTAAGAATAATTTCTTCTTGCGGGATAGATTCATATAAACGTCCTCCTTTTCCTATGAGTATACTGGATTACTATGATATTTTGATAGGGTTTTTGGCATATTTGATAGAGTTATTGGATTTTTTGTTGAATTGAGGTGAGGATAGATGATTTTTAGGAAATTTTGTTTAGGCAGATAGGCTGTGGGATTGAGCGGTTGGATGTGGGCTATGAGCGGTTGATGGGGCGTATAGAGCGGTGAAGTGAGGTCTATGAGCGCATGAAGAGTGAGTATGAGCGGGCAGGACGTTGCATAGAGCGCTTTGGCACGGGGTATGAGCGCTGGCGTGTCTTTTAGATCCGTGGAGCGTGGCGTATGCGCGGTAGAACTAGGTCTATGAGCGCTTGGCGAGTCTCATAGAGCGGTGGAACAAGGCCTATGAGCACTTGAAGAGTGACTATGAGCGGATAGGACGCTGTGTAGAGCGCTTCGACCTTGGGTATGAGCGCTTGCTGGGGCGCATAGAGCGGCGGAGCGCGGCGTATGAGCGCTTGACTAGTCTCATTGAGCGGTGGAACAAGGCCTATGAGCGCTTGAAGAGCAGCTATGAGCGGATAGGGCGCTGCATAGAGCGCTTCGACATGGGGTATGAGCGCTTGTTGGGGCGCATAGAGCGGCGGAGCCGAAGGTATGAGCGCATGAGGAGCGATTATGAGCGGATAGACATTGGCATTGAGCAAATAAGGGAGCTTGAAACAAAAATTTAACCGGTGTAAGTGAATAGCATGATAATGTGACAAGCGCATGGGATGCCCGTGCGCTTGTTTGATTGTAAGAGATTTAAAAAGACAAACCGTGAGGTTGGAGGAGGAGTTTTGGGGAGAGGTGGTAGACGGCGTTGCGTTTTTTGCCGCAAAGTTCAGTAAAAGGGTTGGCCAGCATTCGCTTTGCTGCGTGGCGTGAGCCGATGTCGGTGAACTGGCGGAAGTTTTGATTGGTCAGTTGGGGACCGCTTATGCAGTACCATTCGGAAAGCGCATTGATGTGCGCCGCCTTATCATGATGACCGCATGCTCTGCAACGCCAGCTTTTTGACCGCCACTGCATCGTTAATTGCTGGCAGTGGGTGCACGTCACCCCCGAGGCTATGTCCCGTACGGCCAGCGAGTATTTCTCTATCAAAGGCAACGGATCGTATTCGCGGTGCGCACGTGTGATTTCATTTGCCAGGCGCTTGATTTGATCAGCTGTCAATAGAGTTTCTTTCATTTCGAGGGATCTGAGTCTGTTTGGAATTTCGTAAGAGAATGCGAGCCGGTGGGATGATGTGTTTTGGATGGTAAGTTCATTTTGATAGGCAAAGACGATGTAGTCCATGAGGGGTATTTCGATGTTTCGTTCGCGCAGCCAATCCGTGAAGTAATGTTTTTTGCGTTCCATTTCTTCGATAGGACTTTTCAAAACGGTGCGCTCCCCGCTGCCAGATTCCCGGATGAATTGTGTGGGGTTTTGTTTGATTTGCAGTCTGCCTGCGATGTTTTTGATTTCAAAGAGAATGATCGTGCTTGGTGTGATGATGACGGAGTCGATTTGAAAGTAGGCGTGCCCATGTTTCAGGAAGATATCGTGGAGAACTGCGTGCGGATAGGCTGGGATGAAATCTCGTAATTGGTAATCGAATTCCCTCTCCCCTCCGAAGCCGGCTTTGCCGTTGTAGAGATCGTTGCGAACTTTTTCGTATTTTTCATGATTGATCGGCAGTCGTTTCAGCAATGCATCTTGGCCAATGATCAATTTCGGGATGCTGCGTGTTTTGTAGAGTATGATTTTTCCCTCCTTGTAGTGGATGTGTTCTGAGTTTATTGTAGCAAGCTGGAAGGTTATTGGGAAGTTTTAGGAGGGAATTCATTTTTGGGACGGATTTCGGGCGTGAAATTGGATTTTGCAGTTGATTTTAAGGGAGGAATTTGATTTTCAGGGGTTGTCGGGGTGGATTTTGTGGTGGTTTTATAGAAAATGCGTCTTTTGGCTTACTGCAGAGGGATGGCGATTGAGCGGTTGCCGAAGAGTTAAGAGCGGATAGGCGGGGTGATTGAGCGCTTGCGGAGGGTCAATGAGCGCGTGGACAGCAGCTATGATCGCTTGACGGGATCTATGAGCGGTTGAGCAGCAAGTATGAGCGCTCGGGCGGGAAAGGTTGGCTGGACCCACTGAAATACGGGGATTGAGCGGTTGCCGAAGAAGTATGAGCGGATAGACGGAATTATTGATCGCTTGCGGAGGGTCAATGAGCGCGTGGACAGCAGCTATGATCGCTTGACGGGATCAATGAGCGGTTAAGCAGCAAGTATGAGCGCTCCGGCGGGAGAAGTTAGCTGGACCCACTAAAATACGGGGATTGAGCGGTTACCGACGAGTTATGAGCGGATAGGCGGGGTGATTGAGCGCTTGCGGAGGGTCAATGAGCGCGTGGACAGCAGCTATGATCGCTTGACGGGATCAATGAGCGGTTAAGCAGCAAGTATGAGCGCTCCGGCGGAAGAGGCTGGATGGACCCTCTGAAATACGGGGATTGAGCGGTTGGCGAAGGAGTATGATCGGATAGACGGAATGATTGAGCGCTTGCGGAGGGTGAATGAGCGCGTAGACAACAGGTATGAGCGCTTGACGGGATCTATGAGCGGTTGAGCAGCAAGTATGAGCGCTCGGGCGGGAAAGGTTGGCTGGACCCACTGAAATACGGGGATTGAGCGGTTGCCGAAGAAGTATGAGCGGATAGGCCGAGTGATTGAGCGCTTGCGGAGGGTGAATGAGCGCGTGGACAGCAGCTATGATCGCTTGACGGGATCTATGAGCGGTTGAGCAGCAAGTATGAGCGCTCGGGCGGGAAAGGTTGGCTGGAACCACTGAAATACGGGGATTGAGCGGTTACCAACGAGTTATGAGCGGATAGGCGGAGTGATTGATCGCTTGCGGGGAGCGAATGAGCGCGTAGACACTAGGTATGATCGCTTGACGGGATCTAAGAGCGGTTAAGCAGCAAGTATGAGCGCACCGCTCCGCCCCCTCACACCCGCTCGCCCACCGCCACGCCGGCACCCCAATCCGCCAAAACAAAAAAACTGCCCGAGGGCAGTTTTTTATTGTTTGATCAGATAGCGGACGTAGGTTCTCCAAGGTGTGGTTTTCCATTGTTCCCATTCCGGCAGATATAGCGGAAGCGGGTGGAAGATTTGTTGGTGTTCCAGGCTACTGTCAAGATCTTCGTTATGCAGTGCGACCATTCCCGGTTCGGCTCCGCTCGTTATGACGGATCGGTCGAGTGAGGTGAATGGTGCTGTGACGGTTGTTTGGATCGCCCGGCCGTTGTTGTCGAGTGTCCAAATTTTTGCGTCATCTTGGTATTTGTCTGTGAGCCAGTTTGTCTTGACGCTGACTGCCTGGTTCGCTTCATTTGTTTGAATGAAGGTGTTGACGTTCGTGCCGAATGGCAAGTCCATTTGCTCGTCGTATGGTGCGACGCGTACTTCGTAATAAGCCAATGGATTGTCTTTTTGCGTGTTGCCGTGTGATTTGTATGCTTCTAGCCACTCGTCTTCTTTTGCAGGCACTTTAGATACGGATACGACGACGCCGTTGATGGTGGAGATATCATTCGGGTAATCCGGTGCGATGCGCTCTTGGATTTCCGCGAGTTTCTTCTCCTGTTTCGTCAGCTCCGGATCGCCTTCTGGTGTCTCACCGGTTTCGGGGTCCGTAATCGTTCCGTCCGGATTAGTGACCGTGCCGTCAGGGTTGCTTGTGCTTCCGTCAGGATATGTGACCGTTCCGTCTTCATTCGTGACTGTGCCGTCGGAATTTGTTGTTCCGTCAGTGTCGTTTGAATTCGGTGTGTCTCCATTACTTGGCGGTGTTCCCTGTGCGGGAGCAGTTGTATCTGAGTCCTTATCGTTTGAACTGTCGATGCTAGCGTCCGGTGAAGATGCCGGTGCTTCCGGTTTATCTTGCGTGCCGTCCGGATTGCCGGATGTGCCGTCGAAGTTTTCTTCAGGACTGGTTGTGCTGTCGTTTGATTTCACAGCTGGCGGTTCTGAACCGTCAATTTCTGTTTTTGGATCATCGTACGGCACGCCGTCTGCAGATGCAGTCAGTGATGCGACCGATTTGCCTTTTGCACTGCCGACACCGTCTTCGGTTTCTTCCGGTTCTTGATTCGGATCGACTTTCGGTGTAAATGGTGTATGAATCGATTCGTGCTGGATCGTTACCGGCGCGCCCGTTTCAATCGTCGGCCATTCATTGTCGAGAACGTAAGTGACAATCGTCTGGTCATTGCTGTAAATATCAATAGAAGGTGACTCGCTGTCGCGTTTGATCGCCACGACATAGCCGCTGACCGGGCTTGTCAGTGCGGATTCATTCGGCAGTTCTGCGAGTTGCGCTTCTACCGTGGCAGTTTTCTTCTGCACTTCCGCGAGGTCACGCTCGGCTTCCGCAATGGCCTGCGCAAACGTTCCGTCTCCCGTGACATCGATGCCGACGTTCAAGTTGACACGGACTTTTTTCTCGTCGTTCGTGTCATAGTAGTCACTGTCATTGCGTGAACCGCCTGATCTCGTCTGTTCATACTTCAAATTACTGATTGTTTGCGAGATGGATGACGACTGGTCCTGCAGCGCGCTCAGTTCTGAGTTTAATTTACTGCGCTGCGAATCAATCTGATCCACTTTTAATGAAGCAAGCTCCGTTCCGAAATCTACCGCGTCCCCTTCCTGAACGAGCCAGGATTCAATCGTCTGGTCATCTTTCAGGTAGATGGTGTGCAGATCTTTTGGCGAAATGAAGCCTTCTTTGTCGAGTTCTTTCTTGTAATCTTCCGCAGCCAGCCGTTCATATTCGCTGACGTACTGGGCTTTTGGAATGACACTTTTTTCAGCAAACACCAAATACGTGTTCAATGCAAGAAACGCTGTCACGAGGACCGTCACGATGAGATTTTGAATTTTCATCTGTTATAGTCCTCCAATCATTAACAGATTCAGCAGTTTTTCGACTGGCACGAAGCCAACTGCCGCTGTAATTAAGGCAAAGACCACCTGCAGGGCGATCAGCATCCAAAGTGCGTTTTTGCGGATGCCTTTATGCTCCACGACCTCTTCGCCGACAAGCGACGTCTCTATTTCAGAGAAGCTGATGAAGCGGTACTGAACCGCGACAATGAGCGCAGAGAAGATCGTCAGTTGATTGACAAATAAAATAATGTACCAATTTTCCAAGAATGTCAGTGCCAGCGGTCCGAATGAAAGAATCGAAACTGCCGCTGTTTTTCCAGCAACCGCAAAGACGAGGAAATTGATGAGTTTTTCAAATAACAATAATCCGGTGACCACCAGCTGCAGTTTCAGCAATGGCTTGAACGGGATTTTCGTCAGCAAGCTTAAAATCCATGCGACGCCCCAGAAATGAAACGACAGGTACACGAGGGCCCAGATTATGGTGCCGGCGAGTGCGGCGTAGCGGCCGATGGTGTAGTCATCGATCGTACCGTTTGCCATAATATACGTCATCGTTTCCGAGTTCATGCCCCACATTTCGCGGAGGACGAACAGGATGATGCCCAAAATGAATACACTAAACACACGGCGCTTGAATCCGGTGACGGTGCCCTGCCCGATTTCAGTAGCAAGACGGTCTGGATACAATAATGAACGCCAATAACCGTAAGTAGAATACATATGTACTTCTCCTTTGCCTCCAACTTGTTCGACTGATTATATCAGTTTCTATCTCTCTTACTTTATCAAAAAATGACGATTTTGCAACGAATGTCTCGTATTGTTGAGGAATTTGATAGAGGCAGCAGAGATTCTCAGGTGGATTTGGGCAAATTAGGGGGGGATATTAGGTAAGGCGAGTTAGTGAGTAGTTTGGGATTGAAGCTCCAGCCGGGGACGCGTTCCGGTGGGCGGGCGGTGAACCACACCCCTTCGCTTCGCTTCGCTCGGGTGTTTCACCTGTCAATGCAAAGATGTGCTCCTTCCCGCTACGCTTCACTCGCAAAAGCGAAGCGTTAGGAACATATCTTTGCACTTCAGGCAGCCACTCCAGAACGCGTCCGCCTGGAACTCCGTGTAACGATGCTTTCCCGTTTCCATTTCAATCCCGCACGCAGAGGATTAACGGGGAATATCTTGAATAGGTGCATTAAATAACTTCATCCTACTCTCTAACTCTCTAGCAAACCTAAAACTAGGCAAGAAAATAAGGCCGAATGAGCGGATGAGAGGCAAGTATGAGCGCTTACACGGATCCATTGAGCGCCTGACGAAAATTATGAGCGGTTACCAGTATGCATAGAGCGCTCGCACCCTTACTATGAGCGCTTATCCAGATTAATGAGCGGCTGATGAATTTATTAATCACTGAACAACCAGTCACCACTCCAGAAACCAACACAAGTAAAACGGAGTGGAAGTCGCCCCCACCCTCACCGCCAGCCTATCTAATTCATTTAATTTCAAGATACTTGAAGACTAGGGAAAATAAAGTTAATGCACTTAAAACATTCACTGACGCTAGAGCGTGATTTATTGTTGTCTCTGCACTAATTTTAATTCAAAGGCAGATCAAGTTCACTTACCTGTTAATCTATCAAATCGATTACACCTCTAACTTCAATGCACAACAATAGGTATCCCCCGTTTACATTGCAGGGATTGGAGCGGCAGGCGGCGACTCGGGGAGGATCAGGCCGACAGGTGAGACAACCAACGGAGCCTGCGACTGGTTGGCTCACCGCGGCCCCTCCCGAACGCGTCCGCCTAGAGCGCAAATCCCCACCCCTATCCCGACGCCAGCCTCTCCAATTCATTTACCCTCACAATGTTTAAACACCACTAAAACCGGCAATAACAGGAACTATCACAGGGCATTGGATAGCCTGAATATACAAAGGAGTGACGAGCGATGAATTTGGATAAGACGATTGAGTTTACATGGCAGGACTTTGCACTCGGCCTTGGCGGATCAGGACTATTCGTACTGGCGCTCCATTTTCTGACACTATGACAAACACACGATTTCCGCCCACATAAAAACACCTCGGCTCCGACGCACTATAAAGTGCTTCCAACTGAGGTGTTTTTTAACGTGTTATGAAGATGATCAAATCAGCCGCAGTCCCTCCATCAACTCCTTAAACAAGAGCTGGTTTTTCGTTTCGAGTGCGTAATCAACCATACGTTCCCAATTGTCCCGCTCTAATTTCTCCACCAAGCCGTCAGCCTCACGCATGTACTCTTCCTGTAGATGGCCTTCCAATCCCATCGCTCCTTCGAGTATAGTCGACAAATGCAAATGTAAATCGGAAACTAGCAACAATTGATAAAGTGGGATCCTGATAAACCGGTTGCCTCTCTGAAAGACAAATACCTCTCCTAAGTTCTCTACCTGCAAACTTTTCGTGTTAATCACAATCTCTTTGCCTTCTGCGGGAATGAATTGGAACACTTCTTCATTACGTTTAATTGAGAAGTATTGATAGGCGAATACAAGTCGGAGGTTGAATTCTTCTTTCCTGGTGAAAAATGGCTTGATTCGCTGTATGAGCAACATAACTTCTCCCTCCTCTTCAGTAATTTGAATTTTCCGATTATTATTAATATATCACACCGAAGAGGATTTTGTGCATAATATGAGTCGGAAACCTCCTAATATACCAAGAGAATTTTTCAGTTACTTGTCATAGCGGGTGAACCTCACCGTTTTTCACGCAGCAGATCAGGGCCGCAGCGTAAATGACGTGGACAGCGGCAAGTAGTGAATGTTTTCTCTGTTCAGCTGCCGCATTAAACTTCCGCACGTGTCACTGCCGGATTCTTTGTAGGAGAAGCTGATCTGACTGTTTGCATAATAAATAATGACTTGCTCGAAGATCATTTCTCCGCACGCCACGCCGTATAAATAAGAGACATTCCGCTGCGTGTCGTGCACGGATTTTTCCGAGAACTGTTCGAGTGATTTGAAGAAGCACAGATGACTGGGTATGACAGGTTCGGGGTGTTGTAACCGGTACTGCAATTGAGGGATATGTAAAATTAATTGCACTCGTTCTATCGCGTTCTCCTCCATTCTGCCTTTTACCATAATTTTCTCATATCTTTGCTTAAAAGTTCATTAAATGCCATTTCGGCATCCCCTATTGTCTAATTGGCAACTTTTATGATTGCGCCGCCCCTTTCTTATACGATGGCGAGAAAAACGGGTGATGAAAATGAGTTTTGGTTCGCAGTTACGGGAATACCGCGATGAGTATTTGCATATCTCACAAAAGCAGATGGCGCAGGATTTGGGAATTGATCCGGCTACGATTTCACGGTACGAATCAAATAGACGGGGCTTTCCGATCGAACAGCTGCCTCTGATTAAAAAGCTGTACAAGATTCCGGATGATATATTGCTTGCGATGATTTTGGGGCGGCCGCTGAAGAAAGTGCGCTCTTTTTCTTCTCAGACGCTCGACAGTACGGCGGCTTATGAAAAAGGATTTCTTGCGCAGTACGGATCACTGATTGAAAGTGAACCCTTGCTGAAAGAATTCATTGTGCGGGCGGATTCGCTGGATGAAGAAGACCGTCATCTGCTGCTGTCAGGCCTGCTGAATTTCATGCAGCTGTACGAAAATCAGCAGCGGAAATGAAAATAGTATCTTCTTACGTTCCTCAAGTTGTGGTAAAAAGCCGGTAAAAACGGTATAATAGGAGGAATGCTTTAAGTAAGGAGTGGATTCGGTGGCCATCACAATTGAACGAATCGCAAATATGCACGAATCAGAAATTGAAGAATTCATGAATCATATTAAACATACATTTCAGCCGTCTATTCCCGAACAGGCGGAAATCGTACGCAAGGCGGCGTCTCTCGTCCGGATGAACGCAATCGGCGCGTACCGCTATACAGAAATCGAGCAGTCTTTGATGGCAAATATTTCAGGTACAGAGTCGGAGTTCGCACGTCTTTCTTTCATGACGATGGAGCCGTACTGCACTTGCGCAGGCGGTGACTGGTGTGCGCATCAGATCGCGGTCGTTTTTCATTTGTATTCGCAATTTCATTCGCTGTCGGATTGGCTGAATACGTGGCGGCAGTCAGGCACGGTGCAGACGCAGCTGTCGATAACAGAGCGTACGCCGGAAGCCTGGCTTTCTGCGCTTGGCACATTAGTTAAGCCGCTTGCCGAATTAAGCCCGAAAGACGGACCGACCGGCTTCTTGCATTATATCTCGAAAATTGAACACCAGAAGACGCGGCTTTCTCCTTTTGAATGGGAATGGAAGCCGCTCTTTTCGCTGTATTATCAGCTGACGCTTTTACGGGCGGCATGGCCTTTCCTGTCTGGCGAACTTGCGCTCAATGATTCCTATCATTACGGCAAATGGCAGCTGACGATCTGGCTTAATGAACAAATGTCCGAAATGAAGGCGGGCATTAAACAGCTGAGCTCGAAGTCGCGGCTGTTTGAGACAGACGCATTCCACGCGAAGCTGAAGGATCTCATCCATGCATTTGCAGTGGAGGAAGAAGGATTGTTCTCGAAACGGTTTGAAGCATTCCGACTCGTCTATACTGAACTTTATTCGGATGAAGCGGAGCTGACAGAGGAGATTGAACGCCTCGAGAACGAAACGTCGGAAGATGCACCGCTGCTGCGTGCATTCCTTTATTTGACGTCAGGCCGCTTTGATGAACTGGACCGAGAATTGGATACGCTCGATGCCACCGCGGTGCCGCAGTGGCTGGCGTTTGCGCTGTACGCTAAAGAAGATGAAGATTTTGATATTGTGCAGACGATCATGCTGAAGCTGCTGCCACATCTGGCTGATTATTATCAGCAGCTGGCGTCGCGCAATCGTGCGGCATTTGCTGAAGATATCGATGAGCTGCTCGCGCTGTCTGACGTGCCGGAAGAGCAGCGTGATCTGCTGTTTCAATCGTACGGAGCGGAGGCTGGCCGGGCATACGGCAAGTTTCTGTTTGAGCGCAACCGCTATGAAGAGTGGGCTGCGCTCATGCATTTGACGCGCGGATCGATCGACTTGATTGACGGTTCGCTGCTGAAGACGGCGCTCGCGGAAGATTCGCAGGCAGTCTTTCCTCTCATGCATGCAGAAGCGCTGAAATTGGTGAAAGAGAAAAACCGTGACAGCTATCGCCGCGCCGTGCGCCTGTGGAAACAGATGAAGACCGCCGCTAAACGTGACGGCCGCAATGAATTTTGGAACCGCTATGTCCATACAGTCCGCCAGCAGTTTCCGCGTCTGCGTGCGCTGATGGAAGAGATGGAGAAAGGAAATCTGCTGTTATGACTGAGTCGAACATCTTGCAACTTTCATTAGAATTAACGTTAAAAGAAGGACAGGACGGGGCATTTTTGGTGTCCGCAAATGTCGGGGGCGAAACGCGGACGATTGACGCGGATATGCTTGTGTCGTATTTATTTTATTCGGATGAGCAGACGATGTACGGCATGATGGTCAGTCAGCGGGACAACTGGCTCGATGTGTCGATTGATATGCTGCTGCGCCTGTTCTCTTCGGGCAGTCATCCGTACGTTCACTACTCCGGTGCTTCTGCAAGTGATCAGCAGGTGCTCGACAGCATCCAGGAAGCAGCTGTGCTGTGGAAAGATCCTGCACTGTTTTCTTACGTGGAGGCAACGGAAACAGGAATGACGTTCAATTTAGAGAAAACGGGCTTGTCCGAGCAGGCAGGACGCTATATTTCGCTTGCTATGCGCGGACAGCTTGCAACGCTCGGCGTGTCGATGGCAGACTTTCCTGCGCTGCTCCCCCACTTCCAGCAATACGGCTGGCCGCATGCCGAGACAGTCAAGCTGCCGTTCCGTGTGGCATTGCGCTTAACGGAGCCCGATGTCGACGAGACAGACTGGCTGCTCGAAACGGTGCTCATCAGCGAGCGCGGTGTACAGTGGTCGCCAGCTGTCAGGAAAGTGTCGGCTTCGATTGAGAGTGCGCTGCCGGCAAAGCGAAAGCCATTTGCGAAAGACATTGAAGAGCGTCAGGCTGAAATGGTCGGGATTTTCCGTTCTGTCGAATGGCCGGAGACCGGGAAGTTTATGCATGTGCCGCTGAATGACGCGCAAGTCCGTGTGTTTATACAGGAAGACTTGCCGCTTTGTCAGGCCTTTGATTATCCTGTCATTTTGCCGGCGTGGCTGAAATCGGTGACGGAGACGAAGCTGAAGATCCGGACGTCTGCGGGGATGCAGTCATACCGTTCGTCAGCTAGCCTTGATCAGGTATTGTCATTTGACTGGCAGTTTTCACTTGCCGGCGAGCAGATTGACCGGGAACAGTTCCAGAAAATGGTCGACGAAAACCGCGAGTATATCCGTGCGGGAGACGAGTGGTTCCATCTCGATCCGACATGGCTCAAGCGCATCCGCGAACTGATGGAACAGGTCGACGACGGCGAGTGGACGGTGAAAGATCTGCTGTTCAATGAAGTGCCGGAGGAAATTGTGCCGGTCTACGATGAAGAGGAAGAAGACGATCCGTTGGTGGCGTTTTCGATGCAGCAGTCACTGCGTAAAGTGATGAATATGCTGCACGATAAAAAAGGCCTGCCGGAAGTGCCGGTTCCTGCGAATTTGCATGCAGAATTGCGCCCGTATCAGCAGGAAGGTTTCGAGTGGCTTCATTTCATGCGGGATAACCGTTTTGGCGCGGTGCTTGCAGACGATATGGGACTTGGAAAAACGGTGCAGCTCATCACGTATTTGCTGTATGTGCACGATCTTCCGGAAACCGACTCCCCTTCGCTCATCATTTGTCCGACGAGTGTCATGGGCAACTGGCAGAAAGAGCTTCAGCGGTTTGCGCCGTCGCTTCGTGTGCATGTGCATTACGGGACAAACCGTGCGCGCGAGGAGCAGTTCGCAGACATAATGAGTCAGCGTCAGGCAGATATTATTCTGACGACGTACGGCACCGCCACGCAGGACAGTGAGATTCTGTCACTGTATGAGTTTGCCAATGTAACGATCGATGAAGCGCAAAATATCAAAAACTTGCAGACGAAGCAGTCGCGGGCGATCCGTAAACTGCGCGGTGTGCATCACATTGCGCTGACGGGCACGCCGATCGAGAACCGTCTGTCGGAGCTGTGGGCAATTTTTGATTTCATTCATAAAGGATATCTCGGCAGTTTCCGCAAGTTCAACGAAGAGTTCATCGTGCCGATTGAGCGCGATGATCTGGAGAGCGAGAAGAAGAAACTGCGGGCTCGGATCCAGCCGTTCATGATGCGCCGGACGAAGAATGATCCGGAACTGCGCCTGAACTTGCCGGAGAAGCTGGAGCAAAATGAATATGTGCCGCTTACTACGGAGCAGGCGGCATTGTACGAAAGTTTTGTCGCGGAGACGAAGTTTAAGCTCGAGACGCTCACAGGATTTGAGCGCAAAGGCTTGATTTTGAAAATGCTGAGCCGGCTGAAGCAGCTGTGCAATCATCCGGCATTATTCCTGAAAGAACCGCCCGCTCCTGCTGCCGAGCTGACGAAGCGTTCCAATAAAATGGCACGGATCGTTTCGATGGCGGCGGAGATTGCGGCGAACGGTGAACAATGTCTGATCTTCACGCAGTATATCGGCATGGGGCAGATGCTTCGCCAGTGTTTATCGGAATTGCACGGAATCGACGTGCCATTCCTGACGGGCAGTATGCCGAAGGGGCAGCGTGACGCATTGGTCGAGGCGTTCCAAAACGGGGAATTCCCGATATTCATCCTGTCGCTGAAAGCTGGGGGAACCGGCTTGAATTTGACGCAGGCGAATCACGTGCTGCACGCGGACCGCTGGTGGAATCCGGCTGTAGAGAACCAGGCGACCGACCGTGCGTACCGTATCGGGCAGACCAAATTTGTGCATGTGCATAAATTTGTGACTGTCGGGACGATCGAGGAGAAGATTGACGAGATGCTTGTCGAAAAGGCTGCATTGTCAGCTGATTTGATTCATTCGAGTCAGTGGTTGACAGAGCTCAATGATCGAGAGCTCGAGGAGTTGCTGACATTTAATTGACGGATAGGGCAGCTGTGCGCAATCCTGTCGCAAGGACCTGTATCGAACGCTGATGCAGGTCTTTTTTGCGTTCACTTTCTGTCGCTTGGCAGAAGAAAAGGGTTCGTTTTGATTGTTTCCAGGTAATTCAGGCGCTCGTTCAGGTTGGCGATGATGCGGGTAAGCTGGCCGACTTGGTTTTCGAGGCGCTGGATGTCTTGCTGATGGGGCCCTGCGGTTTTCTGATGGATCATTCGGCGTCTTCCTTTCTGTGAGCGGGTATGTATTCCGCCAGCCCGTAATGGGAAGTGGTCTCCGCATGCGGGCGGCGGATGAATTGGCGTAAATTGATTCAGTTCCTATGCTGAATGTACTCCCGGCAGCGCAGCGGATCGGGTCCCCACCCGTTCATGCATCTGCTGGTATGGTCTAACAGTTGGCGAATATGCTTGTAGTGTCATATAGTATTCTCTTTTTTCATTTCTCTTCAATTGTGTGCATCCAACGGCCCTTCAGGAATTGATCAGCAGCGGATGTGTGACGGCGTATGTGCCCGCTCTCCCCTCTCCTTTCATTTGAATTGTTTCAGTCAGAAAATGGGCAGTGCGTCTGCCGCTGTTTTCGCTTCTTCAAAACGCGCGGGCTCAGCAGGTGTATGCGTTTTCATTTCTGTGTCCTGGTATTTGGATGATTTGGACAGAAAACGGATGTCGCTGCACATGACTTCTGTAATGTACACTTTTGTCCGGTCTTCCCGCTCGTAGTTCCGTGTCTGAATGCTGCCGCTGACACCTACGAGTGATCCTTTGCCGCAGTGGCGGACCAGGTTTTCGGCCGATCTTCCCCAGACGGAGCACAGTACGAAATCGGTTGCGAGTTCTCCGTTGGCGTTCTTGAAGCTGCGGTTAACTGCGAGGACGAATGAGGCGTTGACACGTCCTGATGAATGTTCTTTAAGTGCGAGGTCTTTGGTGATGCGTCCTACTAGAGCCACTTGATTCACGGTGTTTGTCCCTCCCTTCTTTGTGCTGACTTTATAATAATTCATGCGCGGTCATTCTGGCAAAACGGCAAAATTGAATTTTGATGCGGTTTTCGGCAGGGTTTTTCATTTTTCATTCGACAGGGTTTTTGGGATTTCGCGGTGCGATGCGTTTTGGCGGTGCTGCGTGATCCGGTGTTTTTGAATTTTCGGGTATTGTGGGTTTTTTATGCTATACTGAGGAAAATTGTACCGAGGTGATGGGATTGAAGACGTTTAAAATGCTTTCGGTGGAAGTGCTGCAGGACGATGGAGTGCTCGCTTTTCCATTGTATGACGGCATTATTATCAATCAGGAGAACAGCCACCGTTTATGGGTGCTCGAGCTGTTCATCGACGCAAGATATAAGGAAATTATGGAGAAGTGGAAAGTCGAGGAAGCCTTGCTGGAGGTGCGCGTCGTCATTTCGTACCCGGGCAATGAGCCGGCTTCTTTCATTGTCGCTGTAGAGGACTGGCGCGAGATCGGTGAGCGTATTTCAGTGCTGATGAAGGGCCGTTTGAAGCGCGCGCGTTCAAAGTATGCCGAGCATTTGCTGGAGGAGCTGCTGGATGAAGGCTTAGAAGGCGATGCGCTGCTGGAGCGGTTTGAGACCGGAATGTGGGATCGGCCGAAGCTGAAGCGCGATGAGATTTCGGATGATAAGACGAAGTTGTGAGCTGCCCTGTTGGGTGGCTTTTTTTGTTGGGGGTGGAGGGGTTTTGAGGGCGTTTGGTGTGGGGGTTATGAGCGGTGAGCGTGGGGGTATGAGCGGTGAGCGTGGGGCATTGAGCGGTTTGCAAGACACTACGAGCGGCGAGCGTGGCACATTGAGCGGTTTGCAAGGCACTATGAGCGGTTGGCGGGGGGCATTGAGCGCTTGGCGTGGGACATTGAGCGCTTGGCCAGGCACTATGAGCGGTGAACACGGAACATAGAGCGCTTGGCAAGGCACTATGAGCGGTGAGCATGGCACATAGAGCGCTTGGCAAGGCGCTATGAGCGGAGAGCATGGCACTAGCAGCGAGCATGGGGCATTGAGCGCTTGGACTGGCACTATGAGCGCTGAACACAGAACATAGAGCGCTCGGCACGGCACTATGAGCGCTGAACACGGAACATAGAGCGCTTGGCAAGGCACTATGAGCGCTCACGCCCCCGCATTAAGCGGCAGACTCGCCAGGCCATTCATTAATTCAGCCAACACACAAAAAAACAGCCCATGCATTCACTATGCATGGGCCGTTTTGACAGTTGCGGGAATCATCGAACTTTACGATCTTCGCCGCGGATGACGCCGTCAGGAGCGGCGTCGTTGCCGTTCATCCCGCCTTCGATGGTGTTATCATCGCGTGCGCCGCGGTTTTCGTTGTTGTCATCGAGGAGACCGTCGCGTTGTTTGTTGATGCCTTCGCGATCGTTTTCCTCCAAGACCCTGTCGCGGTCGCGGTTCATGATCCCGTTGTCGTTGTTATCGTCGAGATCGTTCATGATGCCGCCGCGGTTGTCATCCTCGAGACCGTCCAGATTGGGTCCAAGGCGCTTGTTGCCGTTTGGCGTGTTGTCGCGTTCCATATCTTGCATTGGCGTTTCATTGTTGTCTGGAAGCGCGCCGTTGTTCGTATTACAAGCGGTCAGGACGAGTGCGGAAGCAAAGACTACAGGCAGTGCTTTTCTGATCATAAAAAAATTCCCTCCTCTTTTTACAAGCTGTCAACCATACGTATCGGTATGATCTTAGTTAGCTTGTGTCAAAAGGAGAGAACTATTCGCATTAGTTATTCATGTGCTCCGCAGTTGCTTCCAACACGTTTTGAACGTATACAGCTTCCGCTTTGCAGCCATAATCATAATGAGTGTTAAGTTTTTCTTGAAGAATTTCAATTTGTGCGATCTGCTCTTCAGTCGGCGGATCATTTAAGATGCGGATCAGAACTTCTTCTACACGCTCTGCCAATTCTTTATGGAATTCCGGATCTGCTTTGATCGCATCAGGAATTTTGTCGTACCAAAGTGCTTTGGTCGTTATGTATTCCCGCCAGTTTGCATAAAATTGTTCAATATTATATTTGTCTGCTGACCAGCCGATTTCACCCATATATTGTTCAAACGATTGCGAAATGGAGCGGGTGATGCTGCTCTTTATATTTGGAGAAAGCTTTTTTAACATGCTCTAATGTAACCTCCCACTGTCAATGCCGCAATGGGCATTCCAATGCTTATTATATCAATTGATTCCGATTATGCAAAATGCAGTTACTGTTCCTGGACCGGTCCCAGCGCGAATGTGATTTCTGTTTCACATGCGACTTCCCCGTCAACTGTTGCGATTGCTTTCCCTTTACCGATCGAACCGCGTAAACGGACGATTTCAACTTCCAGGCGGAGCGTGTCTCCCGGTGTGACCTGACGTTTGAAGCGGCAATTATCGATGCCTGCAAAAAATGCCAGGCGTCCTTTGTTTGAGTCCAGCTTGAGTAAAGCGACTGCGCCCACCTGCGCCAGTGCTTCGACGATGAGAACGCCCGGCATTACAGGATAGCCAGGGAAATGGCCGTTAAAAAATTCTTCATTGATCGTTACGTTTTTCAGTCCGACTGCACGCTTGCCTTCTTCCAATTCTTCGATGCGGTCGACGAGCAGGAACGGATAGCGGTGCGGGATGATTTCTTGGATTTGTTGCGCGTTCAGCATGAAATGAGTCTCCTTTATTCCAGAGGATCTGATAGTTTCAGATGTTTCTGTGTTTATTTGCCATTCATAATATCAAAAATATGCTGCCATGTCTCTTTTTTAAAGACATCGCCTGCTGAACCGTCGCCGATGACACTGAATCCGATCATTGCGCCAGCCATTGCGGCGAGGAGCATCAGCACGAGTAAAATCACTACCCGCAGCCAGATGGGAATGAGGCGGACTTGTACCCAGCGCAATTCACTGACCGGTTTTACAGGCTTTTCAGCGCGTTCTCTGCGCGGCCATTTATTTTTGATGCGAGCCCAGAATGTTGCGTCTGTTTCTTCCGGTTCAGGAAGTTTTTCGGCGGGCTGTTTTTCGGCCGGAAGAGGTTCTTCTGCCGGCTCTTCCTGTTCGTTTGTTTCCATGTTTGTCATATCGGATTCAGACACTGCACCGGCTTCGATTGGCTCTCCTGGCTCGTCAGGAGCTGTTTTTGGCTCTTCCAGTTCAATCGGCGTTTCAATGTCCGTCGGGCCGTCTTCACTTGCTACAGACGATTCTGGTGATACGATTTCTTCAGAAGCTGCATCCTGTCCGGCCGGCACTCCCAGCTCTTCTGGCGCTGTTTCCTGCGCTTCCGGTTCAATCGGTGTTTCAATGTCCATCGGGCCGTCTTCACCCGCCACAGACGATTCTCGGGGTGCGATTTCTTCAGGCGCTGCATCTTGTTCGGACAGTGCCGCCGGGTCGAGCGGTTCCAACGATTCCACAGGCTCTTCGGTGTGTAATGGTTCTTTTATTTCATTTTCATTTGTATGTTTATCTGTCATAGTCAGTGCTCCTATTGCACGCGTTAGCGAATGCTGTTAATCAAGCCCATCATTTGATCCGCCATCGTTACAGAACGCGCATTAAATTGATAGGCACGCTGCGTCGAAATCAAGTCCGCCATTTCTTTTTCAAACTGGACGTTGGATGTTTCGAGTGCCTGGTTTTGCAAGCCGATCTGCTCTCTGCCGGCTCCGGTCATTTCTGTCAATAAATCATTTGCCGTGACGCCGAGTGCCGCCAGATCTTCCGGCAGACCGAAGTTTGTTGCGGACAGCTGAACCATCGAATCCGGCTTTTCAAGAACGGTGATGCCAAGGTCAAACGTTTCGCTGCCCTGCGGTGTTGTAACGAGCAGCATTCCGTTCGGCTTCACCTGATAGTCCGTGGCCTGTCCCGAAAAGACAATCGGACGTCCTGCGCTGTCCGCCACTGCCAGTCCTTCTTCATTGACCAGCATATTATTGCCGTTAGCTGCAGGTGACAGATAGAAATTCCCTTTACGCGAGTAAATGATTTCTTCGCCGCCGTCCGTCTGCTGAATCAAATTAAAATGCTGCTTTGGTTCGGTCAGAGCAAAGTCCAGCTGCCGGCCTGTCACTTGAACGGAGCCCACTTTCCAGTTCATCTGCAGGCTGCCCAAATGCGAGCCGCTGCCCATGCGGATTCCGAGGTCCGAGCGCCGGTCTGCCCGATCCGCTTTATCGTTCGTCATTTGCTGATACAGCAGTTCCTGAAATGTGGCGTCGGCGGATTTATAGCCATGTGTGCCCACATTGGATAAGTTGTTGCCGATCAAATCTAGACGCTGCTGCAGCTGATTCATCGTATTGGTGGCTGCAGTCATGGTGCGAATCATATGCGGTCACTTCCTTTTCGCAAACTTCTGTATGTAGTCATTAATTAACCCGTCCTACTTCATTGACCGCTTTTTCCATGCTGCGGTCGTATGCCTGCAGAACTTTCTGGTTCGCTTCAAATGCACGGTAAGCTGTCAGCATATCCGTCATGGAGCGCGCAGCATCGACGTTGGAATCTTCAAGATAACCCTGCTGCATGGAATACGTGCCGCCAGCCGGCAAAGGAAGTCCGTCTGCTGTTGTGAACACACCGTTGTCCCGCTTCGACAAAGTGTCCGGTTCGTCAGCGTAGGCGATGCCGAGCGTTGCCACTTCCGTCTCCCCTGCATAGATAATCCCTGTTTCCGTCACGCGTATATCGTCACTTGCCAGTTCAATCCGGTTCCCCGCGTCGTCCAGGACATACAGCCCCGACGGATTCGTCAAGTATCCTTCTGCATTGACAGCGAAATTCCCGTTTCGTGTGTAGTATCGGCCGCCGTTTTCGCCTTCAAGCGTGAAAAAGACGGTGCCTGCAACGCCTGTTTCTTCATTGATTTCCATCGGTCCGTCAATCAATGCAATGTCTGTCGTCTGCTCAGTTTCGCGCAACTGTCCCTGGGCAAATAAAGGCAGCGTCTCCTGCATATAGACACCCGTCGACAATCCGCCTACATTAGATAGCCCTCTGAAATTCAAGCCTTTTTCCGTCGGCACCCTCATCGAATCCAAACGGGACATGAACATCTCAGGGAACGCGCGGATGCTTGACTGCTCGGCCTTATAGCCCGGCGTGTTGGCGTTGGCGATGTTATTTGACAGCATTTCTGTACGGCGCTGCTGTGCGATCATTCCTGATCCTACTGTATAAAATCCACGAAACATTTCATTTCACTCCTTTGCATCATCGTTTCAGATAAATCATTCTTTTTAGTATACACTACTTGCCGATTGCATGGCAGGTCAATTTATGCGGGACATAGTTTTGCCCATCGTGTCCAGCAGCAGCAGGCCTGTGCCTTCTGCAATGCAAGTGAGCGGATTTTCGGCTATGAAGACGGGCACGTTGAGATGTTCGGACAGCAGATTGTCCATCCCCGGCAGCAGCGCACCGCCGCCCGTCAGGATAATCCCCCGCTGCGTAATATCGGCAGCCAGTTCAGGCGGAATTTGTTCAAGTGCGTCTTTTGCAGTTTCCACGATTTTGCTGATTGGCACGCGAAGCGCCCGGTGAATTTCTTCCGCAGTCACTTCGATCGTTTTAGGAAGGCCGGTAGCCAAATCGCTGCCGTGCACGTTCATCGCACTGGGCTTTTCTCCGTTCATCTGCACGAGGCCGATTTCTTTTTTCACTTGTTCTGCCGTTCGTTCGCCTATATAGACATTATGTTTTTTCCGTATATGCAGGATGATGCATTGATCGAAATGAAGGCCGCCGATGTCCGTCGTCTCAAAAGATACGATATCACCCATCGACAGGACGGAAGCATCTGTTGTGCCTGCCCCCAAATCGACGATCATGTTTCCGGCCGGCTTTGAGATATCGATGCCTGCACCAAGCGCCGACACTTTTGATTCATTTTCAATGATCACTTGCCTGACGCCCGCCTGTGTCAGCACTTGCCGGATGACACTCTGCTCGACACGCGTCGTATCCGCCTTACAGCAAACTGTTACACGCGGTCTCGCTAATTTGCCGAGCGCCTGCTGGAGAAAGTGACTGAGCAGCATTTGGGCCTTTCCGAAATCTGCAATGTTTCCGTGCCGCATCGGCCGGATCATCTCGATATTCTCCGGAGCGCGGCCGATCATCTGATAAGCCTCTTCACCAAATGCCGCCGGTTCACCTGTGCGTGCATCCATCGCAATCATTGCAGGTTCATTGATGACCAAGCCCTTGTCTTTCATGTAAATCAATACATTGGCAGTACCCAAATCTATACCGATTTCTTTAGAAAACATCGTGACCGAGTCCCCTTCCCCGAGCATGCTGTCTGATTCCACTCTTTAGCTGTCTATTATACCATATTTCTACATTATATTGCATCGTTCGCATGATTCTGCCAAAACAAAAAGCCGCCAGCGGGTGACTGACGGCCTGTCATTTATTTAAATGCGATCGTTGCGCGGATGGCTTTTTGCCAGCCTTTGTAGAGGTCTTCGCGGACTGATTCTTCCATCTCCGGCTCAAACGGCCGGTCCAGGCGCCAGTGCTCCGCGATTTCATTGCTGTCTTTCCAGAAACCGACCGCAAGTCCTGCGAGGTAGGCCGCGCCGAGCGCAGTCGTTTCATTGATGGTGGAACGCTCGACCGGCACATTCAGCAGATCCGCCTGGAATTGCATGAGGAAATTATTGGCCACCACTCCGCCGTCCACACGCAATGTTTTCAATGAAATCCCTGAGTCCGTTTCCATCGCGTCGAGCACGTCTTTCGTTTGGTAGGCAAGCGATTCCAGCGTCGCACGCACGAAATGCTCTTTCGTTGTTCCGCGCGTCAGACCGAATACTGCTCCTTTGACATCGCTGTCCCAGTACGGCGTGCCGAGCCCGACGAACGCCGGAACGACGTACACGCCTTCCGTTGATTGGACGCGCTTCGCATAGAGTTCGCTCTCAGACGAGTTACGGAACATCCGCAGGCCGTCGCGCAGCCATTGAATCGCTGAGCCAGCAACGAAAATACTGCCTTCAAGTGCGTATTCCACTTTGCCGTTGATGCCCCAAGCAATCGTCGTCAGCAGTCCGTTTTCTGACGTCACCGCTTTATCGCCTGTATTCATCAGCATAAAGCAGCCCGTGCCGTACGTATTTTTCACCATGCCGCTTTCAAAGCAAGCCTGTCCGAATAAAGCCGCCTGCTGGTCACCTGCTATGCCGGCAATCGGTGCTTCGTGTCCGAAAAAGTGTCTGGCGTCGGTCTGGGTGTAGATTTCGGATGACTGGCAGACAGTCGGCAGCATCGTTTCCGGGATGTCGAGAATCGCAAGCAGCTCTTCATCCCACTTCAGCTCGTGGATATTGTACATCAGCGTGCGGGATGCGTTGGAATAATCGGTGACGTGCGCTTTGCCTCCCGACAGTTTCCAGATGATCCATGTGTCGATCGTGCCGAACAGCAAATCACCATTCTCCGCTTTTTCACGCGCCCCTTCCACATTGTCAAGGATCCATTTCACTTTTGTGCCGGAGAAATAGGAGTCGATCAGCAGCCCGGTTTTATTGCGGAATAAATCATCGTACCCGCCTTCTTTTAATTGCTCGCAAATGTCTGCCGTCTGGCGGGACTGCCAGACAATCGCATGATACACGGGATCGCCGGTATGCTTGTCCCAGACAACGGTCGTTTCCCGCTGATTGGTGATGCCGATCGCTTCGATTTGCGTCGCGGCGATATTTTTTTCCGAGATGACAGCGGCGATGACGGACAGAATGGAACTCCAGATTTCATCCGCATTATGCTCCACCCAGCCCGCGTGCGGAAAGTACTGCGTGAATTCCTGCTGCGCAGTGTGGAAGATGACCCCTTTCTTATCGAATAAAATAGCCCGTGAGCTCGTCGTGCCTTGATCCAGCGCTAAGATGTACTTTTCTGTCATGATTCATTCCTCCCGTTGACTTGTTGCTGTCTATTATACATGTTTTGGGTGGGGAGTATGAGCGGATGGGTGTGTGGTGGGGTATGGTATGAGCGGTTGACTTGCTGGTATGAGCGCTTGCGCATGGGGTATGAGCGGATAGCGGGCTGCTTTGAGCGGTGGCGCGGGGCTTATGAGCGGATAGCACGCTGCTATGAGCGGTGGCAGGGTTTATTGAGCGCTTCGCGTGGGACTATGAGCGGATGAGGGGCTATGAGCGGATGAGGGGCTTTGAGCGGTTGACTTGCTGGTATGAGCGCTTGCGCATGGGGTATGAGCGGATAGCGGGCTGCTATGAGCGGTGGCGCGGGGCTTATGAGCGGATAGCACGCTGCTATGAGCGCTTGCAGGATTTATTGAGCGCTTCGCGTGTGACTATGAGCGGATGAGGGGCTTTGAGCGGTTGACATGCTGATATGAGCGCTTGCGCATGGGGTATGAGCGGATAGCGGGCTGCTATGAGCGGGGGCACGGGGATTATGAGCGGATAGCACGCTGCTATGAGCGCTTGCAGGATTTATTGAGCGCTTGCCGTGGGACTATGAGCGGAGGAGGGGCTTTGAGCGGTTGACATGCTGGTATGAGCGCTTGCGCGGGGGGGTATGAGCGGATAGCGGGCTGCTATGAGCAGTTGAATGGGGCTTATGAGCGGATAGCACGCCGCTATGAGCGGTGGGACGGGACGTATGAGCGCTTGCAGGATTTATTGAGCGCTTGAAGCGTGACTATGAGCGGATAACACGCCTCTTTGAGCGGATGACGCGTTGCTATGAGCGAATCTCCCCTGCCAATGAGCGCTTTCAAATTTTTCGTTGCGCTTACATCAACTAAGGACTACCCGAAAAGTCGGACGAAGATGACTTTCCGGGCAGTCCTGTTCGTTTGTAGGCTGCTTGTATGGTTACAGTGCATAAACTGCTTCGTTTTCAGTGAGTTAGGCATCTGCTTTTTGTGCTTCGTTTTCATTTTTCCATTTTTGGCGGGTGGCTTCTCCTCCGCGCAGGTGGCGGATGGATTTGTGATAGGCCAGAATTTCAGCGACTTTCCGTGACAGGCCCGGATCGACGTTCGGGAGACGCTCGGTTAAATCTTTGTGGACCGTGCTTTTGGAGTAGCCGGTCGCATTGGCCAGCGCGCGCACTGTCAAGTTTGTCTCAATCAGCAGCTTGCCCAGTCGTACGCAGCGTTTTCTAATTTGCTCGTGCACGCCCTCTTCCTTTCTCTTTGTTGCTTTACTCTATGCGGAAACAAATCTTGATATGACGGGATTTCAATAGTCTTTATTGAGATACATTGAGCATTCATTATTTATTGAATCTTCTTTCTCCCCAAACTGGAGAATGATATACTCGAATGAACAGACGGGATACATTAGAGAAGGGGGTCGGATCTTGTATAAATTTGTTATGCCTGAAGTAATTTTCGGCAAAGGGTCTATCGATCAAGCGGGAGACGGCTGTGCACGGCTTGGGGCTCAGCGGGTGCTGGTCGTTTCTGATGACGGTGTGCAAGCGGCGGGCTGGACGGGGCGTGTGATGGAAAGTTGCTTGTCTGCCGGCTTGTCAGTCTCGTTATTTACGGGCGTCAGCATAAATCCTACGAGTGAAGAAGTAGAAGCATGTGCCGGACAATATATTCAAGATTCATGTGATGCTGTATTGGGAGTGGGCGGCGGAAGTGTCCTCGATGTGGCAAAGGCGGCGGCTATCCTGGCAACGAACGGCGGACATATACGGGATTATGAAGGGATTGATCATATTCACAGACCGCTTCCGCCACTCGTCATGGTGACGACTACCGCAGGTTCGGGTTCAGATGTTTCGCAGTTTGCCATTATTCTTGACCCGGAACGCAAGAAGAAAATGACCATCGTGTCAAAGTCTTTAGTGCCGGATATTTCAATCGTCGACCCGGCTGTTCTCTCTACTAAAAGTGCACGTCTCACCGCTTCCACGGGGCTTGATGTTCTGACACATGCGATTGAATCTTATGTCAGTATCGCATCGACTCCCCTGACAGATGTGCATGCAAAAAGTTCAATTCAATTATGCGCCAAATATTTGCGTGAGTCAGTTGCTTCTGCGGATAACCAATATGCCAAGGAACAGATGGCAATTGCCAGTCTTCATGCGGGGCTTGCGTTTTCCAATGCAATTTTAGGTGCAGTTCACGCGATTGCCCATTCTATTGGCGGGCATTACCCTTTCCTGCATGGTGATATTAACGCCGTCATGCTGCCTCATGTTATGAAATTCAATGCGTCTGCAGCACCGGGCCGGTTCAAAGATATTGCACATTTATTAGGAGAAAATACAGATGGCCTTTCCAGCAGTGAGGCAAGTGATCTCGCGATTGCCCATGTAGAGCGGCTGGCCGTAGATATCGGTGCTCCGCTTACACTGACAGGTATGGGGTTCAAAGCAGAGTCTATTCCCATCATTAGTGAAATTTCATTGGAAGATGCCTGCATGATTACGAATCCCCGGATGATTACTGCTGATGAAGTCGCTGCACTTCTCTATCAGGCACTGTAGGTGATGAAAATGGATAAACGAGAAATGTTAGATTTATTGACCGGCGTTCAGTCCTCGAAGAAAAACTATTACTCCGAATTAAAAATGACGGTCGCTCAGCTGACGAAGAAAAACAGCCAATTGGAAATAATGAATACATTAATGAAGAATTTTGCGATTCATTCGTCGGTTCAACAGATGGTGCAGCAGACATTCTATGATTTACGGGGGATTTATCCTGTGGATCAAATTGGAATTCTGCTGAAGTCTGCGCCGTCATCCAGGCCGGATTATACCTATCCCTCTGCTGAGGATTCACATCTGCAGATGCCTGGAAGCGCATTATGCGCACAAGTGTATTCGACAGGGACCGGTTTTATCGATTCTTCGGGTGAACCGCCCGTTACCACTTGCTTAACCCCGTTAAAAAGCGGCAGTTCGATCATCGGCATTTTCTATTTGACGAGCTGCTCCGACTTTGCACCGTCGAATGAAGATATGGACTTTTTTCATCAGCTGGCTGGCCAAATTACGGTTTGTTTAGAGAATGCGCGGCTTTACAGTGAAGTATTGACCAGTAAGCAGCAATGGGAGGAAACGTTCCGGGCGGTGTCAGACGGCGTGCTGATCATATCTGCTGAAGGTGAAATCCAGCTTCAAAATGATGCAGCTCTTCATGCGTGGCAGCTTCAAACAGGCGAGAATATTGAAGCCTTCATGAACATTGCGGACCGGACAGGCACTAATCTGCTTGAAAGGACTATTGCCACCGGACTGCCCCAATCCGCGGATCTTCATTATGAGCGGCAGCTTTATGATTGTTCCTGTTTTCCTTTGATTGATGAAAACGGCAGATGTAAAGCGGCGGTCATGTACAGCAAGAATGTCACGAGTAAAAGGGAGATGGAAGTACAGCTCATGCACTCCAATCAGTTAGTGGCGATCGGGGAAATGGCGGCGGGTGTGGCACATGAATTGAATAATCCGCTGACTTCCATTATAGGAAACACGCAGCTGCTGCTGAGGAATCTGGACCCCCAAGATGCAGATTTTCCTCTTTTGGAGGATATTGATCTATGCGGAAAGCGGTGCCGAACGACTATTCGCAGCCTGCTGGCATTCTCCAGGCAGGAAAACAGTCCGCATACGGTATGCTGTCTGAATGACGCAGTCCATCAAGCGCTCGCACTGACCAAAAGACAATTTGAGAGTCAGAGGATTACTATTCATACCGAGCTGCCTTCACTTCCGCCGATACTCGGGAACATCCAGCAACTGAGTCAAATTCTAATCAACTTGCTGATCAATGCAAAAGATGCCCACGGACAACGCGAGCAAACCGAACGATATATTATGATTAAAACGCAGAAAGTGCAAGAGACGATTGAACTGACCGTGACTGATAATGCCCCTCCTATTGACCCGCAGATAATAGATGATATTTTTCATCCGTTTTTTACAACGAAGGACAGTGAAAACGGAACGGGTTTAGGCTTGTCTGTGAGTCTTGGTCTGGCACAGGCACATGGCGGTGAATTAACTTTCAAGCAGCTGGAATCCGATATAAAGGTATTCCGTTTAGCACTTCCCATTTTTTCTGAAAGGCAGTGATCTTTTGGTCCATTTATTACTTGTTGAAGATGAAGTGGAATTGGCCCGATTTTTGACACGGCTTTTTTCTCTGAAAGGCTTTGAAGTAACACATGTGAAAAGCGGAGCGGAGTTTGACAAGCTGCAGGATATTTCGGGGTTTGATCTGGCTTTTCTTGATGTTCGGCTGCCCGACCGCAATGGCATAGA
Organism: Sporosarcina sp. P33; assembly: GCF_002077155.1. Lineage (GTDB taxonomy): Bacteria > Bacillota > Bacilli > Bacillales_A > Planococcaceae > Sporosarcina. The sequence continues at coordinate 2,342,678 of NZ_CP015027.1, read as the reverse complement.
CATCCTGCAAGCGATGAAGGAAAAGGCGCCTGCCTGTCCGTGTGTCATTATGACCGGCTACAGCACAGTTAAGCTCGCCGTTGACGCCATGCGGTTTGGAGCCGCAGACTTCATTGAGAAACCGTTTGATGATATTTCAAAGATTGAGGAACTGGCAGACACTTTATTGCGCCCGTCAAAATCATCCGATCCATCCGGCCAGGCTGACTATGAACGTCTGGCCGAGGAGCTGGGGATTTTCCTGGGGCAGTCCGAAGATTTGCATGAAGTCTATCAACTCGCCTATCGTGTGGCAAACAAACATATTAACATTTTGATTGAAGGCGAAACTGGCACGGGCAAAGAGATGCTGACCAAGTTCATCCATGCTGCGAGTCACCGTTCTGCAGGGCCTCTGATTAGTGTAAACTGCGGTGCTTTGTCTGAAACTTTGCTGGAAAGTGAATTATTCGGTCATGTGAAAGGCTCATTTACAGGTGCCTTGGGAGACAGGGTCGGTTATTTTGAAGCTGCTTCAGCGGGGACATTATTTTTGGATGAAATTGCGGAGGCTTCTCCATCGACGCAAGTGAAGTTATTGCGCGTTCTGGAAACGGGGGAATATACCAAAACAGGCGGAACAGTTTCTGAAAAAACGGAGACACGCGTGATTGCCGCCTCCCATGTGAATTTGAAGACTGCCGTGCAGGAGGGAGCTTTCCGCGAAGATCTATTATACCGATTGGATGTCGTCAAACTTATAATCCCGCCGCTGAGAGCGCGCAAGATGGACATCCCGCACCTGATCACGCGTTTTCTGAATCAAAATGAAGAAGAATTGGTCTTCTCCGATGAAGCCTTCTCTGTCCTGCAGCACTATGAATGGCCGGGAAACATGAGGGAGCTCGCCAATACCCTTCGCCACATCAGTGCTGTTTCGCAAAAAGGAGCAGTTATTACACCGGCTCATCTCCCCTCAAAATTTACTGTTCAGCAGTCTGTTCTTCCTGAAAGGCTGCAGCCGCCGGATTTTTTAGATGAGTGGAAGGACTTCACAAAAGATATCAATGCCGTTTATACAGGCGAAATGAATGTTGACTTGGAATCTGTACTGAGCCATATGAAAGCGATGGAAAAGAAACTTGCCAAAGCACTAATCGAAAAAACTCTGGCCGAAACAATCGGCAACCGAAAAGAAGCTGCCCAAAAGCTCGGGATTACAGACCGTAAACTGCGCTACTACTTGAATGAAGTGTAATTCTCTATTCACACCAAGAAGGCAGAGAAGGGATTCCCCCCTCTCTGCCTCCATTTATACTTACATTGCATCCCGAATAATTTGCTTCACTTGCTCGAGTGTCGGCTTTCGAGGATTTGTGACTGCTGTTACGTCTTTCATTGCGTTTTCCGCCAGAATATCAATATCTTCCTCTTTTGCCCCCATTGCTTTAAAGCCGCTTGGTATGCCGAGATCGCGCGTGAAGCGTTCGAGTGCAGTAATTGCACTTTCAGCGGCATCTCTTGTGCTCATCCCTTCCGTACGAACTCCCAGGTAGCCTGCAATTTCCGCAAATCTCTCCTGTCTGGAAATTAAATTGAACCGGCAGACGTGCGGCAATAGAATCGCGTTACATTCTCCGTGCGGATAATTATAAAATCCTCCCATTTGATGCGCAATGGCATGCACATAACCGAGCGAAGCGTTGTTGAATGCCATGCCGCCCAGGAATTGAGCGTAGACCATCTGCTCGCGGGCTTCAATGTCCTCTCCATTCGCGACTGCGCGCGGCAAATACTTCGGAATGATTTTCATCGCTTGAATCGCACAAGCATCTGTCAGCGGATTTGCATTCGTGGAGACAAATGCCTCAATTGCATGTGTCAACGCATCTACGCCTGTTGCTGCAGTTAAAGCAACTGGTTTCTTGACCGTTAAATCAGGGTCGTTGATAGAGATCAGCGGTGTAATATGCTTATCAACGATTGCCATCTTCACTTTTTTCTCACTGTCTGTAATAATCGTGAATTTCGTCATCTCACTTGCCGTTCCAGATGTCGTATTGATCGCAATAAGCGGTGTGCTCGCATTCTCTGATTTGTCGACACCTTCATAGTCATGAATCCTGCCGCCATTCGCCGCTACCAGGCCGATGCCTTTTGCTGCATCATGTGAGCTTCCTCCGCCTAATGAAACAAGAGCATCACATTTTTCAGATTCAAATACAGCCAGTCCCTCTTCTACATTTCGATCCGTCGGGTTTGGTTCAGCTTCAGCAAAAATGGCTGCATCAATGCCTTCTTTGCGGATAATTTCTGCCACTTGTTCGGACATGCCCAGTGCATGCAAACCTGCATCTGTCACAATTAATGCTTTGCTGATCCCTAAGTCTTTTAATCTGACGCCTACTTCATTGATCGTTCCTCTTCCAAATAGGTTGATAGCCGGCATGTTAAATTGTGTTTGTTTACTCATGTAAATTCCCCCTCGTCTAGTTTTTTAAAAGAATCCTTGTTTGTTTTCATCGTAGCTCACCAGCATATTTTTCGTCTGCTGGTAGTGTGCAAGCATCTGCAAGTGGTTCTCACGCCCGATGCCAGATGCTTTGTAGCCGCCAAACGCAGCGTGCGCAGGGTATGCATGATAGCAATTCGTCCACACGCGGCCCGCCTGGATACCTCGCCCGAAGCGGTACGCGGTATTCACATCGCGCGTCCACACACCCGCGCCCAAACCGTACAATGTATCGTTCGCAATTTCCAATGCCTCTTCTTTATCTTTAAACGTGGTGACAGACAATACAGGCCCAAAAATCTCTTCCTGGAAGATACGCATTTTATTATGTCCTTTAAAAACCGTCGGCTTCACATAATACCCTTCCGTTAAATCGCCTTCGAGTTTGTTCTGCTCTCCGCCTGCCAGACATTCTGCACCTTCTTGTTTTCCGATATCCAGATAAGACAGAATCTTTTCCAGTTGTTCAGCAGACGCTTGCGCACCCATCATGACCGTTGGATCCAGGGGATTTCCAGTCTTGATCGCTTGAACACGCTTCAGGGCACGTTCCATGAACTGGTCGTAAATAGATTCCTGAATCAGCGCACGCGAAGGACATGTACACACCTCCCCTTGGTTCAAAGCAAACATGACAAAACCTTCAACTGCTTTATCGAGGAACGCATCATCTTTCGCCATCACATCTTCAAAGAAAATATTCGGGGATTTCCCGCCAAGCTCCAATGTAACTGGTATCAGATTTTCAGAGGCGTACTGCATGATCAGACGGCCTGTTGTTGTTTCTCCTGTAAATGCAATTTTGCTGATGCGCGGATTGGATGCCAGCGGCTTTCCTGCCTCTACTCCAAATCCGCTGACTACGTTCAACACTCCTGCCGGCAGCAAGTCTTCAATTAATTCAACCAGCACCAAGATCGATGCGGGCGTTTGCTCGGCTGGTTTTAATACGATACAATTTCCTGCAGCCAATGCCGGAGCAAGCTTCCACACAGCCATCAGAATCGGGAAGTTCCAAGGAATGATCTGTCCCACAACCCCCAGCGGCTCATGGAAATGATACGCCACCGTGCCGTTGTCAATCTGGCTGACTCCGCCTTCCTGTGCACGAATTGCCGATGCGAAATAACGGAAGTGATCTGCTGCCAGCGGAATGTCTGCATTCAATGTTTCACGTATAGCTTTTCCGTTGTCCCATGTTTCGGCTACAGCGAGCATTTCCAAATTCTCTTCGATACGATCTGCAATCTTCAGCAAAATATTTGCACGCTCAGTAACCGATGTCTTTCCCCATGCGTCCTTTGCTGCGTGGGCTGCATCCAGAGCCAGCTCAATGTCTTCTTCTGTACCTCTTGCCACTTGAGTGAACACTTTCCCCGTCACAGGCGTTGTGTTATCAAAATACTGCCCTTTTACAGGTGCTGTCCATTTCCCGCCGATGAAATGATCATATCTCTTCTTAAAATGAACCTTGGCATGTTCAGTATTAGGAAACGCATAAACAGTACTTTCTGATGTTTGCACCATATCGCTTCACACTCCAGACTTTCATAGTTAGATTTTCGCAGCGCTTACGTTCTCGTCTCCTTTCTTTTCAGCCACCAATGAAAACGCTTACTATTATCTATTGCAATTTCCGTGCCAAGTGCAAGAATCGCATACTATTACGTTTTTTGTTGTGAAAATTTCTTTATTTAGCCGAAAGTTCGGCTGATCTGCCGTTTCTGCGGCTGTTCACGACGATAATTCGTCACACAAAAAAGCCATTCCGGGGGGGCTGGAATGGCTTGGTTGCTGTCGTATTAAAATGCCAGGAAATCATGCGGATTGACTGATACGCCGTCTTGCTGGATTTCAAATTGCAAGTGAACACCGGCTTCAGGATTCCATTCATTCTGTGTAGTCGTAGCAAGCACTTGACCCTGCTGGACGGTGTCGCCTTCTTTTACAAGCACACCTGTCAATGAACCGTAGACTGTTGTCTTGCCGTCAGCGTGTTTAATTCTGACTTCTGTTCCTTTGAATGAATCCACGATGACTTCTTCCACGGTACCGCTCATTGCGGCTACAGCTTCAAACGGCTCGCCGTCCATCGAGAGGGACAGGCCTTTGCTTGTAACATATGTCTGTTTGAATACGAGCAGCGCTTTTTCACGTACTGCTTCTTCAGCATCAGGATCATAAAATTCCTGTAAAATGGCGACTTGATCTAGTTGATCTTCATGAAATGGATACTTGAGTGTTTCTTTTGTTGCATTTGTTTCTACTGTAACATCTTTCTTTGGCTGATCTACTTTTGCTACTTCAGACGGTGCTGCATCTTCCGTCGTCAATGCGGTGTATCCCCATACCATGCCGATGAATAAGAGCGCAACGCTCGTATAAATGGCAGGCCAGAACCAGCCGTTCTTCATTTTCTTTTTCTCCTGAGAAGGGGCCTTTGGTTTTTCTTCTCGCATATTCATCACCTCACTTGCATTCTTTGCAAGTTACGGGGATTTTAAACATCGGTCTTCAGGTAAATTTATTTTTTGGATTTTTGTGCCTGTATAATAGTGGGCCAGAATCTGATCCGCCGTCCATCCTTTTTGCGCAAACGCCTCTGCGCCGTACTGGCTCATCCCTACGCCATGGCCATAGCCAACGGTCGTAATATGGACGATTTGATTGTTGACGTCATAGGCGATATTGAAATCAGTGGAGGCTAATTGAAGCTTTTCGCGAATCTGGCGTCCGCTCGTTTCATATTTACCTGAGATGATTTTCTGAACCCGGCCTGTCTGATTGCGCACTAGCTTCAGTTCGCGGAATTCATTGGCATCCCAGTTCAGTCCGAGTTTACGGTTCCATTCCGTAAGTGTCAGTTGCTGCTTTCTTTCTACAGTGGGTGCGACGTCTTCCTCGCCGGGACTCTCAACACTTTGAAGGTATTCAACCGGATTGCCGCTGAAATTTTGGGCGGCTTCCGTTTTTCCATTAGATGTAGAAAAAAACATGGCGGAGATGATTTCTTCTCCGTGAACGATGATTTTACCTTTCGTTGATTCTGCTGCCTGACGAACTTTCTTTTCATTGTCTTTAAATGATTTGCCCCAGCGCTCTTTGCGTTCGGCTTCTGTGCGGTATACTTGCGCAGACACATCCTTTGCAATCGGCTTGGCCCCTTTATCAGTGTTTCTTGCGGCGTATGTGCGGGCGGCGATCACTTGGGCTTTTAAAGCCTCTTCATGGAAGTCAGCCGGCATTTCTCCGGCTACAACACCCACCACGTATTCTTCCAGTGGAATCGGCTCGTCCACCCCTATGACCGAAATCATTACATCGCAATAGGTCTCCTCTCGTTGGTCTGCCAGCTGCAGCTCTGGCGCTTGTCTTACAAGAATTGGAATAAAAAATAAGCTAAGAATAATGAATAAAAGGAGTAGTTTTTTGTACATACTAGACTATATGTTGAGGATGAAGAGGGTATTCCAAGACTTTTTCAATCAAAAAACCATGAACAGCAAGCTGTCCATGGTTCTGTAAGTTACACTAATTGAGATTCAGTAATTTCCTGTTCAGAAGAAACACGGGTAATGTCTGCGCCTAGAGCTTTAAGCTTCTTATCGAAGTTTACATATCCGCGGTCCAAGTGAATGAGTTCAGTCACACGTGTAACACCTTCTGCTACAAGTCCGGCCAGGATGAGTGATGCAGCGGCGCGCAAGTCTGTGGCTGCGACTTCCGCTCCCTGGATTTTTGAAGGGCCTGAAACAATAACAGAACGTCCTTCGATTTTCACATCCGCGTTCATACGGCGGAATTCTTCCACGTGCATAAAACGATTTTCAAATACAGTTTCCGTCAGCACACCTATGCCTGTAGCTTTTAACATCAATGCCATCATTTGTGACTGCATATCTGTCGGGAAGCCAGGGTGCGGCATCGTCTTCAGGTCAACTGCCTTCAGCGGATGCGTCGCTGTTACACGGACCCCTTCATCCAATACAGTAATAGTTACGCCCATTTCCGTTAACTTAGAAATTAACGCAGTAGAGTGTTCAGGTACTGCATTTTCAATCACGACGTCTCCGCCGGTGATTGCTGCAGCCACCATGAATGTCCCGGCTTCGATACGATCCGGAATAATATGATGAGTAGATGCATAAAGTGTCGGAACACCTTCAATACGAATATTATCTGTACCTGCTCCTACTACTTTACCGCCCATTTCATTGATGAAGTTCGCCAAGTCTACAATTTCCGGTTCTTTAGCGGCGTTCTCAATGACGGTCGTGCCTTCTGCTAATGCAGCAGCTGTCATAATATTTTCCGTTGCACCTACGCTCGGGAAGTCCAAATAGATTTTCGCGCCTTTTAATCGGCCGTCTACTTTCGCTTCAACATGTCCATGACCAAATGTAATTTCCGCGCCCATTGCTTCAAAGCCTTTTAAGTGCTGATCGATCGGTCTTGACCCAATTGCACAGCCGCCTGGTAATGCGACACGCGCAAATCCGTTACGGGCCAGCAGCGGTCCCATTACTAAAATGGATGCGCGCATTTTACGTACAAATTCAAATTGTGCTTCATCTGCCAGTCTGCCGCGTGAATCTACGATGACTTCCCCTTTTTCAGGGTCATGCGTAATTTTTGCATTTAAACTTTTGAGCACTTCATTGATTGTCCGAACATCTGACAGGTTCGGAACATCACGAATGACGTTCACTCCTTCAGATGCTAATAAAGCAGCAGCCAAGATCGGTAATACCGCGTTCTTCGCACCTTCTACACGTACGTTCCCTTTTAAAGTACGCCCGCCGTTAATAATAATTTTTTCCACCAGTAGCCCCTCCGAGTCCAATTTATCCTTCACCCACAGCCTATTTTTCAAAAGTCGTCTATAAACATTTTCAGTGTTGTGTCCAAGTCTTTATTATTTACCATAATTCACATATAAAACATATACTATTGTACCTTGTAAAACTTCACTAAACAAGTATCTTCCGGCGCAGTTTTGCGTTATTTCTTGCGTGCTGTAGTATATGTGAGGATCTGACACAAAGTGCTTACATATGACTGATCTTTTTAAGCCACATTACACGTAATACCCCATATTCCTACAGTTTACACGCTTTCGATGTTAAATTTGTTTCACATATATTACAGATTGACAGCAGCTAAGGTATTTAAAATGAATAGTTTGGGCTTTTTCTTCCCAATTCTTCGCTCGGACTCCAGCTGCCATTGTCTTGCTATCATTGTGTATTTATCTTTTTTTAACTCAGATCAGTAAGTACTTTCAAACGTTTAATTTCTTTCAGCCAGAGTTCTGATTCCTGCTGTTGATTCTCGTAGAGCTTCAGCTGAAGGAAATCAAAACCAGGTTGCCCATCTCCCTGACCAATAGGATATGTCTAAAAAGAATTTTGATACGGTAGATCCAATTGCAATACTTAGCAAAATAAACAAAAGTTGTGTTTGGAATACGCGGTTTTTTCGAATGATCGCTTCCGGCAGAATTGCCTGCAGTGCGTAGAAGCTGACGCCGATGAAGAAAATGTGAGATACAATTGCGAGCAGCGGATTGCTGCCTAGCATGCTGTCCATTTCTGACACTCCTCTTACTCAAGATAAAGAAAACGGGCGGACAGAAAATCGTCTGTCCGCCCATTTTTATAAATTAAATACGTTGTTCATACACTTGCATGCGGTTGATCGCACGCTTCAAATCAAGCTCATATAAGCGCTGACTAAGATCATCGGATTTATTCTTCAAATCTTGTTCTGCTTTTTCTGCAGCTCTTTTTGCACGCGCAATATCAATGGACTCAGCCATTTCCGCACTCTGTGCCAATACAGTAACCACTTCAGGACGGACCTCAATGAAGCCTCCGTGGACTGCGACAGTTTCTGTTTTACCGTCTGTTTTCAGGCGGAGTGCACCAATTTGAAGCGGAGCGACCATTGCGATGTGGCCGGGAAGAACCCCGATCTCACCAGCTTCGGTGACTGCAATCACCATGTTCGCGTCCATTTCACAAACAGGGCCGTCGGGAGTGACGATATTCACTTTGATTTTACTCATTTTTTTCCCTCCTGGTCCCTTTTCTTAGACTTCTACGCCCATGCCTTTTGCTTTTTCGATAACTTCTTCGATACGTCCGACCAAACGGAACGCGTCTTCAGGCAAGTGATCATACTTACCTTCCAGAATTTCAGCAAAGCCTTTGATCGTTTCAGCAACTGGAACGTAAGAACCTTTTTGTCCTGTAAACTGCTCAGCAACGTGGAAGTTTTGAGACAGGAAGAACTGAATACGACGAGCGCGGTCAACAACCTGCTTGTCATCTTCGTCCAACTCATCCATACCCAAGATTGCGATGATATCCTGCAACTCACGGTATCGCTGAAGAGTTGTTTGTACTTCACGAGCTACACGGTAGTGTTCCGGTCCAACGATTTCTGCACTCAATGCACGTGAAGATGAAGCTAACGGATCCACAGCCGGGTAAATACCCATCTCTGAAAGTTTACGCTCCAAGTTCGTTGTAGCATCTAAGTGAGCGAAAGTTGTTGCCGGAGCTGGATCCGTATAGTCATCCGCTGGTACATAGATCGCTTGGATCGATGTAACCGATCCTTTATTTGTAGAAGTAATACGCTCTTGTAACTGACCCATTTCTGTAGCCAATGTCGGCTGGTAACCAACCGCAGAAGGCATACGTCCAAGAAGGGCAGAAACTTCAGAACCTGCTTGTGTAAAGCGGAAGATGTTATCGATGAACAATAGAACGTCCTGTCCTTGCTCATCACGGAAATATTCAGCCATTGTCAAACCAGAAAGTGCTACGCGCATACGTGCACCAGGCGGCTCGTTCATCTGACCGAATACCATTGCCGTTTTCTTGATAACGCCTGAATCTGTCATTTCAAAGAACAAGTCATTACCTTCACGAGTACGTTCTCCAACACCTGCGAATACGGAAATACCTCCGTGCTCTTGTGCGATGTTGTTGATCAATTCCTGGATTAGAACTGTTTTACCAACTCCCGCACCACCGAAGAGTCCGATTTTACCACCCTTGATGTATGGTGCAAGCAAGTCAACAACTTTAATTCCAGTTTCAAGAATTTCTACCTCAGTGGAAAGGTGTTCGAATGTTGGTGCAGAACGGTGAATTGGATCACGTTGTGCATCAGCAGGAATTGGCTCTGCTAAGTCGATTTCCTCGCCTAGTACGTTAAATACACGTCCGAGTGTAATGTCACCGACTGGAACTGAAATAGGCGCACCTGTATTTTCTACCGGTGTTCCGCGTTTCAGACCGTCTGTCGAGGACATCGCAATCGTACGAACCGCATCGTCACCAAGGTGAAGTGCTACTTCTAAAGTCAACACCTCGACCACTCCATTGGAACGATCGATATTAACCTTCAATGCGTTATAGATCGCTGGAAGCTGACCGTCTTCGAATTTAACGTCAACAACCGGACCCATAACTTGAAGAATATGTCCATTACTCATGCTTTTCCCTCCTGTCTTACTCTTTCAAATCTATTATTCGAGTGCTGCCACGCCGGCTACGATTTCAGTGATTTCCTGAGTGATCGCCGCTTGACGTGCACGGTTAAATTGTAATGTTAACGAATCGATTAGTTCAGACGCGTTGTCTGTCGCCGTCTTCATCGCTGTCATACTGGAAGCATGTTCGCTCGCTTTTCCATCGAGTACCGCTCCATAAATGAGGCTCTCCGTGTATTGCGGGAGAAGTGTTTCGAGAATCGCTTCTGCTGAAGGCTCGAACTCATAAGATGAAGTAGCCGATACGGATGAAATATCTGTGAGTGGAAGCAATTTACGTTCAGTTGCTTCGTTGGAGATGGCGGAGATGAAATGGTTGTAATACAAGTACACTTCATCATAGACGCCTTCTGTGAACATGCCAACAGCCCGATTCGCGATATCTTTTACTTCTTCAAAACGCGGGTGATCCGAAAGTCCGATCAGGCTTTCTTCGATCTGGAAGCCCAGACGGCCGAAGAATTCATAGCCTTTACGGCCGATTGCGATAATGACCACTTCGTCTTTCGACTTGTGGCGCTGTTCGATTGCGCGGGTAACAGCACGGAAAATATGTGCGTTATATCCACCAACCAGTCCGCGGTCAGAAGTAACTACGATGTACGCAGTTTTCTTCACGGGACGTGCAGTCAATAGAGGGTGCCCGGAATCTTTCGTTACAGCTGCAATGGCACCGACTACTTCTTCCACTTTATCCATGTACGGAACGAATTTCTTCGCATTTACCTCTGCACGGTTCAGTTTGGAAGCAGATACCATTTGCATCGCTTTCGTGATTTGACTCGTCTTTTTCGTTGAAGCAATACGGCTTTCTATCTCGCGTAAGGACGCCACTGGCTATTCACCACCTTTATTTTAAGATCCATTCAATAAAAATTACGCTTCAGAAGTCACGAAGTTTTTCTTGAATTCTTTGAACGCTGCGCTCATTACGTCATCAGCCGGAAGATCTTTTGTAGTACGGATGTGGTCATACACTTCCGTGTGGTTGGATTCTAGCCAGCTAGTGATTTCACTTTCAAAGCGCAATACGTCTTTTACTGGAATATCGTCAAGGTAACCGCGTGTCAGTGCATATAGACTGATTACTTGGTACTCGACTTTCAACGGCTTGTTCAAGTCCTGCTTCAAGATTTCAACTGTGCGCTGACCGCGGTCCAGTTTCGCTCTTGTGCTTGGGTCCAGATCCGAACCGAATTGTGAGAATGCCTCTAGCTCACGGAATGCTGCCAGGTCCAAACGAAGTGTACCCGCAACTTTCTTCATTGCTTTAATCTGTGCTGATCCACCTACACGGGATACGGAAAGACCGGCGTTGATCGCTGGACGTACACCCGAGAAGAACAAGTCAGACTGCAAGAAGATTTGTCCGTCTGTGATAGAGATAACGTTTGTTGGGATATAAGCGGAGATATCTCCAGCCTGTGTCTCAACGAACGGTAATGCTGTGATTGAACCTGCTCCGAGGTCGTCATTCAATTTTGCAGCACGCTCAAGTAGGCGGCTGTGCAAGTAGAATACATCCCCTGGATATGCTTCACGGCCCGGAGGACGACGAAGAAGCAACGAAAGTTCACGGTAAGCTGCTGCCTGTTTAGATAGGTCATCATAAACGATTAGTACGTGCTTGCCTGCGAACATGAACTCTTCTGCCATCGAAATACCTGTATATGGTGCCAAGAATAGCATTGGCGACGGACTTGATGCAGATGCAGTTACTACGATTGTGTAATCTAGAGCACCGTTTTTACGCAGTGTTTCAACGACTCCACGAACAGTAGATTCTTTTTGACCAATAGCAACATAGATACAGATCATGTCCTGGTCTGCCTGGTTCAGGATAGCGTCAATTGCAACAGTAGTCTTACCTGTTTGACGGTCACCGATGATTAATTCACGCTGTCCGCGGCCGATTGGAACTAGAGCGTCAATCGCTTTGATTCCTGTTTGCAGTGGTTCGTGAACTGATTTACGCGCCATAACCCCTTGTGCCGGGCTTTCGATAGGGCGTGTTTTTGTTGTGTTGATCGGACCTAGTCCATCAACTGGCTGTCCAAGTGAATTGACGACACGGCCGATCAATTCTTCTCCGACTGGTACTTCCATAATACGACCTGTACGACGAACTTCATCGCCTTCTTTAATGTCTGTGTATGGCCCAAGGATAACGATACCTACGTTGTTCGCTTCCAAGTTTTGTGCCAGACCCATTACGCCGGTAGAGAACTCAAGAAGTTCCCCCGCCATGACATTGTCGAGGCCATGAGCAAGTGCGATACCGTCACCTACACGGATTACAGTACCTGTTTCACTTACTTCCATTTCAGACTGATAATTTTCGATCTGCTGCTTAATCAGACCGCTAATTTCCTCAGCTTTGATGCCCATGTATGTCACCCCTCTTAATTCAAATTAATTGATTAATTGACGTTCAAGACGCGCTAACTTCGCGCTGATGCTGCTGTCGTAAATTTGATTGCCGATCTGAAGGCGAATGCCGCCGATCAGGCTAGGATCAATTACGTTTTCGATATGCAATGATTGTTTCCCTACTTTGTGCGCGAACGCAGCAGAGATCGCTGTACTTTCTTCATCAGAAAGCGGACGTGTAGAGAAGACTTTCGCTTCGGCAACTCCAGAAGCTTCGTTAGCGAGCTCTTGGAAGTCTTCGATTAGATTGCCGATTTCTCCGATACGGCCTGCATCGATCAGCACGTAAAGTGTGTTCAATACAAGCTGGTTCGCTCCGCTGAATAGCTGACCAATCAATTCTTTTTTCTTTTGAATAGAGAACTTCGGTGAGATTAACATCTCGTCAAATTGCTTTTCTTCAGCGAACACTTTTTTTAATTCTTTTAGATCTGACTGCACAGCAAGCGTTTGCTGCTTTTCCTGTGCGGCTTCAAACAATGCAACGGCATAACGTTTTGCGATTACCGATTGGCTCATCGCCCTTCGCCTGCCTTCACAATCGTTTCTTCGATCAATGCGCGGTTATCTTCTTCGGAAATTTCTTTCCCAAGAACTTTAGACGCAGCCAAGATAGAAAGAGATACGAATTCTTCGCGAACTGCTGCAACTGCTTTCTCTTTTTCTGTAGCGATTTCGAGAGTTGCAGATTCTTTCATACGGTTTACTTCAGCGCGTGCAGCCGTAATCAGCTCTTCACGTTGAGTGTCACCTTGTTTCTTCGCTGTTTCAACGATAGATTGTGCGTTGTCACGTGCTTCTTTCAATAGCGCACGCTGTTCTTCAAGAAGCTTTGCAGATTCTTGACGGCTTGCTTCGGCCTGTTCGATCTCCGTGGCGATTAATTGCGCCCGCTGATCCATCACGCCCATTAACGGACCCCATGCAAACTTCTTCAGAAGTACCATGAGAATCGTGAAAAATACGACAGTGACGATGATGTCACCCAAATTGAGTCGTTGGTTCAAACTAGCTAAAAATCCTGCGTCAGCTTCTGCTGATAAAAGGACGAAGGTATCCAACACGATTGTTTCACTCCCTTCAAGAGCTCATGACTCTTTCGTTTCAATGTTCTGCCGTTACCGGCAAAATTATTCTATGTTCTGTTCGTTCATGCATTTGTTTCACCACATAAAGCATGGCGAAGAACATTACTACGTGCTTCGCCATATTGCGCAATAATTATTTGTTCATTACGATAAACGCGATAACAGTTGCGATGATTGGAAGTGCCTCAACCAATGCAACCCCGATGAACATTGTTGTTTGAAGAACGCCGCGTGCTTCTGGCTGGCGAGCGATCCCTTCAACTGTCTTAGAAACGATCAAACCGTTACCGATACCTGCACCAAGTGCACCTAGACCAACTGCAATAGCTGCTGCTAATAAACCCATACCCATAGTGTATTTCCTCCTAATATTTTGTGTAGTTTTGTTCCCCTAAAATAGGGTAAATATATGTTTAGTGGTCCGTGCTGACTTTGTGAGCCATATAGACCATCGTTAACATAACAAAGATAAATGCCTGGATTGCCCCGATAAATACCGAGAATCCGAGCCATGCCAGTGCTGGAATCACAGCTCCGGCTAAACCGAAGATACTGGAAGCACCCAATGCTGCAAGCAAACCGATTAAGATTTCACCTGCGAAAATGTTACCGTAAAGACGAAGACCGAGTGTCAGCGTATTTGCGAATTCTTCAATGATTTTTAGTGGAGCCAAGAATGGAATCGGCTGGAAGTATGTTTTGAAATACCCGCCTACTCCGAGCTGCTTCACACCATAGAAATGCGTTAACGCAACAACTGTAGCAGCGAGGGTTAACGTGATAACTGGATCGGCTGTCGGTGATTTCCACCAAAGTTGGTCATCCCATACGATTGCGAATGGAAGTCCGAGCATATTCGCCACGAAGACAAACATGATTAACGTAATACCCAGCACGTGGAAGCGGCCTCCCGTTTTCCAGTCCATGTTATTTTTGATGATGCCTTTGACGAAGTCCATTACCCACTCCATGAAGTTTTGCATACCCGTCGGTTTCATTTGAAGACGCCGCGTAGATGCAACTGCAATCAGGAAGACTACCAGACAAGTCACAAATAACATCAAGATATTCGATGGGTTGAACCCGATTCCGAATAAAATAAACTGAGGATTTTCATGATTCACGTTTTTGTTCACCTCCCCTTGCTAGTAAAGTGTCAATGCTTCCAATGGAACAGCAGATGACCAGTAAACAGCAATGCGTAGGGTATCATTAACCCGATTACCGTGCTGATCAAATCGAACTCCTCCGGCATTACGAGTGCAATGGCCGCAGCCGCTACACCTGATGCAAAACGTAAACCCATACCTAATGACTTCGCACGCGTTTCTTCCGTAATCGAACGGTCAAACCGCTCCATACGCCGTAATAAAATCCAAAAGTTATACATACCGAAAAGTGAACCTAAGATGAGTCCCGCGAAGATAGTACGGTAGTCCAATAAGAACCAGCCGAGCACGAACAATGCTAGCAAAAAAAAGAAACCCTTCTTTTGCTGTTTGAATATTTCCTGCATACTTTGCATTGTCGATTCTCCCAATTCGTATTTGGATTCCAGCGTCTGAAGTGTTCAGTAGTTCCCGACGATTGTCGAGAGAGATGAGTCTTTGTCGTTTTGATCTTGTTTCAACGACATAGATTCCTTGCAAAGGAACCTGGAAATTGTAAGTGAATCGCCTGTACCGTCCACCAGGTGACGTTGCTATGAGCGACATCCGCAAATGGTTGGTTTTTGGCGTTTCTGAGTGAAGACTAGAAACTTCTAAAACATCATTTTTGTACTCAACATATGTATGAGTTCCTTATCAATCTTACCCTTTGTTAGCATACAATAGGGGGTTTTTTATGTCAATTGATTCAGGTGAATTAATTCACAATGCGTTCTCTTTGTCAAACATTCGACATATTTGTTTTTCAATTTTTGCTTGCATTTTGTGACGTGTTGTTAGGGGGGTATTATTTACGTATTGAAGAGTGAAATTTGTGGATTGTATTGGTTTATTAATTTGAGAGGCCGGCAGTGTGTCGGGGTGGGGATTTGCGCTTCGGAGGGGACGCTTTCCCATGGGCCCGCGCTGAGCCAACCAAGTCGCAGGCTCCTTCTGGTTGTCTCACCTGTCGGGCTGATCCATCGGGAGTCGCCCCTCCTGCGCTTCAATCCCTTGCAATGAGAGAGGGAGGTACTTATTGTTGTGCATTGAAGCTAGGCTGCAATCGACTTACTAGATTAACAGGTAAGTAATCTTGATTTGCACTTGAACTTGAACTTAAATAACTCCAAAACAAGTACTGTTTCACACTCTACCGTCAGTAAGTGATTCAAGTGCAACCACTATAAAATTAGGAGTGAAGCGGAAGCGAATAGGAGCACATCTTTGCTTTGACAGGTGAAACACCCTTCGAGCGAAGGGTGTTTCACCGCCCGCCCTCCGGAAAGCGTCCCCAGCTGGAGCTTCAATCCCGAACCACAAGCCCTTCTTACTTTCCTCTTACCATTTTACTTACATGCAGAAAAAAACAGCAGAGGAAAAGTCTCTGCTGTTTTGATTGTTATTATAATGAAGAAAGATATTTGAGTAACGATTCTACTATTCGCTTTGACGCATGGCCATCGCCGTATGGATTGTGGGCTTTGGACATTTTTTCGTACTCGGCGTGATCGGACAGAAGTGTATCGGACAGCCGGAAGATATCTTCCTCTTCCGTTCCTGCCAGGCGCAGCGTTCCTGCATCTATCCCTTCCGGACGTTCAGTCGTGTCACGCAGGACAATGACAGGCTTGCCAAGTGAAGGCGCTTCTTCCTGGATGCCGCCGGAGTCGGTAAGGATGATGTGTGAACGGGCTGCGAAGTTATGGAAATCCAATACTTCCAACGGTTCAATCAAGTGAACGCGGTTGTTGTTTCCAAGCAGTTCATCCGCCACTTCACGCACAGCCGGATTCATGTGCACAGGGTAAATCACCTGGATGTCGTCATGTTTGTCGAGCAGACGGTTGATCGCACGGAACATATTGCGCATCGGTTCGCCCAGGTTTTCTCGGCGGTGTGCGGTCAATAGAACTAAACGGTCGTCGCCGAGTGTATCGAAAATCGGATGATGATAATCCGGGTCAACTGTCGTTTGCAGTGCATCAATCGCCGTATTGCCCGTGACGTAGATGCGGTCTTTATTTTTGCCTTCATCTAACAGGTTTTGTGCTGACTTTTCAGTTGGCGAAAAATGAAGATCAGCGATGACGCCAGTCAATTGACGGTTCATCTCTTCAGGATACGGTGAGAATTTATTCCACGTCCGCAATCCTGCTTCCACGTGCCCCACTGAGATTTGATTGTAGAAAGCTGCCAGACTGCCGATGAAAGTAGTCGATGTATCGCCGTGGACGAGCACGATATCCGGCTTTGCTTCTTTCATTACTTTGTCCAGACCTTCGAGGCCCCGAGTGGCTACGTCGATCAGTGTCTGGCGGTCTTTCATGATATTCAAATCATAATCAGGTGTTATTTTGAATGTTTCCAGCACTTGGTCAAGCATTTGACGATGCTGGGCAGTGACTGTGACAATCGACTCGATTTGATCCGGATGTTTTTCCAGTTCCAGCACGAGTGGCGCCATTTTAATCGCTTCCGGTCTTGTGCCGAAAATCGTCATCACTTTCCACTTTTTAGTCAATGTTTGTTCCCTCCATTATTTTGTGCCGAATAAACGGTCACCAGCGTCACCCAGTCCAGGTACGATATAGCCGTCTTCGTTCAGCTTTTCGTCCAATGCTGCGATATAAACATCTACATCCGGGTGTTCTTTCGTCAATATTTCGACGCCTTCAGGAGCAGCGACGAGACACATAAATTTGATGTTGACCGCTCCGCGTTTTTTCATTGAATTGATGGCTTCGACTGCTGTTCCGCCTGTCGCAAGCATCGGATCCACTACGATGAATTCGCGCTCGGCAACATCAGAAGGCAGCTTCACAAAGTATTCTACCGGTTTTAGCGTTTCCGGATCACGGAATAACCCGACGTGTCCCACTTTTGCAGCCGGAATTAAATCGATAATGCCGTCCACCATGCCGATTCCCGCACGCAAGATCGGCACAATCCCCAGCTTCTTCCCTGCCAGCACGCGGGACTTCGCTTCGCAGACTGGTGTTTGAATTGTGATTTCTTTAGTTGGAAGTTCACGTGTGATTTCAAATGCCATCAGTGTCGCCAACTCATTCACGAGCTCGCGGAATTCTTTCGTTCCTGTATCTGCCTTTCGTATAAACGTCAATTTGTGCTGAATTAATGGATGATCAAAAACATGTACTTTTCCCATTGGTATCGCTCCTTTTCGGAATATCTTGTACATTATAACAGAAATCACGCGACAGGCGCAGTGAACATATACGAATTGTTGTGACGAAAGAGCAAAGTGTCTCTCGATGCTGGATAAACTTGGCGGATGGATGGTCATTGTTGGGCTGGAATGGGGTGTGAGTGTTTGACTGTGGACTTGGGTTGAGCGCTTGGACGCGGGCTATGAGCGCTGGCGGAGGTGGATTGAGCGCTTGGACGTGGGTTATGAGCGGTGGCGGAGGTGGATTGAGCGCTTGGACGTGGGTTGAGCGCTTGGCTACGGGCTATGAGCGCTGGCGGAGGTGGATTGAGCGCTTGGACGTGGGTTATGAGCGGTGGCGGACATGGATTGAGCACTTGGCCACGGGCTATGAGCGCTGGCGGATGTGGGTTGAGCGCTTGGCTACGGGCTATGAGCGCTGGCGGAGGTGGGTTGAGCGCTTGGACGCGAGCTTTGAGCGCTGGCGGACATGGATTGAGCGCTTGGCCACGAGCTATGAGCGCTGGCGGACACGGATTGAGCGCTTGGACGTGGGCTATGAGCGGTCCCCGATGTGGGTTGAGCGCTTGAGCATTAATCCCAAACAACCAAGCACTCCCCCGCCCCAACGGCTCCTGCACAAAATCATCCCGACAAAAAGCGCCCGACACGGTGTCGGGCGCTGGCTTATTACTTATATAGAGGGTGCTGATCTGTCAGTGCTGTAACTGCTTTGCGTGCTTCGTCTTTTGCTGACTGGTCTTCGTGGTTTTTCAATAAAGTTGCAATGATGCGTCCCACTTCTACCATGTCTTCCTCTTTGAAGCCGCGAGTTGTGACTGCTGGCGTACCGATACGGATACCGGAAGTGACGAATGGTCCTTCTGTGTCGAATGGTACAGTGTTTTTGTTTACTGTAATACCGATTTCGTCAAGTACGTGCTCTGCCACTTTACCTGTAAGGTCAAGTGATTTCAGTTTTACCAGGACAAGGTGGTTATCTGTGCCGCCTGAAACGACGTCGATTCCTTCTTCCTGCAATTTTTTAGCCAATGCTTCCGCGTTTTTCTTCACTTGCTGTGCATAGGTTTTAAATTCCGGCTCCAATACTTCTTTGAATGCCACCGCTTTTGCAGCGATTACGTGCATCAAAGGACCGCCTTGAACGCCTGGGAATACAGTTTTGTCGATTTTCTTGCCGAATTCTTCAGCTGTTTCTTCATTCAATAAAATGATACCGCCACGTGGACCACGCAATGTTTTATGCGTAGTAGATGTCACGAAGTGTGCGTGCGGCACTGGATTTGAGTGCTCGCCTGCTGCCACAAGACCTGCGATGTGCGCCATATCCACCATCAAGTATGCACCGACTTCATCCGCAATTTCACGGAATTTCGCAAAGTCGATTTCACGCGGGTATGCACTTGCACCTGCAACGATCATTTTTGGTTTGTGCTCAAGTGCTTTTTGACGAACGTCTTCGTAATCAATCATCTCTTCTTCTTTAGTTACACCGTATTCTACGAAATTATATAGTTTTCCGGAGAAGTTAACCGGTGAACCGTGCGTCAAGTGACCGCCGTGGGAAAGGTTCATCCCAAGAACTGTGTCGCCCGGCTCAAGGGCTGTGAAGTATACTGCCATATTCGCCTGTGCACCGGAGTGCGGCTGTACGTTTGCATATGCTGCGCCGAAGATTTCTTTTACACGGTCGCGTGCGATGTTTTCCACCACGTCCACATGCTCACATCCGCCGTAGTAGCGCTTGCCTGGATAGCCTTCAGCATATTTATTAGTTAAGTATGATCCTTGTGCTTCCATAACTGCTTCTGTTACGAAGTTTTCAGATGCAATCAGTTCGATGTTTGAGTTTTGACGGTTTTTTTCAGCCATGATTGCTTCATAAATTGCTGCATCTTCACGCTGTACATTACTTAAGTCCATTGGTTAGTATCCCCTTTATTCTGATAATTTTATATCTTGTTACATTGTACACGGTTTATTCGTATTGCGCACGACTTCCGCCAATCAATTTTGGACGTGTTGTCGCAAGCGTGATCACTGCTTCACCAATTTGTTTAATGGAGGTGCGGATCGGTACTGCGACCGGCTTTAACTGCATGCCAATTAAGGTTTGGCCGATATCAATGCCTGCACTGGCCTGTACGGATTCCACGACGACAGGGTCGTTAAATTGCTGATAGGCACAGGTCGACATGGAGCCGCCTGCTTTAAACACCGGTACAACAGAAACAGGTTCCAGATGAAATTGTTTCGCTGTCTTGCGTTCCATTGTCAACGCTCGGTTAATGTGTTCGCAGCCCTGGAATGCCAAATGTACACGGTATTTATTTGCAAATGCCTGAAGTGGTGCGAATAATGCTTCTCCTATTTCAAGTGCGCCGTTCGTGCCAATGCGAGCGCCCGCTACTTCGGAAGTCGAGCAGCCGACGACAAACATCGTCTCTTCGGCAGGCGGTGCTTGTTCGGCAAATTCGGTCAATGCCTGTTCCAGCTGCAGTTTCCATAGTTCAATAGCATCCACTTGTTCCACCTGCTTTCTTCAGTTCTCTTCCAGTTTCATCATTTTCTCGATGCGGCGCTCGTGACGTCCGCCTTCAAATTCTGTTTCAAGCCATGTGCTGACAATTTCACGTGCAAGCCCTGGTCCAATTACGCGCTCGCCCATCGCGATGATGTTGGAGTCATTGTGGCCGCGTGTTGCTTTTGCGCTGAATACGTCGTGGACGAGCGCACAGCGAATGCCTTTGACTTTATTGGCGGAGATTGACATGCCAATACCCGTGCCGCAAATCAGGATCCCGCGGTCTGCTTTTCCTTCCACGACGGCGTTGGCTACCGGTACTGCATAGTCAGGGTAGTCGACGGAATCGCCGGAGTCGGGTCCGTAGTCGGTGTATTCTATCTCGAGTTCGGTTAATAGATTGGTGATCTCTTTTCGGAGGTTATTGCCTCCGTGGTCTGAAGAAATTGCTACTTTCACTGTTCACCCTCATTTCCATTTTTACTTATCGCTTATTCTATCATTGTTCGATAAAAAAATCATCGGTTTTAGTGTACAACTTTTGAATTTCTCATTTTTTATTTGTGAATTATCGTTATAAAGGCGAATGTTACGGGGTTGGAGTTGATATAATGTACGTCTTTTTTATGGAATGAAGAGTTTTGGGGGGCCGTTGCTCGATTGGTTGTTGGGGGTTGGAGTTAGCGAGTGTCCGCTCTTTGGACCCGCGCAGGCACGTGGGGGATTGCCTTTCGTCATGAGCCAGCTGGCGAAAGTGCGCGCCAGTTGTCTCATGACTTCGGCCGACCCCACAGTTGTGCCTGCGCTGCTGAGTGGAAGCAAGCTAGGTTACTTTTTTAAAAGAGAAGAAGTTCAGTGACTACTAAGCGACTGGCGTATGCTTTGGCAAATGATATGTCATAATCCGCTTTTTCCTAAACTTTACAAACAGCAGTGAGTTTAATGCTGTTCAAGCTCTGGTTTTTGGGTCGTTGCTCGACTCATTGTCGGGTATTATAGTTAGCAACTGTCCGCTCTTTGGATCCGCGCAGGCACGTGGGGGATTGCCTTTCGTCATGAGCCAGCTGGCGAAGAGCGTGCCAGTTGTCTCATGACTTCGGCCGACCCCGCAGTTGTGCCTGCGCTGCTGAGTGGAGACAATCCAAGTACTTTTTTAAAAGAGAAGAAGTGCAGTGACTGGTTGACGACTGGCGTATGCTTTGGCAAATGAAGTGTCATGATCTGCTTCCCCCTAACTAAACGGAGGCGCCTTACAAGCGGTCGGCGTAGCGATGAGACTGACAGGCGCTCTTCCTGTCTGGCTCATCGCGGAAGCCATCCGCCAGCGCCGCAGTGAGTCCAATGACGTTCCCCTTCTCCCCCTACAATGACCGCAACTGGTGTAATCCAGTTATAATGCAAAAAAACAACCCCAAGCGCAGTGCCTCAGGGTTGTCCTATTTTTCAGCCTGGTGTTCGGTCGAATTTGCGGATGACTTTGTACAGCTCCTCGGATTGTTCTTTGAGCTCCAGTGCCTTGGTTTTGGTCTGGTCTATCGATGCCACTTGTTCTTCAGTGGCGGCGCGCACTTCTTCAGCGCCGGCTGATGTGTGCTCTGCAATCGAAGCAACTTCCATGGATTGCGCGGCTGTGCGTTCGATAGTCTGCATCTGATTGCCGACGATCTGCGTGATTTCTTCCACAAAGAGAGCCATGGTCTGGATGGTCGCTGTCATCGTTTCCACATTTTCATTTGTCTGGGTGGCGCGTTCGGCTTCTGTTGAGGCTGTTTTCACTTGTTTATGCATTTCTGCAACGACTTGTTTGACGTCAGCCTGGATTGTCTGAACCAGTCCGGAAATCATTTGGACCGCTTTGGCGCTTTCGTCTGCCAGATTGCGCACTTCTTCTGCAACTACGGCGAATCCTTTGCCGTGTTCACCAGCCCGTGCCGCTTCGATGGATGCGTTTAGTGCGAGCAAGTTCGTCTGGCCTGCAATGCTGCCGACCAGTTCCACGATTTCTCCAATTTTATGCGCATTTTCATCGAGCACCCGAATGGTTTCCAATGAATGCTCGCTTTGGTCGCTCATTTGATGAATACCCGCCAATACGGAATGGAAAATTTCTGTTGTGGCATGCAAATCCCGCAGCATCATTTTGGATTGTGCAGACGACTGATCTGCGCGGTTATTGACTTCCATCGCCAACTGCCGGATATCTTCGATGGCCTGCACCGTTTCCCGTATGGCTTCGGATGTATTTTCCGCTCCGTTTGAAATTTCCGAGATGGTCCGCGCAATGGCGTCGGACTGTCCTGCCGCGGCGCTCGTCTCTTTCGTCAATGAGTCGACCGATTCCGCTGTTGCCTGGAAATTGGATTCAATCTGTTCGATAATGCTGCGCAAATTCACGACAACTTGCTGGAATGCACTGGAGACGGAATGAATTTCATCCGAAGAATTCGGCAGTTCGATATCAGTGCCGATCTTTCCGTCCGCGACCCGCATAGCGGCTGTTTCAAGACGCTGCAGCGGCTTTGTTAAAATCACGCTGAACAGCGCCGCTAAAATTCCGGACCACATGACGCCCATTGCGTACGTTACTAGCTGAAAGATGAACGGTTTTACATTCGGGAAGAACGTTGGCTGCACCCAATTAATAAAGACCGCACTTGTTGTATAGGTGATGACTGCGAGTATTACTATAAATAATACAAGCTTTTTCCGCAGTCCCACTTTTTTCGGTTCATTCATGAATTCCCCTCCGCTAGCTGCCGGATGACTGAGTCAATAAGTTCTGTCAGCTCATTGAATGTCGTGCGGTATGTAGCCAAATGCCCCCCGTACGGATCGTGAACGTCGGTTCCTGGCACCGCACCTGCATACTCTTTTAATGTAAACACTTTTTCTTTCATTTCAGGAAAACGGCTGTGCAGGAAATCCCGATGGCTTGCTGTCATCGTCAGGACGAGATCCGCCCACTCCATCTCGGACGCTTTGAGTTCATTGGAATAGGGTGTAAAGGAAATCCCTGCTTCCGTCAGCAATTGTGCGGAATTTACGGAAATCGGCAAGCCGTCCATCGCGTGTATTCCTGCAGATTTCGCTGTAAGTCCGGGTACATTCGCATGATTAAGCAATGCCTCCGCTAAAGGACTTCTGCACGTATTGCCTGTACAAATAAAATAAATATTCATTTTCTTCACCTACTTTACAGAATACCGGATTTATGTGAAAAAAGAAACACAATTCTTCAAATGATAAAGGACATTACACCCATGCCGATTAATGCAATTCCAGCCAACCGCCTAATTGCTTTTCCATTAATCAGCCGAATACGGCCAGTTGACAAAAATGCTACTACGCTAAAAAAGCCGGCAAAGAAACCGGACGCCAGAATGAACAGCCATTTATTCATCTGCATCATTCCAAATGTCACGCTGACAGCGAACGCATCCACACTGACCAGCATAGCGAGAAAAAACGGAGAAATCTTTTCGATGAGTGACGGCTGCTCAGAGTCATCGAGCAAAATGTGGAGACCGATCAGCGAGAGTAATACGCCGGACAGCGCGTGGCTCCACTCGGTGAAGTAAATCACTATCCATTCTCCCGTATAAAATCCAATAAGCGGTAACACCATATTCAGTATAATCGTCCACAGCGTGATCATCAATCTGCCCCGCCGCAGCTGGAGAAGCGTATAAATAATTAGAATATCGATTGTCGTAACGACAGCCGCTATGATTTCTAACAAAGACTAAGCCCCCTTGCAGTTCGCATATGTTCATCCTATGCGGGGGCCAAAGGGGGCTATTCATCGTTAACAGCTATTATTCAGTAAAACGTCTGCCGTCTGATGCTTTGTTCAAACGATTCATGACCGCCGCGCCGATACCGGAAAGATCTGTCTCAATCGCCAGGATGATATCTGCTTCTGTATGATCACACTGACGGATTGCTTTATACAGACTCGATGCCATCGCTTCACGGCTGTCAATCGGACCTGTGGAAAAGTACCAATCCGCATGTTCTGTGTATAACTCATCCGGACCGATGATTGCGGCGCGTTTGTTTTGCCGATGAATAGCGGCTAGCGCGTTCTCGATATAAGCGGCATTCGGCTCGATGACGAACAGCGGTGCTTCAGGTGCATAATGCGTATACTTCATGCCAGGTGCACGCGGTGCCGATGACGGATCCGCAGGCTGCGTTGCCAGATGAACAGGACCAATCAATTCTTCCAGCTGTTCTTTAGTAATTCCGCCGGGACGCAGAATAACGGGAGGCGTGACCGTGATATCCAAAATAGTGGATTCCACGCCAATTCCCGTCTCGCCGCCATCCAAGATCAGCGGCACTCTTCCGATCAAGTCATGGTAGACGTGACCGGCTTCTGTCGGACTCGGCTTTCCGCTGCGGTTTGCGCTCGGTGCAGCCAGCGGCATATTCAGCTTCCGCAGCAGCTGCAAAGCCACCGGATGGTCCGGCATACGGATTGCCACCGTGCTGAGCCCTGCCGTTACGACATCCGCAATAACGCCGGGCTTTTTCTCCATAATCAATGTCAATGGACCCGGCCAGAATGCATCCATTAATTGATGCGCAATCTCCGGCACGTCTGTCGCGTATTTGGTAATGTCTGACTGATTGCCAATATGTACAATTAACGGATTATCAGACGGTCTTCCTTTTGCCTCGAAGATCCGCCGAACCGCCTGCTCGTCTGTCGCAATTGCCCCGAGACCATAAACTGTTTCAGTCGGGAATGCAACAATCCCTCCAGAAGTCAGGATATCCACAGCTTGTTCATAGATTTCATCGTTATCCACTAGGTTATCCACTTTTTCTTGCGTAGTGTCCATATGCTCAACCCCTTTTTATACACATTCTCTGAATCTTATCCACAAAATTTGTGAATAGTTTTATTTGAACAGTGATTTTATCCACTCCCAAATGAAAAATCTAACAGGTTCTTCTTCTGTTTCAGTTACACTTGCTTCATCAGGAAAACAGACATTCGGAAACAATGCGCACCACCAGTTATCTCCTCTGCCGGCACCGATTTTCACTACATACGCATCATAAACATCCTGCGGCTGAATGAATGATCCGACGCGCTTCGGCGGAATCAATGCGGCACTGTGCTCGATTGAAACCGTCGCGCCATTCACCTGCGACTGTGCGATGTCAAGTATCACCGGCTGCAGCGCCTGAAGTTTATCATGGATTTCCTGCTGATTGACAGATTGATTGATTGCCTGCTCAAGTAACGGTGCAATTTTTTCCTGCACGTTCTGCTTCACTTGCTGGTCTGCTGCCGTATTTGAATTAGCCAGAATGCGGAACTGCGTGGCATCGCTTGCCGTCATATGCTGGCCAAATACGAGCAGCACCCCTTGAATCGTCAGCAGTATAAGTACAAATTCTATAAAAGCCACTAGTTTTGAAGTATACGTTGGTTGTTGGTTCATCGGATAATCTTGTAACATGTCATCCCCTCCTGCACTCTATCTTGACCCGCAGGAGAGGATTTTATTCATTGAATCTCACAAAATATCATTCGTTCTTTTTTATTGATATCTTCTGCGATCTCGACAGTTGCTTCGGGAAACGCATGCTGGAGGTATTCCTGAACGATTTTGCCTTGCCTGTATCCTATCTCAAAGCCGATCAGTGCAGGGCGATTCATCAGAGGAGGCAAGTTTTGCGCCAGTCTGCGGTAATAATACAGCCCATCTTCTTCAGCAAATAATGCGCTTTGCGGTTCGAACGCATAGACAGTCGGTGACATTTCTGCCTTCTCGTCCTCTGCGATATACGGCGGATTGGACAGGATAATATCCCAGGATTGCTGTTGCAGCGGCTCTTCCATATCACCTTGCACGAATGTAATATCCGCTTCATTGCGCTGTGCGTTACGCTGCGCCACTTCAAGAGCGGCTTCACTGAAATCTGTGGCCGTCACGCTGGCGCTCGGACGCTCTTTTTTGAAAGCGACCGCAATTGCCCCGCTGCCCGTTCCGATATCCGCCACCTGAATGACTTTATCGCCAAATAAGCGGTTGGCGCGTTCTAGCGCATAATGAACAAGTTCCTCTGTTTCAGGACGCGGAATCAGTACATGTTCATTCACCTCGAATGAATAGCCGTAAAAGGATTCCTCACCTAAAATATATTGAATAGGCTTGCCAGCCAGCAGTTCTTTGACGATATCCCAAAATTGCGAGCAAGTTTCATAGGGAATGATCTCACGTAAACTGGCAAGATAGCCGGCGTGGCTTTTGCCGGTGACTGCGCGCATGGCCAGTTCCGCAGCATGTGTATCCATTCCGCGGTCATACAATAAATCCTGCGCCCGCTTTACCGATTCCAGCATCGTTTTAGTCATTGCGATCCAAACTTTCCAGGCGGCGGGCCTGTTCTTCGATAATCAGCGCGTCGATTACTTCATCCAGCTTCCCTTCAATAATCTGGTCGAGTTTTTGAATCGTTAAGCCGATTCGATGGTCAGTGACACGATTTTGCGGAAAGTTGTACGTGCGGATCCGTTCTGAACGGTCGCCGGACCCTACAGCCGATTTTCGCTTTTCATCGTATTCTGCCTGTGCTTCCTGCATGAATTTGTCATAGACACGGGCACGCAGCACTTTCATCGCTTTTTCTTTGTTTTTTATTTGTGATTTTTCATCTTGAATCGATACTGTCGTTCCTGTGGGCAAATGTGTCAGACGCACGGCGGACATCGTCGTGTTGACAGATTGTCCTCCTGGCCCGGATGAAGCGAATGTGTCGGTACGGATATCCTTTTCGTGGATTTCAATTTCCACTTCCTCCGCTTCCGGCAGACAAGCGACTGTCGCAGTGGATGTATGGGTGCGGCCGCCGGATTCCGTTTCCGGCACACGCTGTACGCGGTGTGCGCCGTTTTCGTACTTCAGCTTGGAATACGCGCCTTTGCCGTCAATCATGAAAATAATTTCTTTAAAACCGCCCAGTTCTGTAGGAGAGGAATCAATGACTTCCACTTTCCAATGGTTCATTTCCGCGAAACGTGTATACATGCGGTACAGGCTGCCTGCGAATAAAGCCGCTTCATCCCCGCCTGCTGCGCCGCGGATTTCCATAATGACACTTTTATTGTCGTTGGGATCTTTCGGAATGAGCAACACTTTCAGCTGTTCTTCAAGCTGCTCGATCCGGTCTTCCAGCTCGTCTATTTCCATTTTGACTAATTCTTTCATTTCATCATCCAACGGTTCATCAAGCATTTCTTTAGCATTTTTATATTGTGTCTGAACTTCTTTATATTCACGATATACGTCTACAGTTTCTTGCAGGTCGGATTGTTCTTTGGAGTAATTCCGCAGTTTCTCAAGATCATTGACGATCTCGGGGTCACTAAGTAGTTCATTTAATCGGTCATATCGGTCTTCTACTGCTTGCAGTCTGTCGAACATAGTAGTTTCACCTCTTCTGAAATGTTGAATACTGATTTATTTGTATGACAGAACCGCCTATCCTCGTGCGTGCGGATAGACGGCGTGTCGTTTATTTTGCGTGCTCTGCGCGGCTTACCGGCACTTCATGGTGGTGGCGGCACCGCGGCTCATAAGCTTCAGATGCGCCAACCAAAATAATTGGGTCATCCTGGCATGCAGGCTGTCCATCAATTAGCCGCTGCGTCCGGCTCGAAGGCGAACCGCAGACAGTACAGACTGCCTGGAGTTTTGTCACCAATTCCGCCACAGCCATCAATTGAGGCATGGGACCGAATGGCTCTCCTCTGAAATCTTGGTCAAGCCCTGCAATGATGACACGAAATCCCCGATCCGCAAGACTGATTGCGACATCTAAAATTTCCTCGTCGAAAAATTGTGCTTCGTCAATGGCGACCACATCGAAATCATCTGAGACGAGATCCGGTATTTCACTCGCTTTGGCAATTGGATTGGCGATAGTCGAAGAACCGTCATGACTGACCACGGCCTCTTCACTGTACCGGTCATCAATAGCCGGTTTAAATACCGCAATCTTTTGCTTGGCGAATTCCGCCCGGCGAATCCGGCGAATCAGCTCCTCCGACTTACCTGAAAACATACTGCCGCAGATGACTTCCATCCAGCCGCCTTGCATTGAAACGTACATGGTCAATCCCCTTTCGATGTTGTGTGTATATGTATGAGTTAGTTGTTAAGTTTTGTTTGTTTATGAGCGGTTGATCTGCTTGTATGAGCGGATCGCGCGTTGGTATGAGCGCTTGGATCGGGCTTATGAGCGGATCACGTGCGGCTATGAGCGCTTGAACCGGGATTATGAGCGGATCACGCGCGGCTATGAGCGCTTGAACCGGGCTTATGAGCGGATCACGTGCGGCTATGAGCGCTTGGCCAAGTTTATGAGCGGATCACGCGCAGCTATGAGCGCTTGGCCAAGTTTATGAGCGGATCGCGTGCAGCTATGAGCGCTTGAACCGGGATTATGAGCGGATCACGCGCAACTATGAGCGCTTAACCAGGTTTTAGAGCGGATCGCGCGCAGCTATGATCACTTACCCCGGCTTAATGAGCGGATCGCGGGCAACTATGAGCGCTTGGACCGGGATTATGAGCGGATCGCGCGTTGGTATGAGCGCTTGGCCAAGTTTATGAGCGGATCACGCGCGGCTATGAGCGCTTACCCCAGCTTACTGAGCGGATCACATACTAGTATGAGCGCTTCTGCATGTGTTATGAGCGGTCGCGTCCTCCGCGAATGCGATTACCAGAGAAAATTATAAAAATACCCGTCTGGCACGACTGCACCTGACGGGTATCTGGCTTTTATTACTTTTGTTCTTCTGACTTGATGCCGTATTTCTTGTTGAAACGGTCGACACGGCCGTCCGCTGCAGCAAACTTCTGGCGTCCAGTGTAGAATGGGTGACATTCTGAGCAAACTTCTACTCGAATATCCTCTTTTACAGAACCTGTTTCGAATGTATTGCCACATGAGCAAGTTACTTTTGCAAGTTTGTAATCGGGATGAATTCCTGCTTTCATCGGTCTCTCTCCTCTCGCCCTGAACCATCTGGAACAGAGTATGAATTTAGGCGTTTTATCGGCCAGTTGCCAATAAAACGGATCGATGCCGTACACGGCCCGTGTGTGTCAGCCGTATATGCAGTGTACAGTAAAACCGTACTTGATTAGTATAGCAAAATTCGATATGTTGTGCAACTGTTTGATTTGGGTTTTTATTGGATAGCTACACACTGTATTGAGTAAGGTTTTTCATGTTCGGCGGAGGCTATCTTCCATCTTTTCACTGCGGCTGTGCACTTCGCTTTTTCCCGGCAGTTTGAAAGACAAAGCACCTACTGCCACATCAGATCAGTCCCTTGCCCTTCTTACTTTTCATTTCTTCATTCAGCTTATCGAAAAATTCATCGTTGTTCTCAGATTGCCGAAGTTTTCTCATGAAGCGCTCGGTGAAATCCTGGGAGTCTGAGAAGGTTTTTCTGATCGCCCATAGTCTGTCCAGATTTGCTTTCGGGATGAGCAGCTCTTCTTTTCTTGTACCTGATCGGCGGATATCGAGTGCAGGGAAGATTCTGCGTTCAGCCAGGCTGCGGTCAAGGTGCAGTTCCATGTTGCCGGTTCCCTTGAATTCTTCGTAGATGACTTCGTCCATACGAGAGCCTGTTTCAATAAGCGCTGTGGCCAGGATCGTTAAGCTGCCGCCTTCTTCAATATTACGCGCAGCACCAAAAAATCGTTTAGGGCGATGGAAAGCCGCCGGATCGATTCCCCCGGAAAGTGTCCGGCCGCTTGGCGGGATGACCAGGTTGAATGCACGTGCCAAACGAGTAATGGAATCCATCAGGATGATGACGTCGCGTTTACTTTCGACAAGACGCATTGCGCGTTCAAGTACCAGTTCTGCCACTTTTACATGATTTTGCGGCACTTCGTCAAATGTGGAACTGACAACGTCTGCTTTTACAGAACGTTCGATGTCTGTTACTTCTTCCGGACGTTCGTCGATTAACAGCACAATTAATTCCGCTTCCGGATGATTCGTCGTGATCGAGTTGGCGATTTCTTTCAGCAGCGTTGTTTTTCCCGCTTTTGGCGGTGCGACAATTAATCCGCGCTGTCCGAAACCGACAGGCGATACGAGATCCATGATGCGTGTGGAGATATTATTTTTAGCTGTTTCTAATTTGATTTGACGGTCCGGATATAAAGGTGTCAGGGCGGGAAAATGTACGCGCTCGCGTGCCACTTCCGGATTTTGACCGTTGACGGCTTCCACTTGCAGCAAGCCATAGTACCGCTCATTTTCTTTTGGCGGCCGGACTTTTCCTGTTACTTTATCGCCATTACGCAAATCGAATCGGCGAATTTGGGATGCGGAAATGTAGATATCTTCCGAACTGGATGAGTAATTGATCGGACGCAGGAAACCGTATCCTTCTGATTGAATAATTTCGAGAACGCCTTCCATGAAAAAGAAACCTTCTTGTTCGGCGCGAGATTTCAATATAGCAAAGATTAATTCTTTCTTCGTCAGTTTGCTATAGTTGGTGATTTTAAATTGCTTCGCGAGAGAATACAGCTCCTTGAGCGTCATGTTCTCGAGGTCGGCAAGAGTAATCATTGTCATCTGTGCGTACACCACTCTTCATTTTTATTATGGAAATTTCGGCACAGTAAATAGAAAGGAGAGTACGAGATGTACTTCCTTTCCAAAAATGCCGTACATTATGGATTTGAATAGTTTTAGGAAATAGAAACCCGGCTGTAACACCGGGTGTTGAGGGAGTTAGTCTTGCATCACAAGAAGAGGCTTTTTCGCAATGCTGTGGCGACCTTCTACGAAACGGATCGTTCCTGATTTAGAGCGCATAACGATAGATTGTGTACGGCAGTACGAGCCTTTAAACTGCACGCCGTCCATCAGCTCGCCGTCTGTTACGCCGGTTGCCGCAAAAATACAGTCGTCTCCTTTTACCAAATCATCCATCATGAGAACTTGGTCTACGTCAATGCCCATTTTGATGCAGCGGGCTCTCTCTTCATCATTCGAAGGGACCAGACGTCCTTGGATTTCTCCGCCCAGACATTTTAAACCGACTGCTGCGATAACGCCTTCAGGAGCGCCGCCTCTGCCGAATAAAATATCCACACCTGTATCATCGAAAGCTGTGTTGATGGCAGCTGCTACGTCGCCATCTTCGATCAGCTTGATGCGTGCGCCCGCTTCACGGATTTCCTCAATAATTGCCTGATGGCGTTCACGGTTCAAAACAGATGCCACTAGGTCGGATACTGATTTGTTCTTCGCTTTTGCGACAGCTTTCAAGTTATCTGTGACACTTGCGTCGATATCAATTTTACCGACTGCTTCAGGTCCGACTGCAATTTTATCCATGTACATATCCGGTGCATTCAGCAAGTTTCCTTTGTCTGCAACCGCAAGAACAGCAAGTGCATTCCATCCGCCTGCCGCTACGATGTTTGTGCCTTCCACTGGATCTACCGCGATATCTACAGCCGGGCCGTGACCTGTTCCGAGTTCTTCACCTATATACAGCATCGGCGCTTCGTCCATTTCACCTTCACCAATGACGACTACACCTTCCATTGGGATTGTATCGAATACCGTGCGCATTGCTTCTGTTGCCGCGTCATCTGCTTCATTTTTCAAACCGCGTCCCATCCAGCGCGCCGCTGCTACAGCCGCCGCCTCTGTCACACGTACTAGTTCCATTGATAAACTGCGTTCCATAATGTTTTGTTCCTCCTGTTTGCGGTAAGGCGCGTATTGCGTATTACCTTTCATTTGCCTACGTCCGCATCCATTTTTACTGCGTTTCGGCAGTGGATGTGTCGTTTAAATCTATTATACACCTTTTGGCAATTAGCGTCACTCCGAAATCGAGGATTGCACCGGCACTTTCACTTTATTGATGTCTGCACCAAGGTTTTTCAGCTTTTGAATAATCTTGCCGTATCCTCGTTCGATGTGCTCAATTTCATGAATTTCTGTCTCACCGGTGGCCAAAAGTCCTGCAATCAATAAAGCGGCGCCTGCACGCAAGTCTGTCGCTTCAACAGTTGCAGCGTGCAATGGTGTCGGTCCGGTAATAATTGCCGAACGCCCTTCCACCCTGCCGTCTGCATTCATTCGGCGAAGCTCATCGATTTGCTTAAAGCGCGCCGGATAGATGGTGTCTGTCAAAATGGAAGAACCTTCCGCTTGTGTCGACAACACGCCAAACGGCTGTTGGAGATCTGTCGGGAAGCCCGGATACACCAGTGTCTTCACATCGACCGCCTCCAGCTTTTCTGGCTTAGGAATGAAAATTTGTTCTTCTCCCACTTCCACTTTGACGCCCATTTCACGAAGTTTCGCAGTCACTGCTTCCACGTGCAGCGGGATGACATTATCAATGGTGATGCCATCCCCGATTGCTGCGGCCATGATCATGTGAGTGCCCGTTTCAATGCGATCCGGAATAATCGTATGCTTTGTGCCGTGCAATGTTTCTACTCCTTCAATACGGATGACGTTTGTGCCTGCGCCCTTAATATTCGCACCCATATTGGAAAGCAGCGTCGCAACGTCAATAATTTCAGGTTCTTTTGCAGCATTTTCAATGACCGTTTTGCCTTTCGCCTTAACAGCCGCCAGCATAATATTAATCGTCGCGCCAACGCTGACAACATCCAGATAGATTTTCGCACCGCGGAGTTCATCTGCCCGCAGATAAATAGCGCCATGTTCATTCTCCACTTTCGCGCCGAGTGCTTCAAAGCCTTTAATATGCTGATCAATCGGACGCGGGCCCAGGTGGCAGCCGCCCGGTAATCCGATGACCGCGTGTTTGAACTTGCCGAGCATCGCACCCATCATATAATACGATGCACGCAGTTTTTTCACGTTACCGTTTGGCAGCGGCATGGAAATGATTTCTGACGGATCGATAGTCATCACGCCGTCTTTCAATTCTACGCTCCCGCCAATTTCTTCAACTAATGCCTGCAATGTGTAAACGTCAGAAATTTCGGGAAGTCCTGCAATCGTTACCGGTGAGTCGGCCAGAATAGCAGCGGGAATGAGGGCAACCGCGCTGTTTTTTGCACCGCTTACTCTGATGGTTCCTTGCAGCCGTTTTCCGCCTTTGATTTTGTAAACGTCCATTTCAAGCTCCTTTTGTTCCATCACTTATTCGTTCTGGTTTCCCAGTCTTTCAAAAACTGATCAATACCTTTAGTCGTTAACGGATGAGCAAAAAGACTTTGCAACACGTTGAATGGAGTCGTCGCAATATGTGCGCCGGCAAGTGCTGCAGCTGTAATATGCTGCGGGTGTCTGATGGAAGCCGCAATAATTTGCGTATCCAGGTCGTGAATTGTGAAGATATCTGAAATTGTTTCAATCAGTTCTGTCCCATTTTGGCCAATATCGTCCAGGCGTCCGATGAACGGAGAAACATAAGTCGCACCTGCGCGCGCTGCCAGCAATGCCTGATTGGCGGAGAAAATCAGTGTGACATTCGTTTTGATTCCTTCAGCCGCAAATACCGAACAAGCCTGTAAACCTTCAGGCGTCATCGGCAGCTTCACCGTAATATTGTCTGCCAGTGCCGCAAGCTTGCGTCCTTCTTCAATCATACCTTCTGCATCTAGTGAAATTACTTCCGCGCTGACAGAACCCGGAACAAGCGCTGTAATTTCCTTTAAACGGTCATGGAATGAAATGTTTTCCTTTGCGACAAGCGACGGATTGGTCGTAACGCCAGAGATAATCCCCCAGCTGTGCGCTTCTTTGATTTCTTCAAAATTTGCAGTATCTATAAAAAATTTCACGTGTATTGTCCTCCTAGTTATGAATCGTTCATTTACTGAAAAGCAAAAGAAGGAGACGTATTGCGCTCCTCCTTTGTCCTGTCTTCACTCTATCATTACGCTTGCTGTGAACTTCCAAATTCACGCATTTTTCCGATGACCGTTTCTTTAATAGCTTCACGCATCGGCGCAAGGTATTTACGTGGATCATAGACTTTCGGATCTGCCTGCAATGTATCACGCACAGCTTGCGTACCCTGAATTTGGTTTTCTGTGTTGACGTTAATTTTAGATGTGCCTAATGAAATTGCACGCTGAATATCTTTTGTCGGGATTCCTGTACCTCCGTGCAATACTAGCGGAATATCTCCCTGTTTGGAGATCTCTTCCATTTCTTCAAACCCCAGATTCGGCTCTCCTTTATATGGGCCGTGTACAGAACCAAGTGCAGGCGCCAGGCAGTCGATGCCTGTTTTCTCTACCAGTTCTTTACATTCGGCAGGATCTGCATAGATGACACCGTCCGCGATGACGTCATCTTCCTGTCCGCCTACGACGCCAAGCTCAGCCTCTACAGATACATTATGCTGCTTTGCTAATTCTACCACTTTTTTTGTAATAGCAATATTCTCTTCAAGCGGTTTAGAAGACGCATCAATCATGACAGAAGTGAAGCCTGCTTCGATTGCTTCCTGACACTTCTCAAAGCTGGACCCGTGATCCAGGTGAATGGCAACAGGCACCGTTGTGCCATAGTCTTCCATTAATCCTTTTACCATCATGACAACAGTTTTGAAACCGCCCATATAGCGCGCCGCACCTTCTGAAACGCCTAAGATGACAGGTGATTTTTCTTCTTCAGCGGCCTGCAGGATCGCCTGTGTATATTCTAAATTGTTGAGGTTAAACTGGCCGATCGCGTATCCTTTTTCTTTCCCCTGAATCATCATTTCTTTCATCGAGACGAGTGGCATGCAAAATTCCTCCTTGGGTTCATACGAATTATAATGTATTTTTATTATATTAATTTCTACCTGTAAGCATATCAAATTCACGCCATGATTACTACTGTCAGGCGCCTTGCAGCTGCAACCTTTTTAATACGGTATTGCGTACGTCAAATATATCAAATGGCTTAGTAAAGTGATGATCGATGCCAAGTCTGTCTGCTTCTTCCGTCAGTTCCACTTCGCTGTATGCCGTCATCATCATGACAAGCGCCTTCGGTGAGATATTTCTAATTTCCTGAAGCACTTCGACGCCATTCATCCCCGGCATCTTCATGTCCAGCAGCACACAGTCGGGATGATGCTGCCGGACAATTTCCAGCGCCTCTTTTCCGTTTGACGCGAGCGATGTTTTTATATCCGCTGACTTAAATATTTCTTCCAGTAACAACCGGATACCCGGCTGATCATCTACAATTAATAAATGCTTCATACCCATCTCCCCCAATACGTGAATTTCCCCTGTGTTTCCCCCGTGTTCTCCAGCATTCCATAAATCAACTCATTAAATCCGATTATTATTATACGTATATAGCTATAATTCGTCGGCATAAAAAATATTTAAATATGAGTACAACCTGTTTTTACTAGTTTAACTCATTTTTACTCTATTGTGTATTATTCTAAATACTCACAAGATTTCCTTTATTATTTTACATTTACTTTTGCACTTCTACCTTTTGTCGCCTATACTGAGATTTTGGAGGGATTTCCGTGAAAATATTGACGACACAAATCAGAGGACTTCTGGAGAGAATTGCAGAAGGCCAGGAACAAGAAATTGAAGATACAGCCCGTCTGCTTGCGCAGGCACTTGTTGGCGAAGGGCGCATCATTTTGGCGGCTTTTGGTGAAATGGAGGCCATTGCGTCCACTGCATTGGAAGGCGCAGAGCCAATGAACGGCGCAGTCCGCTATACGAAAGAGCTCGAACTGACCACCGCAGACCGCGTGTGGCTGCTGGCACGAAATGCAGATCATCCTGCTGCACTAGAATTGGCAGAACAGCTGTCTGATCAATTCGTCCCATTCGCCGCACTAGCCGCAGATAAAGACACTGACGACAATGAACTTTCCTCCCTTGCGTTCGCTTATATTTCGACAGGTTTAAAAAAAGGGCTGATACCGGGTCCGACAGGCGAACGAATCGTCCAGCCGCACGCACTCGCCGCACTATTCGCCTACGAGGCAGTAAAGCTCGCAATGGACGACATGCTGGCGGATGAAGACGATTTATAAAACAAATTTGCCGGCATTGGGTTAGGATGCGGGACTTATGCACTTGTTTTTTTCTTGAGTGCCCATGATGGGCCAGCTAATTCATGCGGTCACTAAACGTATTTGAGATTCATGTACAGATTAATCTGCTGACTAACTTTCATTTCTTTTATTAGTCCGTATGCAGCATACAAAAATGCCGCCAGAAGAACTCTCTTCTGACGGCATTTTTTTAGTTTCGGTGTTCCAGTGCTGCACGGATAAACTCGCGGAACAGCGGCTGTGGAGTAGTTGGACGGGAAGCGAATTCCGGGTGGAACTGGCAGCCGAGGAAAAATGGATGATCCTGCAATTCCATAATTTCGATCAAACGGCCATCCGGGCTGATGCCCGATACGATAAATCCTGCCTCTTCCAGCTGCGCGCGGTACGCTAAGTTAATTTCATAACGGTGGCGGTGGCGTTCATAAACCAGCTCCTCACCGTATGCATTGTATGCCTTTGTGTTTTCAGACACTTTACATGGATAAGCACCCAGACGCAATGTGCTGTCTGCTTCACTAGCTGTGCGGCAATCCGGGTGGAATGTTGTAATTTTATGTTCTGTCTCTGTATCAAACTCTAAAGAATGAGCAGATTTCAGACCAAGCACGTTACGCGCAATTTCAGTGGCAGCCAGCTGTAAGCCAAGGCTGATGCCGAAGAACGGAATTTTCTGTTCACGTGCGTATGTGATCGCTTCGATTTTTCCGTCAATCGCACGGTCGCCGAAGCCGCCCGGCACAAGAATTCCGTCAGCGTCCCCGAGAAGTTCCGCCACGTTTTCTGAAGTGACGTCTGCTGAGTTGATCCACTGGATATCAACGTCTGTGCTGAATGCGTACCCTGCATGGCGCATTGCTTCCACTGCTGAAATATACGCATCCTGTAATTCTACATATTTACCGACAAGCGCGATTTTCACTGTTTGCTTCAATGATTTTACCAGTTTCACAAGTTCCTCTACTTCAGACAGTTCAGGCTGCGGTGTTTCAAGACCCAGGAAGTCAACAACAAGCTGGTCCATATTTTGTTCGTGAAGGCGAAGCGGCACTTCGTATAATGTTTCTGCGTCAAGCGCTTCGATTACTTCTTCTGGCTTGATGTTACAGAACAGCGCGATTTTGTCTTTCATTTCCTGCGGTACCGGGTATTCGCTTCGCACGACGATCATGTTCGGCTGAATTCCGAGACTGCGCAATTCTTTCACGCTGTGCTGTGTCGGCTTTGTTTTCATTTCCCCTGCTGCATGAAGGTATGGAATTAATGTGTTGTGGATATACATGACATCATCTTTTGCTAAGTCCGTCTTCAATTGGCGGATTGCTTCGAGGTACGGCAATGACTCGATATCTCCGACGCTGCCCCCGATTTCTGTAATTACCACGTCTGCATTCAGCGTTTCGCCCGCACGTTTGACCAGTTCTTTGATTTCATTTGTAATATGCGGAATGACCTGGACTGTCGCGCCTTTGTATTCGCCGCTGCGTTCTTTGCGCAATACAAGATCATAAACTTTCCCCATTGTGACGTTTGAATACCGATTACATTTGATATCGATGAAACGTTCGTAGTGGCCGATGTCAAGATCCGTTTCCGCCCCGTCTTCAGTGACGAAAACTTCACCGTGCTGGTATGGGCTCATCATACGCGGATCGATGTTAATGTACGGGTCGAATTTTTGGTTGGTAACTTTCAAACCGCGGTTTTTCAGCAAACGTCCGAGTGACGCCGCATTGATTCCTTTACCAAGAGATGAGACGACTCCGCCTGTAATAAAAATATATTTTGTCATGTGTAGTTCCTCCATTTGTTCTTTTTACATGCTGTCAGGGTGGATATAAAATCAAAAAAGCGCCCCATTTGTAGCGTAACTACAATAAGGAGCGCGTATACACGAATTCATGTGTCCTTTTCAGGAGCCCATACAAATCTTATATTTTTGGGCCGGAAAAGTCAAGTCTGATTATTCCTCTTCCTCGTACTCTTCTTCCTCGTCCTCTTCATCTTCTTCGTCGATGTCGAGTTCTTCTTCAGGAATAACTTCCAGGTCGTCGTCAGGATCGATTAAATCTTCTTCGATCTCGATAACGTCCTCGTCTTCTTCCTCGTCATCCACGTCATCGTCTTCTTCGCCAAGTTCCACATATTCTTCGTCGAAGATTTCTTCTTCGTCGTCATCTTCTTCGATTTCATCTTCATCATCGTAATCTTTTTTCTTCTTTTTCTTTTTGCGCACTTTTACGACTGGCGCTGTCTCTTCTTCGATCTGATCGACCGGATACCATTCGCGCAAGCCCCAGCGGTTGTCCTGAATTGCGAGGAATCTGCCGTCGATGTTCAGATCTGTGTAATATTGAAGGACCTTTTCTTTCAATTCTTTATCTGTGATACCCGTTAGCTTACGGAATTCTTCCATTAATTCCTGTAACGTAAGAGATTCCCGGCGCTCTGTAAGAATCTGGTAGGTAATATTAATTAATGATTCTTCCAATAGTTCTTCTTTTGTCATGTCATGGATATTCAATGTATGGCACGTCCTTTCTTCTATGAATCACGCGCGGACCGGCCAAGTCAGCAAGTGATTTGGCCGATTCACGTTTTCTTTTGTAACTGCTGTGCATAGTTTACATTATATACAGTTTTTCTTCCAATATGCTACATTCTTTTACTTCTCTTAATATTTCTGTATTCATTTATAGTCAGATACCCCAAATAGACCGATGCAAATGCAAAGGGAAATGCACCCAGCCCGCTCTTGTAGAGGACGAGTGTGAGAATAATCAATAAAGCTATTATAATCGCGTGATAATACCATCTCACATTCAACACGTCCCTTTTCTTAGTTGTTATCATTATACTGACAAAATTGCTAATTTATCCACTTTGAAGGCAATGAATTTTATGTATCTGATAAATATACAATGGGAAGCCTTGAATACTCATTCATTACCTCGCCCTTCATTGCCGCTAAGCGGGGGACTTCTATCTATGCAAAAAAGGATGTCAACAGAAGTTATGGCTTCTGAGACATCCTTTTCTGCGGGTTATTACATATTACGGCGGTATTGCCCGCCTACTTCATATAAAGCGTTAGTGATTTGGCCCAGACTTGCCACTTTAACGGTTTCCATCAGTTCGGCGAAGACGTTGCCTCCTGAAACCGCAACTTGCTGAAGGTTCGCCAGCGCTTGCTCTGATTTATCTGCGTACGCAGCCTGGAACGCGCGCAGATTGCGGATCTGTGCTTCTTTTTCTTCCTTCGTTGCGCGTGCCAGTTCCATGTTATCGATATCGTCTTCAGACGGCGGATTCGGGTTCAAATACGTATTGACACCGATGATCGGCAGCTCGCCTGAATGTTTTTTCATTTCGTAGTACATGGACTCTTCCTGGATCTTTCCGCGCTGATACTGCGTTTCCATAGAACCGAGTACGCCGCCGCGGTCATTCAGGCGGTCAAATTCCTGCAGGACCGCTTCTTCCACCAGGCTCGTCATTTCCTCAATAATGAATGCGCCCTGCAGCGGATTTTCATTTTTGGATAAGCCGTGTTCTTTCATGATGATCATCTGGATTGCCATCGCACGGCGCACTGATTCTTCTGTCGGTGTCGTAATTGCTTCGTCGTATGCGTTTGTGTGCAGCGAGTTACAATTATCCTGGAGCGCCATCAATGCCTGCAGCGTGGTACGGATATCGTTGAAATCAATTTCTTGCGCATGTAAACTGCGGCCTGATGTCTGAATGTGATATTTCAGCTTTTGGCTGCGCTCATTGGCACCGTATTTATCGCGCATCGCAACCGCCCAAATTCGGCGTGCGACACGGCCGATTACACTATATTCCGGATCGAGGCCGTTCGAGAAGAAGAACGACAGATTCGGTGCAAAGTCGTCGATATGCATGCCGCGGCTCAAGTAATATTCTACGTAGGTGAAGCCGTTTGCGAGCGTAAACGCCAGCTGTGAAATGGGATTTGAGCCTGCTTCTGCGATGTGGTAGCCGGAAATCGACACAGAATAGTAATTGCGCACTTTTTTATCGATGAAGTACTGCTGGATATCCCCCATCAGACGCAGCGCAAATTCCGTGGAGAAAATACAAGTATTCTGTCCTTGGTCTTCTTTAAGAATATCCGCCTGCACGGTTCCGCGCACAGTCTGGAATGTTTTTTCGCGCACGTCCGTGAATTCTTCAACAGTCAGTGTACGGCCCAGTTCATCTTCTTTTTTCCGCACTTGCTGATCGATTGCTGAGTTCATGAACATTGCCAGGATAATCGGAGCCGGTCCGTTGATTGTCATCGAAACAGAGGTCATCGGCGAACAAAGATCAAACCCGTCATAGAGTTTCTTCATATCTTCCAGCGTACAGATGCTGACTCCTGACTCTCCTACTTTCCCGTAAATATCCGGACGTTCATCCGGATCTTCCCCGTACAAAGTTACAGAGTCGAACGCTGTCGATAAGCGTTTGGCATCGTCATCTTTTGAT
The DNA here is from genome assembly GCF_002077155.1 of Sporosarcina sp. P33. Classification (GTDB taxonomy): domain Bacteria; phylum Bacillota; class Bacilli; order Bacillales_A; family Planococcaceae; genus Sporosarcina. The sequence goes on along the minus strand of NZ_CP015027.1, from coordinate 2,301,665 downwards.
ACGTAATGGAATCGGCGGTTCGTTCGCTCCGGCGTTCCTTCCCCGGCGAATTGCCGGCGCGGATCTTCCCCTTCACGTTTGAACGGGAAAACACCTCCCGTGTAAGGGAATGAGCCCGGCACGTTTTCGCTGTATACCCAGCGCAGAATTTCACCGTAGTCCTTGAACTTCGGCAAAACTACTTTCGGAACTTTCAAGCCCGACAGGCTGACTGTGTTGAGCGACGTGCGAATTTCTTTGTCGCGGATTTTGACGACATATTCATCCTGCTTATATGATTCTTTTAAAGCTTCCCAATTTTTCAGCGTCTTTTTGGATTCGCCTGTCAGCTGCTCTTCTATGCCTTCTTTTAAACTATTCAATGAAGCAAGCAGCGCTTCATTGGAATCCGCTTCTTTCACTGATTCAATGGCACCTTCAAGCTGGAACAGACGCCGTGCCAGTTCTTCCTGCTGTGCAGATTTGACGTGGTAATTGCGGACAGCAGATGCGATTTCACGCAAGTAATGACTGCGGTCAGGCGGGATGATTACAGTCTGTTTCTGATCTTTGACAGTTTCCGCGTAGCTGGTCGTCCAGTCGGAATCAGTGACCGCATTCAGTTTGTCGATTAGTGCAGCAAACAGCGTATTCGTCCCTTTGTCATTGAACTGACTCGCAATGGTTCCATACACAGGCATTGACTCAAGATCTTCATTAAATAATAAATGGCTGCGCTGATACTGTTTGCGCACTTGGATTAATGCATCTTCCGAACCTTTCCGCTCGAATTTATTGATGACAATTAAATCGGCAAAGTCGATCATATCGATTTTCTCAAGCTGTGTCGGCGCACCGAATTCGCTCGTCATGACATACATTGAGACATCGGAGATATCCGTAATGCGCGCGTCCCCCTGACCGATCCCGCTCGTCTCAACAATGATCAGATCATAGCCGGCCGCCTTCGTAACATCCAGGACGTCATGAATGGCAGTCGTCAGTTCGGAACGGGAGCCTCTTGTCGCGAGGCTTCGCATATAGACGCGATTATTGAATATGGCATTCATGCGGATGCGGTCTCCAAGCAATGCGCCGCCTGTCTTTTGCTTCGTCGGATCGACGGAAAGAATAGCTACCCGTTTATCCGGGAATTCACGCAAGAAACGGCGGATTAATTCATCAGTCAATGAACTCTTACCCGCACCGCCTGTACCAGTGATTCCAAGTACGGGGGTTTGTTTGGACTTTTCGCGCGCATGTTCGAGTAATTGCTCGGTTGCTTCGTTTTTATGCAGATGATTCTCTTCAACGTACGTAATCAAGTTTGCCAGAATGCCAGGCGTTTCAGCCGTCAGGTTTTCGAGGTTGGCTTCTTCGCTTTCGGGAGTCGTGGAGAAATCGGATAGTTCCATAATTTTATTGATCATGCCTTGTAAACCCATTTTCCGGCCGTCTTCCGGTGAAAAAATCCATTCAATGCCGTAATCATGCAACTCTTTGATTTCCTTCGGGATGATGACTCCTCCGCCACCGCCGAAGATCTTAATGTGGGAAGCGCCCCGTTCTTTCAATAAATCATACATATATTTAAAATATTCGACATGCCCGCCCTGATAGGATGACATCGCAATTCCCTGCACGTCTTCCTGAATGGCAGCGTTTACAACTTCCTCAACAGATCGGTTATGCCCGAGGTGGATGACTTCTGCTCCAGTCGACTGCAAAATTCTCCGCATAATATTGATGGATGCATCATGTCCGTCGAACAAACTGGATGCCGTCACAAAACGAATATGATGTTTCGGTTTATAAATTTCTTCAGTAGCCATTTTGCTTTCCGCCTTCCTTGCATGCTGACTGCCGCCCGGGAGATGTCCCGCGGCGGAGTTCGCAAGTTATTTACCCAAACCTTTGATAATTTGATCTGTTTGTACTTCGATGTAGCGCTGCAGTGTATACTCTTTACGCAGTGCCCATCTTCTGAATGACCACATTTGGCCTGAAACGAGGATATGATGAGCTGTCAATGATACTTCATCCGGTCCAATGCGCAGATTTCCTGCTTCCATGCAGCGGCGGATGATTTTCTCGAACTGTTCAACCATTTCCAGTTCTTTTGTGAGCACGTAACGCAGTGCTTCGCTCGGCAATGACTTGGATTCCTGATACATGACGAGAAATTCATCTGACATTTGATCAATGACTTCATAATAACGGGCTATTGCCGCGCGCAAGCCTTCCACCGTCTTGTCGTTTGTGTCGAGCTCGGACAGACGAATCCTCACTTCGTTATAGATGTTGTCACAGACCAGATACAGAACATCTTCTTTTGTACGAATATATTCATATAGTGTGCCGATGCTGAAGCCGGCTTCTTTGGCGATTTCACGTGTTGTTGTCCTGTGAAATCCTTTATCGATAAATAGTTTTACAGCTCCCCGGCTGATTTGTTCCCGTCTTTTCTGAATGAGTTCTTCATCTTTGACGGTAGATTTTACTTCATGTTTTGCCATTGGGTGTACCCCCTGTTATTTCGTCAGCATGCGAGAGATGACGAGACGTTGAATTTCCTGCGTTCCTTCATAAATTTGCGTGATTTTCGCGTCGCGCATATAGCGCTCCACCGGATAGTCTTTCGTATAACCATAGCCGCCGAATACTTGAACGGCTTCTGTTGTGACTTTCATCGCCGTATCGCCGGCCATCAATTTTGCCATGGCGGATGCCTTACCGTACGGCAGATCGTTTGATTCAAGCCATGCCGCCTGATAAGTCAACAGACGGGAAGCTTCCGTTGCGGTTGCCATGTCTGCAAGTTTGAAGCTGATCCCCTGATTGGCTACAATCGGCTTGCCGAACTGCACACGTTCTTTCGAGTAGTCGATTGCCGCATCCAAGGCGCCCTGTGCGATTCCGACTGCCTGTGCTGCAATTCCGTTACGGCCGCCGTCAAGTGTTTTCATAGCGATAATAAATCCGTCGCCTTCTTCTCCGAGGAGGTTTTCTTTCGGTACGCGGCAGTTGTCGAGTACGACTTCTGTTGTCGGAGATGAACGAATGCCCAATTTTTTCTCTTTCTTACCTACTGAGAAGCCTTCAAATGTACTTTCAACGATGAATGCGCTTGTTCCTTTATGTTTGGATTCAGGATCCGTTACCGCAAAGACAATGTATGTGTCGGCAATTCCGCCGTTCGTGATGAAGATTTTCGAGCCGTTCAGCACGTAATCGTCACCGTCAAGCTTTGCCGTAGTTTTCATGCCGCCAGCATCTGAGCCTGAGCCTGCTTCTGTCAGACAGTATGCGCCCATTTTGGAGCCTTCAGCGAGCGGGCGTAAGTATTTTTGTTTTTGCTCTTCATTGCCATATTTGAACAGCGGCCATCCTGCTAGTGATGTATGTGCGGAAAGGACAACTCCTGTAGATGCGCAGACACGTGACAGCTCTTCCACTGCGATCACATAGGCCAGGTAGTCGCTGCCGATGCCGCCGTACTCTTCAGGCCACGGAATTCCTGTCAGTCCGAGTTCGGCCATCTTACGGAAAATATCCATGTCGAATGTCTCGTCTTCGTCGCGCTGTGCTGCGGTTGGTGCTACTTCTTTTTGTGCAAAGTCCCGTACCATTTTGCGAATCATTTCGTGTTCTTCTGTCAGTTTAAAGTCCATTATACTCCCACCCTTTTGTTTGATTAATGAAATTTTTATGGCTGGCGGACCGCGCCATCGGAAACCAAGACCACGCGATTCCGCCGGCTGGCCTTGCCAATCCGCCGCCCATCCGCGCTATTACATCAGACAGGCGGTCTCTGTGCGTTATCCATCCCCTGTTCGTCAGCCTGTGATGTGTTTGGCGATGACTACTTTTTGGATTTCGCTTGTGCCTTCGTAGATTTGGCATACTTTCGCATCGCGGAAGTAACGTTCTGCCGGATAGTCTTTTGTGTAGCCGTAGCCGCCAAATACTTGAACGGCTTCGATGGAGTTGTCTACTGCAGTCTGTGCTGCAAATAATTTGGCCATGGAGGCTTCTTTCCCGCACGGTTTGCCTTCTGCGCGCAGCCATGCCGCACGGTAGACGAGCAGTCGGGCGGCTTCTGCTGCGGTTGCCATATCGGACAGTTTGAAGCCGATTCCTTGATTGGCTGCGATTGGTTTGCCAAATTGTTCGCGTTCTTTGGCGTAACTGACTGCAGCTTCAAGTGATGCTTCCGCTATGCCGAGTGCCTGCGCTGCGATGCCGATGCGGCCGACGTCCAGATTGGCCATGGCGATTTTAAAGCCGCCGCCTTCTTCACCGAGTCTGTTTTCTGCAGGTACTTTCATATTATCGAAGCTCAGCGCAACAGTCCGCGAGCCGTGCAATCCCATTTTCTTTTCATCTTTGCCGATGGAAAGTCCCGGTGTGTCACGGTCGACGATGAATGCTGTGATGCCATATGTTCCTTTGTCAGGCGCGGTGTTTGCGAAGACGATGTAGACGTCCGCTTCTCCGCCGTTTGTGATGAACATTTTAGAACCGTTAATGACGTAGTGGTCATCCACCCGCTTAGCTGATGTTTTCAATGAGCCTGCATCTGATCCCGATGATGCTTCTGTCAGGCAGAACGCGCCGAGGTATTCACCAGACGCCATCTTCGGCAAATAGCGGTTCTTTTGTTCTTCTGTGCCGAAGTAGAGGATTGGATTCATGCCAACAGAAGTATGGACGGACAGAACAACACCCATGACTGCACTTACTTTTGACAGTTCGTGAATGGCGATAATGTATGACAGAAAGTCCATTTCTGAACCTCCGTATTTCTCAGGCGCTGTAATCCCCATCAATCCGAGCCCGCCCATTTTCTCCAGCAATTCACGAGGAAATTCCCCTTCTTCCATTCGTGGAATCCAAGGCTCGATCTCGTTTTTTGCAAAGTCCCGGACCATTTGACGCATCATTTGTTGCTCTTCTGTTAACATGAAATCCATTCTTTTCACCTCTTGCTTTCAGCTTAATAAAATTATTCGTATGAGTAAAATCCGCGGCCCGTCTTTTTACCGTACCAGCCCGCTTTGACGTATTTACGGAGCAGCGGACACGGACGGTATTTCGAGTCTCCAAATCCTTCATACAAGGTTTCCATAATATACAAACATGTATCGAGTCCAATGAAATCTGCCAGCTGCAGCGGCCCCATCGGGTGATTCATGCCCATTTTCATGACATCGTCGATTGCTTCTTTCGTTGCGACGCCTTCATACAGTGTGAAGATTGCTTCGTTGATCATCGGCATAAGCACACGGTTTGCAACGAATCCCGGATAATCATTTACTTCCACCGGTGTTTTGTTGAGCTTCTTTGTCATGTCTTCCACTGCTTCATAGACATCATCGTCTGTCGCAAGGCCGCGAATGACTTCCACAAGCTGCATCACCGGCACCGGATTCATGAAATGCATGCCGATGACTTTACCGGGACGTTTCGTTGCCGCACCGATTTCTGTAATCGGCAATGAAGAAGTATTTGTTGCGAGAATCGTATGAGACGGTGTGATTTCATCCAGCTCTGCAAATATTTTTGATTTTACTTCCATATTTTCGACTGCTGCTTCAATCACGATATCGGCATGTTTTGCATTTTGCAGATCTACCGACTTCGTGAAACGGCCAAGGATCTCTTCTTTCTCTCCCTCAGTCATACGGCCCTTTTCCACGTTACGCGATAAGTTTTTCTTAATGACCTCAAAACCGCGGTCATGTGCAGCTTCATTAATATCGTGAAGTGTGACTTCATAGCCTGCCTGTGCACAGACCTGGGCGATCCCTCCGCCCATTTGGCCTGCGCCGATTACGAATACTTTCTCGATTGTCATCTGAAATGCCTCCCGGTCAGTTTGATTTTGGTACTTCAATCATGATGGCATCACCTTGGCCGCCGCCTGAACAAATTGCCGCAATGCCGATTCCGCCGCCGCGGCGTTTCAGTTCATTCGCCAAAGTTAGAACGACGCGCGCCCCGCTTGCGCCGATCGGGTGGCCAAGTGCCACTGCCCCGCCATTGACATTGACTTTTTCTTCATCGAGTTCTGCGATTTGCGAGCTTGCAAGCGCAACGACCGCGAACGCTTCATTAATTTCATATAAATCGATATCATCTGTTGTCTTTCCCGTTTTTTCAAGAAGTGCGTTGATTACATGCCCCGGTGTTTCAGGGAAACGTTCCGGTTCAATCGCTACTTCTGCGTGCCCCAGAATGACAGCCAGCGGTTCTTTTCCTTGTTTTTTCGCTTCGTCTTCATTCATCAGCACGACAGCACATGCTCCGTCGTTAATGCCTGGCGCGTTTCCTGCTGTAACACTTCCGTCTTTACCGAATGCCGGACGCAGTTTTGCCAATGCTTCGAGTGAACTGCCTCTGCGCGGGCCTTCGTCTTCTGTGATGACTGCCGGGTCACCTTTTCGCTGCGGAATGCTGACAGGCACAATTTCATCTTCAAACCATTTATTATCGATTGCGTTCAGTGCGCGCTCATGGCTGCGAAGCGCCCATTGGTCCTGTGTTTCACGGCTTAATGAGAAATCATTTGCTGTCCTGTTGCCGTATGTGCCCATGTGGACATTGCCAGGAGAGAATGAACAAGTCAAACCGTCATAGATCATGCCGTCTACCAATGTGCTGTCACCCATTTTCAATCCTGAGCGGACATTGGCGTAGTACGGCGCGCTGGACATTGACTCCATGCCGCCTGCCACAATGACTTTCTCGTCGCCGAGACGGATCAGCTGATCAGCAAGCGTGATGCTGCGCATTCCGGAAGCGCAAACTTTATTGATCGTTTCCGTTTTAACCTGATACGGAATGCCGCCCTTTACAGCCGCTTGACGAGATGGAATTTGCCCCTGTCCTGCCTGCAGCACAGTCCCCATGATGACTTCATCCACTTGGTCGCCCTGTATGCCCGCACGCGATAATGCCTCTTTGATTGCGATCCCGCCTAGGTCACTTGCAGACAGTGATTGCAGCGCACCGCCTAATTTTCCAAACGGTGTTCTGGCACCCTGTAAGATTACTGTTCTCATTGTTTCATTCCCCCTATTTTTATATTGACTGAACGCTCGCTCGATATTCGCTAATAAGATAAGAGGGTACAAGTTAGACTGACCTAGCGATATGAGACACATATAAAACACCATGATTAGGCTGCTTTGACACCATATTTTATCGGTGTCAGGTAGCCTAATTTTTCTTGGATACGTTCTTCATTATAATAATTTAAATAGGCAATTACTCGTTCAACTACAATATTATTGCGTAATGAATTAAATTTAACGTATTGAAATTCTTCAGATTTCAGACTCGAATGAAATGATTCAATCACCGCATTGTCCCAACAGTTTCCTCGACGTGACATGCTGCCGATCAGGTCGTTATCCTTGATATAGGCTTGATACGCGTATGACGTATACACACTCCCTTGATCCGAATGTATAATCACTCCTGTGGGGTGGTTTCTCGCAGCTAGTGCCGCCTTTAATGTGTCAATTACGAGTGGTGTCTGTTGATGGTCGTATAATTTGTAAGCAACAATTTCATTATTGTATAAATCCATAATGGTTGAAAGATATTTTGTCGTACTACCATACTGGATATAGGTGATGTCGGTTACCCACTTCTGATTCGGTTCACTAGCTGTGAAATTACGTTTAAGAAGATCTGGGGCAATTATGATACTTTCCCCTTGAGATTTCCACTTTCGTTTAGGCTTGATACGACACTGTAAGTTATGCTTTTGCATGAGGCGTTGAACCGTATTGCGATTCAATTCTATGTTGTATTCCTGCTTTAGAAATGCTTTGATTTTTCTATGTCCATTCCGATATTTAGTGCGTTTACACAATTCTATAATAGCCTCCTCTTCCACTGAAAGAGACTTATCCGTTTCCTCCAGACGCCACCTATAGTAGGTAGCTCGTGGTACTCCTAATGCGGATAAAATGGCTGTTATTGTATACTTCTTTTTTAGTTTTTCCACAATCTGAAGAACTATTTCTTTCTCAATCTCCTTTCGATCTCCATGTACTTTTTTAGAATCTCATTCTCCATTTTTAAATGAGACATCTGTCGTTCTTTCTTGTCCGCTTCACTCGAAAGTTCTGGTCCATGACCGAAGGTATATTGTTTACCTATCGGTTGATCAAAACGATATATTTCATTTGCACGATACCATCTCATCCAGGTTTCAATCTGGGATTTATTTTTGACTCCGTGCTTCTCCATAATTTCTTTAGTTGTTAATTCCCCACTCAATTTATCTTTGACAACTGCCCATTTTACTTCGCTTGAATATACGTTTTTGCCCACGCAAAAACACCTCCGTTGTAAGTACTTTTTACAAGTGTACCACTTCGAAGGTGTTTTATATTGTCTCAAAAATTTAGGTTAGCCCAAAGTACCCTCTTAGTAAACTAGCATTCTTCTTGTCAGCGTTTTAGATATTCTAATTGTACGTTATTGCCGCGTTATTCGCAATAATTTTAATTCGATGTTTCGTCGCTGTTATTCAGTGCTTCATCCGCAGTTTCGGCAGTTTCAGCAGATGCGGCCAATTCAGGCACCGCGACGGAGACTTCAGGCTCCTCTGCGATTTCTGGTTCAGTTACTGTCTGTTCCTCTCCGAAAATGGAGCGCTCTAACAGTTCTGCGATGTCATATGTTCCGACTCCATCTTCCACTTCCACAGCCTTCGTTCCGTCAGACAGCATCGTTAAGCAGTACGGACAACCCGAGGAAATGATGCCGGGACTGACTTCAAGTGCCTGTTCTGTACGTGCTACGTTGACGCGCTGGCCTGCATCTTCTTCCATCCACATCATACCGCCGCCTGCGCCACAGCACATGCCGTCCTGGCGATTACGTTTCATTTCCACCAGCTGGACGCCCGGGATCGCTTTGAGAATTTCTCTTGGCTGATCATAGACATCGTTATAACGGCCCAGGTAACAGGAGTCGTGGAATGTGATCGTTTCATTGATCGCATGCTTTGGAACCAGTTTGCCTGCCATGACGAGTTCATACAACAGCTCCGTATGGTGTTTGACAATCGCCTGCAGTCCGAAATCCGGATATTCATTCTTGAAGATATTATATGCGTGCGGATCGATCGTGACAATTTTCGAAACGTTCGCTTTTTCAAACTCTGCAATATTGGCAGTCGCCAATTCTTGGAATAAGAACTCATTTCCGAGACGGCGCGGTGTATCACCCGAGTTTTTCTCTTTATTGCCGAGAATCGCGAAGCTTACGCCTGCTTCATTCAGCAAGTGTGCGAATGACAGCGCGATTTTCTGTGAGCGATTATCGAATGCACCCATGGAACCTACCCATAGTAAGTATTCGAAGTCTTCTCCAGCTTTTTTCGCTTCTTTCACTGTCGGGATGTGCAAGTCAGGACGCGCATCTCTCCAGTTTTCCTTCTCTTTTCGGTTAAGGCCCCACGGATTTCCCTGACGCTCGATGTTTGTCATCGCGCGCTGTGCATCCGCGTCCATCTTCCCTTCCGTCATAACAAGGTAACGGCGAAGGTCGATGATTTTGTCAACGTGTTCGTTCATGACAGGACATTGATCTTCACAGTTACGGCACGTCGTACATGCCCAGATTTCCTCTTCTGTGATGACATCGCCAATCAATGAAGGATTGTACAACTCATCAACTGTCACTCCTTCTGCCGCAGCAGCAAATGCCAGCTGATTCCCCTGTGTATTATTAAACATGAGTTGCGGCACCCAAGGTTTTTGCTTCGTCATGACAGCCCCTGTGTTTGTCAGATGATCACGCAATTTCGTAATCAGATCCATCGGTGACAGCATTTTCCCTGTTCCCGTTGCCGGACACATATTCGTACAGCGTCCGCATTCCACACAAGCATAGAAGTCGATCATTTGCGCCTGTGTAAAATCGGTAATTTTGCCCACACCAAGCGGCGGCATTTCCTCTTCGTCCTCAACTTCTTCAAGCGCTTCAAAATCGATAGGCTTCAGACGGCCTGCATGGTCGAGGCGATGGAAATAAACGTTGGCCGGACCTGCGATTAAGTGCGCGTGCTTGGATTGCGGCACATATACAAGGAACGTCAGAAGCGTCAGTAAGTGTACCCACCAGCCGACAAAGAAGATAGTGACGGCTGCGCCAGTCGGCAATCCGCTGAATACTGAAGCGATTATGGACGCCATCGGTTCTGTCCAAGTCGTCCCCTCATTATGCCAGATCATGTTCGCGCCGTTTGCAACGAGTGTGGAAAGCATCAGCAATCCGATGAAAATCAGGACCAGTCCGGATTTCCAGCCTCTTTTCAGACGAACAAGTTTTTCCATATAAC